>JBILKY010000009.1:0-31120 GCA_044376395.1 Chthoniobacteraceae bacterium | reverse complement strand
TTCATGATGTGACCTTCAAGGAGGCCGTGAAATGGGCGGTATCGCGGATCAGGAGCGGGCCACCGTCGTATATCGCGACGGTGAATCTCGATTTTGTGATGCAGGCGCGGCGGGATCCTGAGATGCAGAGGATCCTTCTCGAGGCGGATCTTGTGACGGCGGACGGGGATCCTTTGGTGCGAACCTCAGGGTTGTTTGGACCTAGTTTGCGGCAGCGCGTGACGGGAAGCGATCTTGTGCCGATGCTCGCGAGCGAATGCGCCCGTGAGGGGCTGAAGATTTTTCTTCTAGGCGGCGCCGAGGGAGTTGCCGAGAAGGTTGCAGACGTTTTGAGGGGGCACAATCCCGGCCTTAAGATATGTGGAACGTATGCTCCGCCGGTGACCGGACTGATTGAGATGAACCACGGCGAGATCCTGCGGCGCCTGCGGCTTGCGAAGCCTGATTTGCTGCTTGTCGCTTTCGGTGCGCCAAAGCAGGAGAAATTCATCAACCTGCATTTTCGCAGCTGGGGGATTCCGCTTGCGATCGGTGTGGGTGGGACGTTCGACTTCATAGCCGGTGTTCAAAAGCGCGCGCCGGCTGTGTTCCAGAGGTGCGGGTTTGAGTGGCTGTGGAGGCTTGCGAGTCATCCGCGGCGGTTGTTTCGAAGATACGCTGAAAATCTCGTTTTTCTGGTTCGCACTCTCAATCGAACCCGAAGGATGTACTGGCACTCGCCCCGGTTGAGTCAAGTTGGTGAATCGGCTTTAGACCTTGGGATGGCTGAGTGCGGTTTGCTGGGCAGGGGAAGATTTATCCAACTCTCGATGGCGGAGCGGGAGTGGCTTAGCAGCGAGGATCTCGGCCGGATTGTCGCCGTGGCTGCACGGCTTCGGCGCAGAGGTGGTCGGTTGGTGTTGTATGGGGCCACGCCAATTCTTCGGCAGTTGTTGGTGGAGGCGCGATTGGCCGGTTATTTGGAGCTGCAAGCAAACCAAAGTCATGCCCAAGCAAGGGTCGGGCAGCTGCTGAGCGGCCGTGCCATCGGAGGCTTGCGCTTCAACGGGGAACATCTTGTGTTGCGCATGCCGGCTGAGTGTTGTGTTTCAACGCTTTTGCGGTGGAGGCGGACGGTTCAACGGGGCATGGCAAGGCGTCCTGAGTCCGTGTTTCTTGACGCCGCCTCCAGCGAGTATCTCGATACGGCGGGGGTTATCTGGCTCTTGAAGTTTCGAAAAGAATGCTTTCGCAAGGGCGTTCACTTTGCGAGTGGCAGGTTTCGTGGTAGCGCAAAGCGCGCGCTTGTCCTTGCGGGTGTGGACGACTTGTTCGGGCCACAGGCCGAGGTTCCTGCGAGAAGCCGCCAGTTGATTTTCCGCGTGACTGGGGCGGATTCGACTCTGGGTTAGCGTGCAGGGAGGGAATCGCGCCTTACTTTCCGAGTGCCCGGCGGAGGACAGGCTCAAAAATGTCAGCTTGTCGCATGAATCCGAGATCGTTCGCGTGAGATGCATCCGTCGCGCCCTCTGAGTCGGTCCCGTAAAGCGCATCGCCGGAGACGTAGTAAAGGTTCGGCACGCCCTCTTTTCGCAGCGTTTCCCACGCCTCTTTCAAGGCCGCGTGGTTGTCATCGTGAAACTTCGCCTTCGCCGGTGTGATCCAATCGTTGGTGAAGCGCCGGTCCTCTACGAGGATGATTGGCGTTGAAGGTTTCGCTGCCCGTAGTTGATGGATTAACGGGACGCATTTCGCGGTGACGTCCACCGGCCCCATGTTGGGTAGGCAGTCAATCACGAATGCGGAAGCGTCGATGCGGCCTAGAAAATCCCCGACGGCCGAGTCCATCCGACCGTTCCCCGAGAAACCCAAGTTCACCACAGGCATGTCCAGTCGCCTGCCGAGGATCGCGGTGTGAACCATGCCCGGGCGGCTTGCACAGGCCCCGTGCGTGATCGATGTGCCGTAGAAGACCACTGGTTTGGAGCGCGGCGCAAGCCCCTCGAACTGAAAGCCCTTTGGCACGCCGATCTCAAGGAGTTCGACCCCGTTGTAAAGAGGCAGGTACGCCGCGTACTCCCTGCTTCCTAGCGCGAGTCCTTTGATCACCTCTACCTGAACCTCCTGCGCAGCGGGCTTTGTAACCATCACCCAGCGCCATTTTCCGGAATCGTCGCGCGCGTAGATGTCGACGCCGCTCACTCCGGTTGCCGGCATGTGCGGCATGGCGAGGAGCTCCTTCGAGAGCTTGTAGTGCACGTGCAGCGAGGTTGCATCGGTTTTGAAACGCACCATCATGCCTGCGCTGTCCCTGCTGAGCTTCCACACCGCCGAAGTAACCGTCTTTTCAGCCTCCGCTGGCAACCGGTCAAAATAACGCAAACGTTCGCGCTCGGTCCATTCGCGACCCTCCACGCCCCACTTGGTCACATCGTGCCATTGTACGGATTCAGAGGTGGCCTTGCTCGCCGCCATTGCAGGGTCCAGCTTTGAAACCTCTGAGAGCCTCGCACTGCTGGATTGAGCGAGGGAGGACGCAATACCAAACCAGGCGAGCGCGGGGACGAGGAAAAAGACCTTCATGATGGGGTGGGGAATGGCTGAGTGGATGCTTTTGAAGGTTGAGGGTAGGCCGCCCCAAATCCAACCGCAATCTCGCAGCTTTATTCGGACTTCTTTTCAAAATTCATCGCTCCAGAGCGCACCGATCAAACTCGGAAGGCGGGTTCGCCGGATCGAAGATCCAGCAGGTGCCCGCCGGATTCTTGCTAGATCCGCAGAAAGTTTCTGAAATACTCGGGAATTCCGTTCCCGCGGAGTCCAGAGTCCGGCCTTGATTCAACCAGTCCCAGGCCATGGACCGCGGAGTCTCTGCGGACCCGAGATTTGTTTCCCCCCTATGCATCCTCACCGCCTGTCTCGTATTTTCGCCTGCGCCGTTTTGTTCCTAGCGCCTTGCTTTGCTCACGCAAAAGACCCGAAGCGGCCGAACATCCTCTTCGCCATTGCTGACGACTGGTCTTTTGGACACGCCAGCATCCATGGCTGCCGGTGGGTCTCCACCCCTAGCTTCGATCGCGTTGCGAGGGAAGGCGTGCTGTTCACCCGGACCTACACCCCGAATGCGAAATGTTCACCATCGCGCTCAAGCATCCTCACGGGTCGCAACCCTTGGCAGTTGGAGGCTGCGGCCAATCACGTGCCTGTTTTTCCAGCGGCATACAAGACCTTCCCCGAAGCGCTCGCGGAGAACGGTTATTTCGTGGGCATGGTGGGCAAGGGCTGGGGACCGGGTGAGGCGAAGGACATTAATGGCAACCCGCGAGAAATGGCGGGACGCCCTTTTAATAAAAAACAGACCCCCTCGCCTACCTCGGCAATGAGCAACAACGATTACTCGGCGAATTTCGAGGATTTCCTCAATGCGGCTCCCGCCGGGCAGCCCTGGTGCTTTTGGTACGGAGGACTCGAGCCGCACCGGAATTACGAATATGGATCGGGAGTGGCAAAGGGCGGCAAGCGTCTCGCGGACATCGATCGCGTTCCAGCGTTCTGGCCGGACACTGAGGAAGTCCGCAACGACATGCTCGATTACGCTTTTGAGGTGGAGCATTTCGATCGCAGCCTTGGGAAGATGCTCGAAAGGCTGGAGGCGCGGGGGGAACTCGATAACACGTTCGTGCTTGTGACTTCGGACAACGGAATGCCGTTTCCTCGTGCGAAGGGGCAGGATTATGAAATCGCCAATCACCTGCCGCTCGCGATTCGTTGGCCCGCAGGCATTCCAAAGGCTGGAAGAACGGTCGATGATTTTGTCAGTTTCATTGATTATGCACCGACGATTGCAGACGTTGCCCAAGTTTCCTGGGGCAAATTCGGAATGGCGCCCGCCACGGGACGTAGCTTGATGAACGTTCTCAAATCTGAGCGGACCGGACAGGTGGACCCCACGCGGGATCACGTCATCCTTGGACGCGAGCGCAACGACGTGGGGCGCCCCAACGACGAGGGCTATCCCGTCCGCTCGATCGTGAAGGGCGGGCTGATTTACTCCCACAACTTTGAGGCAGACCGCTGGCCTACCGGTAATCCAGAGACAGGCTATCGGGACTGTGACTCCAGTCCGACCAAAACCACGATCATCCACGCGCACCGTCAAAATCCGGCCGACCCATTTTGGGCGCTGTGTTTTGGGAGGCGTGGTTCGGACGAGTTGTTTGATCTCAAGAATGATCCGGATTGCGTACAGAACCTCTCGGGCAAACCGGAGTATTCCGCGTTGAAGGCGGCTCTTAGCAAGCAACTCATGGCGGAACTAAAGGCTCAGCAGGACCCGCGGGTTTTGGGCAAAGGTCAAGAAATAGAGGCGCACCCCTACGCAAACGCGGACCGGGATTTTTACAGTCGATTCATCAAAAATGGACTCGGGCCTGCGCCTAAAAAAGGCCACGGGATCAGCATCGATGACTTCGACCCGCCGCCGCCTGAGATTAAACAAAAAGCTGAGTAATCGGACGTGGTGCGGGCGTATCCGGACACTCTTGAATGTACGTAGCCACCCCGGCCGCGCCCTCTAGTCGCATCTAAAAATCAAAGCCTCGCCATGATGAAGTTTTCCGCTCTGTTTATTGCCGTTCTTTTTGCGGGTCGTGTCCTTGGGGCTGATGCGAGCCATCCCAACATCATTTACATCTTAGCGGACGATCTTGGATTCGGGGATCTGAGCTGTTACGGACAAACCACGCTCAGCACGCCGAACATCGACCGCCTTGCGGCGGAGGGCATGCGGTTTACGCGCCATTACGCGGGAAACACGGTTTGCGCCCCCTCACGGGGTGTCCTCATGACGGGCATTCACACCGGACACGGGCGGATTCGTGGCAACGGCGACTGGGTTCTTCCCGACGATGATTTGACCGTGCCGAAACTGCTGAAACAGGCGGGTTACGCGACGGCTTGTTTTGGCAAGTACGGATTGGGCAAACCAAAATCTGAAAACGACCCGAAGGTGAAGGGGTTTGACGAGTTCTTCGGTTACGTCGACACCAGTCACGCACACAACTTTTATCCCGCTTTCCTGTTGCGCAACGGAGAGCGCGTTCCGCTGCAGAACATCCAAATTCCTGATTCTGGCAAGGGGGGACACGAGGGAAAGGGAGTCGCAACGCTCGAGGGTCGCAAGCAATGGGCTCCGGCCTTGGTCGCCGAACAAGTGCAGAATTTCTTGCTTGCCCGCAAGGAAAGCACCAAGCCGTTCTTCCTCTACTACGCGTTGAATCTTCCGCATGCAAATAACGAGGCTGGGAAAAATTCACCGCTTGGCCATGGGTTGGAGTGCCCCGACTACGGTGAGTTTGCGAAAAAAGACTGGCCTGACGTTGAAAAGGGTTTCGCGCAGTTCATGCGCTTCGTCGATGGGGAGGTGGGCGCTGTTGCTGCGGCGGTTAAAAAACTCGGGATGGATGAAAACACCGTTATCATGTTTTCAAGCGACAATGGTCCGCATGCCGAGGGGCTCCACGACGCAGATTTTTTCCGCTCAAATGGCGGATTGAATGGCATCAAACGCTCGATGACCGACGGTGGTATTCGCGTGCCCTTCATCGTGCGATGGCCGCTCAAGGTGAAAGCTGCGAGCGTGAGTGAGCATCTGAGCGGGTTTCAAGATTTTCTTCCAACCGTTGCGGAGCTTGCGGGTGCGTCCGTCTCCGGGGAGTGCGATGGCATTTCACTAGTACCGACGCTTTTGAGTGCAGGGAAACAGCGGCAGCATCCGTTTCTCTACTGGTCCTTTGATGAGCAGGGGGGAAAGGCAGCTGTGTTGAAGTGGCCGTGGAAACTCATCCATCTCAACACCGGCGGGCACTCGAAGAAAAGTGCGGCAGGCAAGACTGCGCAGCTCGAGATCCAGCTGTTTAATCTTTCGGAGGATGCGGCGGAATCGAAGAACGTCGCCGCCGCGCATCCCGAGTTGGTAGCGGAATTGCAAAGAGACATGGCAGGCGCATACAGGCCTCCTGCGAATTGAATGGGGGCGATTTCAGCGCGGATCCAGCTCGTCCGTTTTTTGTGCACTTAAGGAAACCTGAGCCCGTTTATCGTTAAACAAAAGCTGAGCGCACGGCTGGTGCGTCTCCCGAAAAGAATGAGCTATTCATGAATGCTACAAAGAACACCACGTTGATCGCCGCTTGTGCAGTTGGCCTAGTCTCGCATTCAGTCTTTGCGCAGGCCCAAAGTCCCAAACTGGCCTCTCAGGCAATCTCCAGCGACACGGAGACCGTGGGGCCAAAGGATGGGGCGCGGTCCGTGACTCCTGTCAATCAGACCATCACGCCCTACGGCAGGCTCATTGAACTTACCGGGCTGCGGCCCCAGGTGCTCGCGCTCTCGCCGGACGGCAGGCGTGTTCTTGTCTCCGGAAAAACCAGCGAATTGCTTGCGCTTGATACTGTCACGGGTGAAATCCTGCAACGCGTGGCTTTGCCCGCGGAGAAACAGAACGAACCCGCCCCTCAGCAAGCTTCAAGCAACATCCTTGAGCCGGACAAGAAGGGGCTCGCGAGTTACGCAGGCTTGAAATACTCCGCGGATGGCAAGTGGGTTTTTCTCAGTAACGTCAAGGGAAGCATCAAGGTTTTTGCGGTTGCCGCGGATGGGTCGTTAAAACCGTCGCATTCGATCAGTTTGCCGGAAGCCCGCGCTCCCCGGCGCAAGGAGGAGATACCGGCGGGAATCGCCTTCTGGGAAAAGGGAAGCCGCCTGTTGGTGTGCGGCAATCTTAGTAACCAACTGCTTGAATTAGACGCAACCACGGGCGCTGTTCTGCGCGTGTTTCCGGTGGGGGTCGCCCCCACGGAAGTTGTGCTAGCCGGGCACAAAGCTTATGTGAGCAACTGGGGCGGTAGCCGGCCCAAGCCAGGAGAATTAACCGGACCTGCCGGGCGTGGAACCGAAGTGCGCGTGGATCCGGTCCGGCATATCGCCCTCGAGGGATCCGTGAGCGTGGTTGATTTGCGGGAAAATGGCGCCTCGGATGTGCGCGAGATCCCCGCCGGATTGCATCCATCTGCGATGGTTCTTTCGCCGGATGGAAAGCATGTCGTATGCGCGAATGCGGGCTCCGACACGCTGACTGTCATTGACTCGGGTTCGGACACGGTTGTTGAAACGATCTGGGCTCGCCGCAATGCGGCCGAACTTCTCGGGGCCTCGCCAAACGCGCTCGCGTTTGCCCCGGACGGGCGAGTGTTATATTCTGCGAACGGCTCGCAGAACGCGGTCGCGGTGATCGAATTTCATCCAGCGGAAAGGGCATCACGTCTCTCGGGCTTGATTCCGGTAGGATGGTTTCCGGGCGCACTCCTTTTTGACAAATCCCACAAGCAGCTGATTGTCGCGAACATCAAGGGACTGCCAACCAAGACCAAGGAGGGACCGCAGAAAGTTCAGGGCTTCAATTCACATCACTACAACGGCTCTCTCTCGTTGGTCCCTATTCCATCCAAAAAAGAACTGGGTGGATTGTCGGAGGTTGTTTCAAGAAATCTCCGCGCTGAAGCCATCACCGCTTCGAGGCTTCCAGCGCGACAAAACGTGGCGCCGCGCCCGGTGCCGGAAAGAGTTGGTGAACCCAGCGTCTTTAAACATGTCGTGTACATCATCAAAGAGAACCGAACTTACGATCAGGTGCTCGGTGACGATCCCAGGGGAAATGGCATGCCAGAACTTTGCATTTTCGGCGAGTCGGTGACTCCGAACCTGCACAAAATTGCGCGTGATTTCGTGCTTCTGGACAACACCTACTGCTCCGGAATCCTTAGCGCAGACGGTCACCAGTGGTGCACCACGGCCTTCGCCACGGCGTTCATGGAGAAATCCTTCGCCGGTTTTCCTCGAAGCTATCCCGATGGGATGGGGGATGATGAAAAAGACGCGCTGATTTATTCGCCCGCAGGTTTTATTTGGGACAACGCGATCAAGCACCACAAGACCCTGCGCAACTTCGGCGAGTTCGCAGCGCCCAGAGTCCAATGGAGGGATCCTGCGAAAAAAGGGAACCCGGACTTCATGTCCTGCTTCCGCACTTGGAAGAAGGAAAGCGACGATGTGGTTTTCGCATGCGAGGCCACAGTGCCAACCCTGGACCCCTACACCCCCAGGGACACCGTGGGCTGGAATATGTCCGTGCCCGATCAATTCCGGGCAGACTATTTCATTCAGGACTTGAAGCGGTGCGAAGAAAAAGGGGAGTGGCCCAATCTGACTTTCATCTGTCTGCCACAGGATCACACGAGCGGTACTTCCCCAGGTACTCCCACTCCTGCGGCGTGCGTCGCCGACAACGACCTCGCATTCGGCCGGATTGTTGAAGCGGTTTCCAAGAGTCGGTTCTGGAAGGAAACCTTAATCCTCGCGATTGAGGACGACCCGCAGAACGGGTGGGATCATGTGAGCGGTTACCGTACAACGGCGTTTTGTATCAGTGCTTACACAAAGCGCGGCGCGGTGGTTTCGACCCAATACAACACGACCAGCATTCTGAGGACTATCGAACAAGTGCTTGGCCTGCCACCCATGAACCAATTCGACGCGTCCGCAACGCCCATGTGGGATTGCTTTCAAGATCACCCGGATTGGTCACCCTACCAACTTGTGCCGAATCAAATTCCGCTAGATCAACTGAACCCACCCAAGCAGGCCATCAAAGACCGGGCCTTGCGTGAAAACGCTGTTCGATCTGCAAAGATGAACTTCAAACAAATCGACCGCGCTCCCGAGGGCGTGCTGAACCGGATCCTCTGGCAGGCGATGAAAGGCAGTGCGGCTCCGTATCCCGTGTGGGCGACTACCTCCGAAGAGGAAGAAGACGAGCAGGAGGAGAAGGGAGGGTCGTTTCTGCGGCGTTTGTTTGGCGCAAGACGCTCTTAATCGGAACGGATTCTCACCTCAAGAGAGCCTCCCGCGATCCGCATGAACCGGGTGCTTGCAGTTCGCCCAGTCGCATGGGCGCTGTCGCCGATCCCTCCCCCCGTGTTCTTCCGGTTAAGCGACCGTCTTCGACGGGCTCAATTCGATGCCTACAGCGCGACTATTTGCAAGCGTCACGCTAGCGGCGAGGATCAGCGTGAAGAGCATGTCGCCGATCAAGGTCTGACGGTAAAACCAAAGGGTTGAGGGATAACCGGGAAGCCCGCTCGTGAGAGACTGGAGCAATCCTTCGAGAGTCGGCGCATAGGCGGGATTTGCAGCCCACGCTGCGGTGTTCGTCGTGATGTAGAAGATGAAGGAGCCGAATGCACTGGCAAGAAGCAGGCTCGGGATCCGAACCTTGCTTTCTGCGTGCTTGCGAACCATGAACCCGAGCGCCGACACGGCGGCTACCGCGCAGTACCTCACCAGCATCTCGCCGCTCAAAACGGGAACGTGGTACGCGAAAGTGTTCAGGAGGAAATCAGCAGCGAACAGGCTTGAAAAAGGCACGAGCCACCGTGTGTGCCCCCTGAAATAAACCGCCCCGCATAGCGCAACCGCAGAGACCGGCGAAATGTTCAGCGCGGCGTTCCACGAACCCTCAGGCAAGAAAAGAGGGGCGGTGCGGTACGCCACGATGAACAAAAACAAAGCAATTGAAGGCCACATGTTGGTATCATGAACATTCCAAGCGGTTTGATCAACCGGGATTTCACGGGCAGGCGCGCCGCCTGCTCCGGTCGTGCGTGGTTTGGGGATTCCGAAAGTGTGCTCAATCGCTGGCGGTCTGCGGAATAAACTGCGTGTGATGCTTGGTCTTTTCGGAGCAATGTTGGCGCGCGTTGATTTCACGTCTGCGCCGATGTATAAGGAAATCATGAAAGCTGTAATTCCTTTCGTTGAACTCGTGGGTCTCGTCTTGCTTTTTGGAACCCTTCACGCCCCCGCCGAAGCTACTTCGGCAGGCAAAGTCGGCGATGCGGCCTTTGGAGCGGGGCAGGGGGCGGCTCAGGGAGCAGGTCAAGTTGTTGCAAGCTTGAGAGCAGCCGAACCGCAGGGAGCCGTCTCGGGTGGCTGGATTGAGGATTTCGAGGCGGCAAAGGCTCTGGCTGCGGCGCAAAAGCGACACATGCTTCTCGATTTTACGGGATCGGATTGGTGCGGTTGGTGCATCAAACTGGACAAAGAGGTTTTAGAGAAGCCTGATTTCAAGGCTTTCAGCGCCCAGAAGCTCGTTCTGGTGAAGCTCGATTTTCCACAAAGGAAAGCGCAGGACCAAAAAACAAAGGCGCAAAACGCCAGTCTCCAAAAAAAGTTCCGCGCCGAAGGTTTTCCCACAATCGTGCTTCTGGATCCCTCGGGAGTCGAACTCAAGCGCTGGTCGGGCTTCAATCCGAATCTTCTCAACGAACTTAAGTCCAAGATCGGCGCAAAATAGTCCGTCGGATTCCTCACTGTCGCTCACCGACGGATTCCTCCGAATCCCGCCGATAGGGGAGTTGTTTCCCGCGCCGCCCACAACCCAGCGCGCGTCCCCCACAATTCAGCGCGTCTTCCACGCGGTATCTGGATCGTTGGATCCTGTGGGCCCCAGTGCGAAAGAGGCGACACCCTTCATGCCGATATAAAAGTGCGTGTCGTACTCCCGGTCCACAGGCCCCTTCTCACTGAGCAGCACCGGGCCGATTTCCATCAGACTTGGCACGGTGCTTGAAGGCACGAGTTGGTAGCGCTGCAGCAGCGCTGCGTCGATGGGTGTTTTGAAGTAGGGCAGCAGTTGTGCTGGATCCGTCGGTGCGCTCCCTTTGGTCGCCGCGTAGTAGTCATTGAACGCGGCAGTGGCCAGTTCAGCGAACTGTGTCTTAGCCTTCTGCCGAATCTTGCTAAGCGCCTTGCGAATCCCTTCCTGAGTATCAAAATCCGCGCCTTTCGCCGCACTAAGCCAGTCAGCCTCCTCGAGCAGTTGCAGTTCGGGGATGTCAAGGTTCGGCGTGTTTTGCACGTGCCGATTGAGCTCGGCCGCGCGCACGGCTAATTCCTTCACTGCCGTCTCGAATGCGTCCTCTGGGGGCTCCGTTTCACCCTTCGTCTGGGCCGGCGCCGATTTTGCGGGCTGAGCAGCGAGGCGCGCGACCTCCTCGCGCAGCTTCGGGATTTCACGGTTCGCTTCCTTCAGCCGTGCGATCTCGGTTTGTTGCGCTGCAATTTGCGTTGAGCTTGTGAGTGAAAGTTCCTCGGGGGCGCGAGTGAAGTCGCGCTTGTTTCCATCCGATGCGCTCTCGGTACGCGGGTGCTGTTTTAACGGAAGGGAGTCAAAGCCCTGATATCCGAGCGCTGCGAGGAGCAGCGCAGTCAATGGAAGCGCGCCGAGGTACAGCAGGGGCTTGCTGTTTTTCGCCTTGGTTTTTTGGGGGTGATTCACGTGCCGGTGGGGAGCACGACTTTCTCGCCGCAGTGGGATCGGATTGCAAAGTTGTTTGTCGCTGGGACGTGATTGACGCTGGAAATCTTCATGGAAACCTACGCCGGCATCCTTCCGAAAATGCGGGTGCCATCATTTGCAATGACCTACTGTGGAGGATGCTGGGTGCGCTTTTATGGAGTTTTCGCCTGAGCCGCACGGCGTGGAAGCAGGTGCGGCGCGCAGGAATGAGTTGCGTTATCCCCAAGCCCTGCTTGAGTGTACAACGCAAGTTTGATCTCTTTAAGCTGTAGGTCGATAGCTAGTAGTGTTTGCGGATTGGCTCCGGCCAAGACTCTTCCTGTGGCAATTCAAATCCGATTCCTGGAATCCACGGCAAGAAGTTTCGAAGTGCGTAAACACAATATAGTTATGGCTAGTAAATTATACGTCGGAAATCTCTCCTTCAACACCACCGAAGCAGAGCTCAAAAACCTCTTCTCAGAGGCGGGTACGGTGACCGAGGCGTCGCTGATGATCGATCGTGAAACCGGCAATTCCCGTGGCTTTGCATTCGTAACCATGGGTTCCGATGCGGAAGCCCAGGCTGCAATTTCACAGTTCAGTGGCAAGAGCGTCGGCGGGCGGAACCTGACCGTTAACGAGGCGCGGCCTCGTGAGGAAGGCGGCGGGGGACGCAAGTTCGGCGGTGGTGGCGGTGGCGGCGGTCGACGTTACTAAAGCGTTCACGGCGCATATGATATATGCGCTTATCGCGTCGGTCGCGTGGGTCGCATAAGTCGCGCCAAGCGTCTACAGCGTGCAGTCCGGTCAATCCAGACTGCTCACCGTTGTAGGCGTTTTCAAATCCCTTAAAATCCAGTTGAAGCGCCCGTGGCACGACATCCGTGTCCGGGCGCTTTTTCCTTTGGTGATCCGCAGAATCGGCGGGGCCCGCCGCAGGACTAAAATTCCTTGCGTTTTTTTCTAAGGGCACACGCTGGGAAAGGTTGTTTTCGCTAACGGAACGGGTTTCACCAGTGAAAATACAGTCAACCTCCCATGCTCCGGCCCTTCAGCGAGGACTCGCTCTGCTTGAAGCGCTTGCCACTCGCCCTCATGGCGCCCTGCAGACTGAGCTCTCGACCGTCCTCAAGCTACCCCAGACTGCAGTCCACCGACTGGTGCAGGCCCTGGAGCACCTCGGCTACGTTCGCAGGCATCCCACCGCCCGCACCGTTCACGTCACCCAGAAGATCCTCCTGCTGGGGCAGCCCCACTCCGGCGGGCGCAGTCTCATCGAGGCGTGTCTTCCCTCCATGAGAAGCATTCTGGAGCACACCCGCGAGACGACCCAGCTCTGCGTTCTCGCGGAAGCGCGGTGCGTGATCATTGAACAGCTGCCTTCGCTTCACCCCTTCAAATACGTGGTCGACCTCGGATGTCATGCGCCGACCCATTGCTGCGCTCCGGGAAAAGCGATGCTCGCGTTTTTACCAGATGACAAACTGGCGGATGCGCTGGAGCGGATCGAATTCACTGCTTTCACGCGCAATTCCATCAAGACAAAAAAGCAGCTGCTTGCGGAACTTGAAGAGGTCCGGACACTGGGATTCGCTGTCGACAGAGCGGAGCACTTCGAGGGGATTCACTGCATCGCGGCGCCCCTTCTGGATTCGCGCGGCGAAGCGTTTGCTGCGGTGACGATCGCGGGACCGTCCTCACGAATTCCGGAGGCGAACTTCGCGTGCTGGGGAGACTTGATCCGTGAACACGCATCCAATGCGGCGCTTCAATTTCTGCTGTGATGTCGACTGCTGTCTGCCCGTTATGAAACCTCCCCTCAAACACCCGCTGCAATCCGCTCCGCCGCGGGGCTGTTTGCGCTTGTTCTTTCTGGTCGGAATTGCGCTTTTTTCTTGGCACAACGCGCTGTCAGCGCAGCCCGACTTTGATTTCTTCGAGCAGCATATCCGGCCGGTTCTTGTGGCGGAATGCGTCGAATGTCACGGAGCGGAGAAACACAAGGCGGGTCTTCGCCTCGACTCCAGAGCCGGGTGGCAAAAAGGCGGCGAATCCGGCGCGGCGCTCAAGCCGGGGCACCCAGAGGAAAGTCTTTTGCTGCAGACCATCCGGCATGAAATCCCCGATTTAAAAATGCCCGACAAGGCGCCCAAGCTTGATGATTCGGTCATCGAGCGGTTCCGGCAGTGGATCGCGATGGGAGCGCCCGATCCGCGCGACAATGCGCCTTCTGCGGGCGCGCAAAAAGTTACGTGGAGCGAGCTTTTGGCCGCACGCAAGTCATGGTGGTCACTTCAGCCGCTCACCGATCCGGCTCCGCCGAAGTTGCCCGAACCATCAGCGCTGGCTCATCCAGTGGATGCCTTTCTGAACGCCGCGATGCTCAAAGCGGGGTTGAGTGCGAATCCGATCGCGCCGCCCGAGGTCATCGTGAGGCGCCTACACTTCGTGTTGACGGGTCTCCCTCCGGAACCGGAGGCGGTGGAGTCTTTTGTCCTCGCCTGCGGTTCCGATCCGGAGCAGCGCGCAAGAGCAGTTCGGGATCGGGCGCGGCAGTTGATGGAATCATTCGCTTTCGGCGAACACTGGGCGCGGCACTGGATGGATCTGGTGCGTTACGCTGACTCGCACGGCAGCGAAGGGGATCCCGAAATTCCGAATGCCTACGAGTACAGAGACTACCTCATTCGCGCAATCAATGGCGACGTGCCGATTGATCGTTTGGTTCTCGAGCATCTCGCGGGGGATTTGATTCCGGACCCAAGAATTTCAGCCGATGGAATCAACGAGTCGCGCATTGGGCCCGCACACCTGCGGATGGTCGATCACGGATTCCAACCAGTCGATACGCTTGATGACAAAATCAAGGCGGTCGACAATCAAATCGACGTCGTCACAAAGTCGTTTCTCGCGCTCACCGTCAGCTGTGCGCGCTGTCATGACCACAAGTTTGATGCTGTCAGCCAGCGCGATTACACCGCCATGTACGGTGTTTTCGGCGGAGTTCGCCCAGCGCAGTTGTGCGCGGATTCGCCGCAGAGACTCGGGCTCAATCGGCGTGCTGAATTATTGGCGATCAAGGAGCGGATCCGCCAAGAATTGGCAGATCTTTGGCTTGCAGAACTCCGTCGCTTGCCAGAGTTAGTCGCGCACAAGGTGCGTCCGCTCCAAAATGAGGAGGTCGCAAAATTGCGGGAGCAGTTGGCACGTGTGGAGGGCGAGATCGCAAGCCTCCAGTGGAAGAGCCTCGGCGCCGGGGAACGGGTAAATATTCCTGCTCCCATCAGCTTGTGGACTTTCTCTTTGGGCTCGCAGGATCTGATGGGAGGGTTGCAGTCTGAGTTGCTGGGGGACGCCGTGGTCCGGGGCGGGGCGCTTGTTCTCGACGGACAGAAGTCTTTTTTGCGGACTGCGCCGCTCGCGCGGAAGCTATCTGAAAAAACTCTGGAGGCATGGCTGTACACTGACAGCCTCAGCCAGCGCGGAGGAGGCGTCTTGGGTGTCGAAGGGCTCAATGTGCACGCTTTTGACACCGTTGTTTTCGGCGAAAGCGCTGCCAAAAAGTGGCTGCCAGGAAGCAATAATTTCAAGCGGACGCAGCAGCCCGATGGACTTGAAGAAATATCCAAACCGGATCAACGCGTGCACATTGCGGTGACTTACTCGATGGACGGAACGATCGCGGTCTACAGGAATGGAGAGCCGTATGGTGCGGCTTACAAAAAAACGGATATTCAAGTTTTTACCGAGGGTGATTCGCGTGTGCTGATCGGGCTTCGACACACCGGCGCTGGAAACGGGTTTTTCCAGGGTCGCATCGATGAAGCGCGGATTTACGACCGGGCGCTTTCAGCGCAACAAGTTGCAGCTTCCTTCAGGGCCGGCCCATTGTCCGACGGTGTCGCTCCAAGCGCGGATGCTTCTGCGGCGGAGAAAGACAGGGCTGCAACACTTCGCGCCGAGGCAAAAGATCTATCCGTGCGGATCAGCGCGCTCGAACCGCAGTTGGCGAGGCCGAGGTTCGCGGATGTTGTGCGCAAAGAAACACACCCACTGTTTCTTTTGTGGAAGGCTGCCACTTTGGAGCCCGTCGAGTTCTCGAAATTCGCCCCCGCTTACCGGCAAAAAGTCGCTGAGATTATTGCCGCGAATAAGGCCGCGAATGCGGTGGGTTTCGAGCAGGCATGGGACTTGAGCACGCAGTCTTCATCGTGGTTTCTGGACGGCCCCGATGTGCAGTTTATCGAGCGTGGTGATTTCCGGGTTGCTCGCGAGGGCGGTCGCGCGTTGACGGCGATCTTGCCGGCGGGTGCGGGTTCAAGCCTTGTCTTTGGAGCGCTTGGCGGGATCGCCGCTTCCCCTGAATTCAGGCTCCGCACGAAGTCCGTGAGTATTCGATTCGCCTCCTCCAACGGTGGCATGCTAAGAATTATCCCTGATAATTATCCCCTTGGAAATAACGGCAGCATTTTTCAGCGCGCGGTGGTCAACCGCAGGAATTCAGAGTGGCAGAGGTTTGATACGAGCTACCGGGTCGGCTGCAGCGCTTACGTTGAGTTGAGCACGCTTGACCATCAGACCCGCCGTGCGGATCCGCCAAAGGGCGGGGAAGCATTTGAAAAGAACGCGTCGGAGTTTGTTGTGGAAAAAGTTGTCTTCCACGAGAGCGATAGCGCTCCAAAGGAGGAATTCCCGGGGACTGCTCATATCTTGGAAAAAGCACGCGCAACGGAAGCTGATGGCTGCATTGCTGAGTATGCGACGATCTTGATGGAAGCGGTCGTGGCGTGGAGGGGGCGCACGCTGAGTGAGGCTCAGCGTGAACTCATGGACGCCTGCGTTGAGGCTGACTTGTTTTCAAGCGATGAGTGGGCGTCCCCCGAAATTGGAAAACTTGTGGGTGCATATCGAAAGCTTGCAATGCCGCTTGCGAAGCCGGTTTTTGTGCCGGGGGTGCTCGAGCATGCCACGGTGGACGCCCCGCTCCTTGAACGCGGGGACCACAAGAAACCCGGTGAACCCGTGCCTCGCGCGTTTTTGGGCGTATTCGGTGGTGCGCCCGTGGATGGACCCCAAAGCGGCCGACTGGAATTCGCCCGGGCATTGCTCTCGAAGGAGAACCCACTCACTCGCCGCGTCATGGTGAATCGGATCTGGCACTGGACGTTTGGTGCGGGAATCGTGGCGACTGTTGATAACTTCGGTCGCATGGGCGAGAAGCCATCAAACCCCGAGCTTCTGGATTTCATGGCGAACCATCTCGCGGGCAACCGCTGGTCGCTGAAGGAAACTCTTTTGTTCCTGATGACATCGGAGGCCTTTCAGCGCTCGTCGGTCGCCAGTCCTGCTGCGTCGGAGAAGGACCCTTCAAATAAGCTGCTGAGTCATGCGAACGTCAGGCGGCTTGAGGCCGAGTCGATCCGCGACTCCCTGTTGCATCTTGCAGGCGTTCTTGACCAGACGCGCTCGGGACCTTCCCAGCCCGCAAACGCCCCCTGCAGGAGCGTTTATCTTAAGCTCAAGCGCAACAGTATGCCCCCCTTGCTTGCCACCTTTGATGCTCCAAAGCCGTTCACGACCATGGGAAGACGCGACGTCACGACGGTTCCAGCGCAGTCGCTCACGCTGCTGAATGATCCTGCGGTTTACAAACTGGCAGCGGGTTTTGCCGCGAGGTCGCGCGCCCAAAAATCGGCCCCGCAGGAATGTGCGAGTTTAATGTTTCACTCGGCGCTGGGGCGGCAGCCCACCGCCAAAGAGTTGCAACTCGCAATGGAGTCCTACGGTATCAATAAGGATTTCGAGGGTCTTGCCCATGCAATCATGAATCTCAAGGAGTTCATCTATCTCCGCTGAAAAGCCGGGTCACCTCAATCAAACCCATGAAACCATCATCCATTACGCGGCGTCAGATGCTCTCCAAATGCTCCCTCGGATTTGGCGCCGTGGCGCTCAATGGCATGCTCTCGAGTGTCACGCGGGGAGCCGAGTTGGCAAAGCCGCCACAGACGCGAAAGAACCCGAAGGTCGACAGTGTAATCTTCTGCTACATGAGTGGCGGTGTATCGCACTTGGATTCGTTTGATCCAAAGGAGGAGTTGGCCCGAAGAGCGGGTCAGTCCATGCCCGTCCCCGTCAAGCCCACCATGTTCAACAACAACGGCAACATCATGCCGAGCCCGTGGACTGCCAAACCTTGGGGGCAGTGCGGAATGGTGATGACTGATCTTTTTCCGCAAATTGCGGCGTGCGCCGACGACCTCACGGTGATTCGTTCGATGACCACCAAGGTGAACGAGCATGCGCAGGGAAATTACATGTTTCACACAGGTTTTCCTTTCATGGGGCATCCCAGCGCCGGTGCTTGGGTCAGTTATGGGATGGGCTCCGCGAACAAGAACCTTCCCTCGTTCGTCGTGCTCCAAAGCGGTGATGCGACTCCGCCGCACGGCGGGGTTGGCGTGTTTAGTTCCGGATACCTTGCTGCGCAACATCAAGCATCAATCTTCAAGGCCGATGCCTCGGCTCCGCTCGAGTTCATCACGCCGTTTGAGTCGGATTCAAAGCAGCGCGAGGGACTGCAGTTTGTCCGGAAAATGGACGATAATTTTTTACGCGAGGCTCCCGATGCGAACGTTGCCGCCGCCATTGCCAACTATGAGACCGCGTATTTAATGCAATCCGCGGTGCCCGAACTCTGCGACATCTCGGGTGAAAGTGATGCGACAAAAAAGCTCTACGGGCTTGATGCTGCCGACAAATTCACTGCAGCGTACGCAAGGCAGGCGCTTGTTGCCCGTCGTCTTGTCGAGCGCGGTGTGCGCTTTGTGGAGCTCAGCTGTCTGTCCGTCGGAGTTGGCGCCGGGAATTCGCCCAACCCTTGGGACCAGCATGGCAAGTTGAAGGAAGGGCACCAGCGCATGGCCTTGCAGGTCGACCAGCCAATCGCCGCACTGATTAAGGATCTGAAAGCGCGCGGGCTTTTTGATCGGACGCTGATTGTTTTCGCCGGAGAGTTTGGCCGGACCCCGTTTTCGCAGGGAAGCGACGGACGGGATCACAATCCGATGGGGTTCTCAGTGATGCTTGCGGGCGGCGGCTTGCGGGGAGGGATGGTTTACGGCGGCACGGACGAGCTTGGCTATTATGCGGTCGATAACATCGCAACGATCTATGATCTGTGGGCAACGGTTCTGCAGCTGCTTGGATTGGACCACGAGCGCTTAACCTACCGCTTCGGTGGCCGGGATTTTCGGCTGAGCGACGTGCACGGCAGGGTGCTGCAGCCGATTTTGAGCTGAACCGATTGCGCGCGTTGACCCGACGGCTGCCGGGTTGCGCGAACGGAGGGTGTGCGCTGGGTGCGTTTCAGGCTCGTTTCTTGCGGGGCGAGGTATTGCGCATGTCGCGGCGTGGGCATGCCGCAATCGGTCGTTCTTGGGCGCTGTTTGGTGTCATGCATCTTGCTTTTGGTGTCCCATGCGCGTGCGTGAATGCCTGATTCTACGGAATTTGCTTCACACGCCTCTCATTTTTGATAACTCTCAAATTTGAGAGGCCTGTCGCGCCTTTCAGCCTCCCTCGTCCCAGACATTCAGTTGCGTTTTTGTTGCCCATGTCGCGTGTACTCATCATTGACGATGATCCATCGATTGTGCAGGTCATCTCTGAGATCTGCGCGCAGGGCGGCCACACGCCGGTCGCGCTGAACTCTGGAGTCAAGGCGATCGGGATGCTTGCCAGCCACGCTCCGCAGCTCGTTCTCACTGACGTCCGGATGGACAGCGTCGGCGGGATGGAGGTGCTTCGCGCCTGCCAGAGCGAGATTCCAGGAACGCCGGTGATCATGATCACGGCCAATAAGCAGCTGCAGATGGGTGTCGAGGCGATGAAAGCGGGTGCTTTTGACTACATCACAAAACCGTTCAAAGTAGACGAGCTGCAGATCGCAATTGAGCGTGCACTCGACCGGCATCGCGAGCAGCGCGAAATCCGCAGTCTGCGGCAGATGGTTCGCGATCGTTACAGCTTCGAAAACATCGTGGGCACCGCGCCGAGGATGCAGGAGATTTTCAATCTCGTTGCAAAGGTTGCGAACACCGATTCAACGATTTTGATTCTAGGGGAAAGCGGAACTGGGAAGGAGCTGGTGGCAAAAGCGCTTCACTTCAATTCGGACAGGTACTCGCAACCATTCGTCGCCATCAACTGCTCGGCGTTGCCAGAGAATCTCCTTGAGAGCGAGCTTTTCGGGCACAAAAAGGGTGCATTCACCGGCGCGGTGCAGGACAAGATGGGCCTTTTCGAGGAGGCGGAGGGGGGGACGATTTTTTTGGACGAAATCAGTTCGATGGCGCCGCTGCTCCAAACCAAGCTTTTGCGGGTGCTTCAGGAACGTCTCGTGCGCCGCGTCGGCGACAACAAAAGCATCCCGATCCATGTTCGGGTTCTGGCGGCAACAAACGAGCCGCTTTACGAGAAAGCGAAGGCCGGTGCGTTCCGCGAGGATTTGTACTACCGGCTCGCTGTGATTCCTGTCGAGATGCCTCCGTTGCGCGAGAGGTTGGACGACATCCCGCTCCTTGTGCAGCATTTCCTTTTGCGCCACTCTGGGCAGAGTCGGCGCGAAGAGCCCTTTGTGCTTGGAGAGAATGTGCTCTCCGTGTTGAGAAACTACCGTTGGCCGGGGAACGTGCGCGAGCTTGAGAACGCGATTGAACGTGCGTGCGCCCTCTGCGAAGAAGGTGTCATTCGCGTCCATGACTTGCCGCCGCACCTCTTAAATCAATCTGTTGAATCCAAGGTTGCCCCGCGAAAATTCTCAGTGGGCTACACGCTGACGGAGTTCAGCGCGGCGCAGGAGAGACAGTACATTCAGGAAACAATCGACTTTACCGATGGATCGCGCGAGCTGGCGGCGAGAATGCTCAAGATTTCCCCCGCGACGCTGTACCGGAAGCTTGGCATCCAGGTTCAAAAGCGGGGGAAGGATAAGGCTGAGGCGAAGAAGGGCAAAAAACGCGTCAAGCTCAGGATCAAAAAGCGGACTTCCGCTTCGTGAGAGTATGTTTGCGCTCATGAAGTCCGCGGTGATTGAATGTTGAATGCTCGATTCAACCGCTGTGCCTAATTTTATTGAAAAGCACATGAGGACCCCCGCGGTGGTCTTGGGTGAGTTTGGTGTGCCGCACGAAGTGGCGCGTTTGGGTGAGGTGGATGTTTTTGAACCCGAGGAGGGGGAGGTTTTGCTGGAGGTTGATTGTGCCCCAGTGAATCCGGCTGATGTCAATGTGCTCGAGGGCAAGTATGGTTCGCTGCCTGTGCTGCCCAGCGTTCCCGGCGTGGAGGGCGTTGCCACCGTCGCGCTAAGCCGCTCAGCAGGCATCAAAGAAGGACAGCGTGTTTTGGTTCCGGCCGGACTCGGGTCGTGGAGACGCTGGGGAACTTGCGCCGCGGAAAAGTTGGTGCGCGTTGATCCAAGAGTGCCCGTCGAGCAGGCTGCCATGTTGCGTATCAATCCCGCGACAGCCGACTGCATGCTTAGGGAGTTCGCAGGACTCAGCCGCGGCGATTTTGTCGTTCAGAATGCCGCAAACTCCGGCGTCGGACGCTCGATAATTCAAATCGCGCGGGTGATGGGCTTGAAAACGGTGAACGTCGTTCGCCGACCTGAGTTGATCGACGAGCTGTTAGCCATCGGGGCGGACCATGTCATTTTGGAAGGGGAGAAACTTTCATCGAGAATTCGGGAGCGGGCGGGAGCACAGACCCTCAAGCTCGGGTTGAATGCGGTTGGCGGTGAAAGCGCGCTTGGAATCGCCGGGGCGCTTTCAGACGGAGGCACGCTGGTGACTTACGGGGCGATGGGAAGACAACCAATTCGGGTGCCCAACGGATTTCTGATTTTCAAGAACATCCACTTTTGCGGGTTTTGGGTTTCTCGTTGGTATGGCGAAGCTGAACCTGAGGCGGTTTCTCGAATGTTTGAGAGATTGATGGCGATGGCTGTGGATGGCTCGTTGCACACACCTGTCGCCGGGCGATACCCGCTGAGTCAAATCTGCTCTGCAATCGACCACGCACAGGCTCCGATGCGCGCGGGCAAGGTGCTGCTTTGCCCGAAGCAATCATCGGGGGAAGAACTGAAGCGAGCTACTAACGCATGAATCTGACTTCAGAGACCCAAAATAGAACGCGGTCTGTAGCGTATCGCTGGCTTGCTTTGTTCCTGGCCCTGGCTGCCGCCTGCGGGTTCGGATGGTATCGTTGGGATCGCACGGCGAAACTCCCGCCTGCTGGGGGCTTGTATTTTCCGCGTAAATTTCAGCTGGAAGTTCCAGTGTTCGCGCAGGCGGACGCGCGTTGGCGGGGAGATTTCCTGGGGCCCACTAGCAACACACTCGGTGCGGAGGGGTGCGCTGTCACATCGGCCGCAATGGTGCTGGCGTTTCATGGAATGAATGTCGATCCGCAGCGACTCAATCATTTTCTCACGCAGTCCAACGGCTACACCGAGCGCGGATGGCTGCACTGGGAAGCCGCTGCGGAATACGAACAGGGGAAGGTGCGGCACGCCTACGAGGACCTGCCGAGTTACCGGCTCATTGACTGGAATCTGCTCAAGGGAAATCCGCTGATTGTCCGGATCCGCCGTCCCGAGGGTGGCACCCACTTTGTTCTCGTGGTGGGCAAGGAAGGCTGGGATTACATCGCGCAGGATCCAGGGGTCGGCGGACGCATCGTTCGCCTGAGTGAGTTCAACAGTGACGTGGAAGCGCTCCGCTTTTACGAGCGGCTATAGATTCTGGCGGTACAGCGGATCCTGCCGGAGCCGTGAAGGGGCAGGCGCTCAGGAGCTACTTGAGCGTTTGGAGAAACGCTTGGATATCCTCGAGCTCCTGTGCAGTTAGAATGAGGTTCATCGGGGGCATGGGCGACACCCCGAGGTTCTCGTATCCCTTCGCCAGGACCGCATTCGGCTCAACAAGGCTCTGTTTGATGTAGTCCGGCTTGTGCCGAGTGGCCAGTCCGTCAAGAGCGGGCCCCACAGCACTGCCCTGTCCGCCCAGAGCATGGCACAGTACGCACGCGGCGGTCTGGTGCTGGCGGAAGACGGTTTCACCCCGCTTGGCGTCGCCGGCGAGGACAGTCGGCTCCAAAAGAGGAATCAGCTCCGTGAGACTCACGTCGTCGAAGCTGCCTTCGCCGCTTCCCACAAAAAGAATGTTGATGCTCGCTTTGGTGCGTTCTCCGCTTTGGAACGTTGTCTCAACCAACTGCCAGTCTGCGTTGCGCGTGACTTTCTCCGTTTCAGCGCGCCCGATATGATCGTTGAGGCTGAGTTTTCCTTTGATCCCTTTGCCCTTGATCCACGCTGCAAGCCGGTACTCCGTGTGAGGCTTGATCGCAACATCGCAAAAAACACTGGAGTCCACGGCCTGAGCCGCCACAGCCGTGATGCAACGCTCACCAGAGTGGACAGATTTTTTGTCCGAGTTGCTGAACCACCTCACGGAATCTCCGCGGCTCGCGTTGTTGTAATCGCGTCGCTTCCAGCCCTCGGGCAGTCCGTCGCCGCCCGCAAGCTCGAGGCCCGAATTTACGAGCAGGTTCGGGCCCTCGGTGAAGGGCACCGCGTTGTGCCGTTTGCTCAGCATTTTTGCTGCTTCGCGAAGCCACTCGTCTTTGCTGCTCTGGGTTGAAACATAGACGCCCCGCGCAACTTTTTTGATCTCCTCCGTGGTCGGAAACTCGGCGAGCTTCACCAGTGCCGCCACCGCGTTTTGCGGATGGGCGTCGGCAAGTGCGCCGGTTGCGAAAAACAGCTTCTGCGACTGTTCATCCGAACCCAGTGCGCGGATGGCGTTGCGCCGCAGGTCCGGATCCTTCGAGGAGAGCCCCGCGCGGTGCGTTTCAACGTCGAGTTGCTTGAGACCGTGCAGGGTCCACAGCGAATGAATGGCGAGGTTTGTGGAAGGCGGCGCGGTGACGTTCTTTCTGAGCGCTGGAACAGCTTCGTTGCGTTGCGTTTCCACCAGCACTCTCTGGGCTGCCAGGCGGCCAAACTGCGTGTCGCCCCCCAGCGCTGAGACCAGTGCCTCGGTTGTCTGCGCACGGGCGGCTTCCGGCTTCTTCGGCTGGGCTTTACTCCAAACCACGCGATAAATCCGTCCGCGGTTGTGATCTCGCAATGGGTTTTCGTGAGCGCCTCCGGGTCCCGTCACAGCCTTGTAGCCGCCGCGCTCAAGCGAGGGGGTTGGATTGTGCTGGATGATGAAGTTCTGCCAGTCTGCGATCCAAACCGCGCCGTCGGGTCCGACCTCGGCATAGACAGGGGACGTCCATTCGTCGCTGCTCGCGAAAATATTCATTGCGTCCACCGCCTTGTATCCCGCGCCATCAGGAAGGATGCGGAAAAGCGACACCAGCTTCATGGTTGGCTCGCAAACCATGGCCAGTCCCTGCATGCGCGCCGGCATTTGATCCGAGTAAATGAACGATGCACCCGCCGCTGCGGTGTATCCGCCCATGACGTCCACCTGCCTGAAGTTCTCCGTGATCGGGTGCGCTTCTCCCACCACATTGATCTTTTTCGCGCTCATCCCCTTTGAAGCGCCGAATGCGGTGTGCGGGATTCCGCCGTAGAAAATGGGTCCGTTGTTCGCCGTGCCCCCGAACTGGTCGCCGGCTGCGTTGTAACCTTGTCCCCACGTGTTGTTGGTGAACTGGTGGAGAAATTCGATCTGTGATCCGTCAGCCTTGAACCGGTAGGTTCCCTGGCGGAATTCGAGTTCTTTCCCGTTCACCCTGCCTTTGAATCCCGAGTAGCCGACGGCGCCGTAAAGCCAGTTGTCGTATCCATAGTGAAGATTGCTCGCCTGCGCATGCGTATCACCAATTCCCCACATCGATTCGAAGCGCTTTTCACGCACATCCGCCACATCGTCCCCGTTGGTGTCTTTGAGGAATAAAAAGTTTGGCGGTTGCGCCACCATCAGTCCGCCATCGACGAGGCACAAGCCGGTTGGAATGTTAAGCTTGTCGGCAAACGTTGTGAATTTGTCAGCCACTCCATCTCCGTTTGTATCTTCACAGATCGTGATCTTGTCATTTCCGACCGAATCAGGAGTGACGCCGTGCGGGTAATCAAAGGTGCTCGCCACCCAGCAGCGCCCGCGGGAATCCCACGTCATTGCGATCGGTTTGCCGATGTTCGGATCGGACGCGAACAACTCGAGGCGCATGTCAGCCGGCACTTGGGTGCGTTCCATGGATCCTTTGACGTTGAACGGCCGTTGAAAAGTTAAAGGAGCTTCGCGTTTCTCGTAGTTAGCGACGTTTTCGTTCTTCTCACGGACTTCCTCCTCTCGCTGGGCGAGGAATGCCACCCAGTCCTTTCGCGCGGCGTCAGAGACTGTTTTAAGAACGGCGTTCCGCACAGCCTCCGGACTCTGCCCGTCGGGGATGAACACGACCCGCTTCTCGGGATGCAGTGCGGAGAGTTTGTCCGCCGCGTCTCCTCGGACCACCACCGCGTTGTATAAGGGCTGTAAGTCGGCGGTGAGAGCCTGCGGTGAATGGAAGTAATCAAAATAGATGGCGCGCCTGCCGTTTTCGCGCATGGCGTTGTGAAGCACGCCGGTCTTCTCCTGTTCGGCTCCGTCTACATCAACATATGCGACGCGCAGCGGACCCTCCGCTGCGAATGCACTGCCCGCTGTTAAACCAATGGAAACAATCGCGAGTGCGAGAGCACGCGGGGAAGGGGAGGGGAGTTGGATCGGTGGCTTCATGGTTGCAAGGTGTGGAAAACTTAACGCCCCAGCCCGATCCAGGCGCGGACAAGTTTTGTGAAATATCAGACACCGATGCCAGGCACCAATGCTCTGGGCAGCCCGAAGCGGGTGGGGCTCCCCGCGCCGCATGGGCTCCCGGCAAAAGCCCCCTAGCGGCCTCTTTTCGGGCGGTTCATCGAGAGAATGGAAGTGCCTCTCGTGATGATTGTTCCGCCGGTGATCACGCGCCTTACGGGCTCGCCCGTCTTCGGGCATTTCACCAGCGGAGCGTCATTCATGCTTTGCTCGTATTCAAACTGGCGGGGTTTCTGGCCCGCCTTTTTCGGGATGGTTTCGTAGACGTATGTGGCCATGGCCCAATAAAAGCAGATTTTAGCGGGTCGCTTCAAGCGCAAGTGCGCCGCATCCGATCGCTCCCGCATCGTTTCCGAGCATCGCCGGAACAAGCCTTAGTTTTTCGTGAACGATGTGCGAAGTCCTGCTCTTGATGGACTTCTCCAAGGGCTCGAAAATAAGCTTTCCAGCCTTCGCAACGCCGCCGCCAATGACGATGGCATCCGGATTCAGCAGCCAGATCACATTGGAAAGCGCCGTGCCGATTTCGTCTCCGACCGCGTCCCAGATCGACTTGGCGACGCTGCACCCCGCGTTCGCCGCCGCTGCGAGGTGTTGCGGAGTGCATTCCGGCGTGGGGGGTGCCTGCCTGGCGGCTCTGTATGCAGCGAGCGCGCGTTGGCTGATTTGCTGGTTCCCTACGTATCCCTCCAAGCAGCCAAAGTTGCCATACGGCCCTTCGACGCCCCGGTAATCGATGCTGGTGTGCCCTATCTCTCCCGCCGCCTCTTGCGCTCCTTTGAAAAGCTTTCCGTCGAGAATGAGGCCGCCGCCGACGCCGGTGCCAAGTGTGATGCAAATGGCGTGTCGGGTATTGGCAGCCGCGCCGAACTTCCATTCTCCATACGCCATGGCGTTTGCATCGTTCTCCAAAATCACCGGCACGCCAAGGCGCTCCCCGAGAATCCTGCTGACGGGGATCTCGTCCCATCCCTCAACGTTCGAAAGTCCGTGCACGATTCCATGCATGCTGTCGACCAACCCCGGCAGGCCGATGCCCACCGGAACGAGGCTGGGGAGAGAGCGGCAAAGGAGGCGGATCGAATCTTCCATTGCTGAGAGCGTCGAGGCCGCATCGTATTTTTGAGGGTCGATGGTCGCTCCGCGTTCGATGATCTCGGCCCCCCGGACCAACGCGGGCTTGATGCTGGTGCCGCCAAAGTCGATTCCGACTGAATAAGAGTGAGCTTCCGTTTGATTCAAGATGGAGGGAGGTTAAATGTGCCCCCCATCTTGATGAAACTTCCGCATGGCGATCAAGCGCAACCCTTCAAGCGTAAGAGTCGGGTGCACCTTGGAGATCTCGGGAAGCCCGACGCTGATCAGCTCCGCGTATCCGCCCGTCGCTATGACCAGCGGCGGCTTGCGCACGCCCAGTGATTTGTGAATCTGCCGCAGGATCTCGCGCACCAAGCCCCGGTATCCGTAAACGGCCCCGGCCAGCATCGCGTGGGTGGTGGATTTTCCGATCGCGTCAGGGGGCTCAATCAGGCGGAGCTTCGGCAAAAGCGCCGTGCGCTGGTGAAGGTAGTCCGTCATCGCCTCAAGACCGGGTGCGATGACGCCGCCAATGTAGTGTCCCTGGGTGTTGATAATGTCGAAGGAGACTGCGGTGCCGAAGTCCACCACAACTGCCGGGGTGCGGTAATGTGCTGCCACGGCGCATGCATTCGCGAGGCGGTCCGCTCCGATGGAAGCTGGTTTCGGATAGTCAATATTGAGGCCGAGGGGTGATTGGTCGCTTACCCGCTCAAAGGCGCGTTTACCAAGCGCCTTTTCAATCACTGTCGCTTTGCGCGGTACCACGCTGCAAACAACCGCCGCGTCGAATTTCATCTTTTTGAGCAACTCTCTCGCGCGGCGGAGGCTCAGTTCCTTGGTTGCGATCCGCTGTACTTTTCCAATCTTCTCGCCGCATGAGACTGCGAACTTGGTAAACGAGTTGCTGTTGTCGATCAGTAGAAAGCGGCGCATGCGGTGATGAGGGTTGGCCCCTTTTAAGTGCGGAAGGGAGCCCAGTGCAAACAATGTTCGGGGCCGCTTCATCCAGAGAGTTCAGCGGCGTGCGCGTTTTTTGAGTTCGTCCAGCGCGGTGTTCATCAGACTGCTGTCGATCTCATTCACCTCGAATCGTGCGCCGATGCCCTTTGGAAAAGTCACGCACAACTCCCCGCCCAAGTGCTCTTGAAAATCGCGGAGACCCCCGAAAATCAAGCGCTCCTGACTCGCGTCAAGCAGGTCGTATTCATCGAACCAAAGCTTGAACCCACTCCTGCGCAACCCTGAATCAATCATCTCGAGCTCTGATTCGCTGATCCATTTTTTGTAGCAGGCGTAAATCGAGTCCAGCAGAACTCCGGCAGCCACGGCTTCGCCGTGCGACACCGAGAAATCAGACAGCAACTCAAGCTTGTGCGCTGACCAATGGCCGAAATCGAGCGGACGTGCTGTTCCGTATTCAAACGGGTCTCCATTGGTTCGAATGTGTTCGAGGTGCATGGTTGCGCAGCGGATCACCAAATCCTTCATCACCTCAAAGTCGCGAGCGGGAAATTTCTCGGCGTTTCGATGCAAGTCAGTAAAGAAGCCTGCGTCCCGGATGATGGCCACTTTGAAGGCCTCGGCGACACCACAAAGCCAGTCCCTGTCGGGCAGGGTGCGCAGCAGTTCAAAGTCGTTCATCACTGCAAACGGCGGGGCAAATGTGCCGATCGCGTTTTTCCCGAGGTAATTCACCGCGTTTTTGACGCCAACTCCGGCGTCATTCTGGCCGAGAACCGTCGAAGGGACGCGGATGAGCCGGAGTCCGCGGTGCACCAGCGCCGCCGCAAAACCGACGGCATCCAAAGCCGCCCCGCCCCCGATGGCGATCACGAAGGACTGTCTGTCCATCCGCAGCTCAAGAAGCTGCCGCAGCAGACCTTCGATGAGGCGAAAATCGTTTTTCGAAGCTTCGCCCCCGGGGATGATCTGCGGATCAATGGCGAGCGTGATGACATCGGAGTGGCGGGAGCAGTATTCACGAACCGACGTGGCAAGCTCGGGGCTGCCTTCGAGCACATGCGAGTCGATGTAGGCGATCACCCTGTGCTTGCGTTTTTCCCCCATGCGCAGGATGGCATCCCGAAGCGCGGGGTTGGAGGGTTCGAAGAGGTGGTGGGTGAATACCACGGGGAATTCCCAGCTGACGTGGATTTTCTGCTGGTAAATTTGGACGGGATGCATGCGCTGGACGGGGAACGGGACGGGGGTTTGAGAGGAGTGGACTGCTTGAAGACAATCCGGAATACGGGTTTCTTCTTGGGGTTACTTTGGGGGGTTACCTTAGCATGGGCTTGAAGAGGAACGGGAATCGTACACACTCCTGTGCTCCCGTGAATGTCGTTTTGACTGCGGGGTCAGTTCCACTCTTAAAATTTTATGTTTTGGTGCGAAGAAGTCGCAGCGCAATGTCAGGGGCCGCAGATCATCAACGATTCAAAAACCCCCTCCGGCCGAGTCCACGTCGGCGCCCTTCGCGGCGTGCTCATCCACGACGCAATCTTCAAAACCTTGAAGCGAAGGGGAGTTGAGGCGCGGTACTTGTTCGGGGTCGACGACTATGATCCGCTCGATGAGATTCCTGCGGGGAAGGGTGCGCATTTTGAAAAGTACCTTGGCCAACCTTTGTGCAACGTACCGCCTCCTGATGGCTCCAGTGCGCCTGACATGGCGGAACATTACATGGGTGAGTTTTGGGGGGTGTTCGAGGAGCTCGGCGTGAAGGTCGAGAAGTATCGGATGCGCGATATTTACCGCTCCGGACGCTTCAACGAAGCAATCGATACGATCTTGAAGAACGCTGACGTTGTGCGCCGCGTTTACAAGGAGGTCTCAAACTCCGATCGTCCCGCCACTTGGTATCCCTTTCAGACCGTTTGCGAGCAGTGCGGGCGCATCGGAACCACCGAAGTGTACGCATATGACGGTTCGCAGGTCAGCTACCGTTGCAGGCCCGATCTGGTGAAGTGGGCGAAGGGTTGCGGGTATGAAGGAAAAGTCTCACCATTCGACGGTCGCGGCAAGCTGCCGTGGAAACTGGAGTGGGTCGCCAAGTGGGTGACGTTCCCAGTGAATATCGAGGGCGCTGGGAAAGATCACTCCACAAGAGGCGGATCGCGCGATGTTGCTGCTGCTTGTTTGAACGCGATTTTCAAAAAAAATCCGCCACTCAACGTGCCTTACGAGTTCTTTCTGGTGGGAGGTGCAAAGATGTCTTCTTCCCGCGGTGTCGGTGCGAGCGCAAGAGACATGGCGAATCTTTTGCCTCCCGAAGTCCTGCGGTTTCTCATGATCCGGACCAAGCCGAATTCCCCCGTGAATTTCGACGTGCACGAAGAGGGCATCATCAAACTCTTCAACGAATTCGACCGTTATCAGTCGCGGGTGTACCACGAGAAGAATGCGACCCCTGATGAGGCTGCTGTCTTCAAGCTCGCAGAGCTTGAATCCCACGGAGACTTTTTCCAGGGCAATTTCCAACTGGTCAGCGCACTTGCGCAGATGCCGCATTTGAACCCGGTTCTGGAGATTTCCAAACGTCTGGGCCGCGAACTGACTGCGGTAGAATTGAGCGCGCTCGAGCGTCGGATCCGTTCGGTTGGAGTTTGGGTGGACCTTTACGCCGCTGAAGAGGAGAAAACGCGGTTGCAGGAAGCCCTGCCTGAACGCGCTCAGGAGTTGAGTGCGGCGCAGCGGGCCTTCCTGTCCAAGCTATCGAGCGCTCTTCAGACGGTGGCTTGGGAGGACGACGTGCTGCAGGCGACTGTTTTTGAGACTGCGCGGATGACGCCCATTGCGCAGCCACTGGCTTTCAAGGGCATCTACCGCGTGTTGCTCGACAAGGAGGCGGGCCCAAAGGCGGGCAACCTCTTCGCGTACTTGGACCGGGAATTCGTCTGCAAAAGACTGCTGGAGCTACCCGTGGACACTGAGGCGTTCTGGCGCGAGACCTCAATTACAGAGGAGGATTTTGCCAAATGGATGCAGCAACAGCGCGAGAAAATCTCGGGCTACACGCATGAGCTCAAAAGCGCGGAGTGCGGCAGCGTGCTCGAGGTCACCGTTGAGATGAAGGACGGGAAACGCCATCTGCACAGGATGCGCCTCGAAGCCACGCCTGATGCGGACAAAATTTTGTCGCTGATTGCCTAAACGGGCTGATTCGACTGCTCTCCTGCGATGGCCCTCCTTAGACTGCGGCGCTCAACAGCAGTCCGAGCGCTAGTCTCTCCCGCGTCTTGTGAAGAACGCGTCCGCCGCGGATGTAGTGTGCGACGCGAGTGATTCAAGTGACTCACCCCTGAGCTTCGCGATGTGTTCCGCCGTCAAACGCGTGTACGCTGGTTCACAGCGTTTGCCGCGGTGAGGGGTTGGCGCGAGAAACGGACAGTCCGTCTCCAAAAAAAATGTCCCTGCTGGCAGGTTTGCGGCTGCGCGCTGGGGCGCGGTCGCGTTTTTGAATGTGACGATGCCGGTGAACGAAACCAGGAATCCGAGGTTGGTCAGTTCGAGCGCCTCTTCAAGCGTCCCGCCGAAGCAGTGAAACACTGCTTTAAGCTTGTTTGCATAGGGCGTTATGATCCGGAGGCAGTCGCTCCACGAGTCGCGCTGGTGCACCACCACGTTCAAACCGCTCTCCACCGCAAGATCAAGTTGCTGCTTGAAAAACGACGCCTGCCTGTCGCGGTTGCGCAACCATCGTGCCCGATCCTCCCCGGTTTCCGGCGGCGTCTGGTTTTTGTGATAGTCGATCCCTGTTTCGCCGATCGCGCAGACACTCGGATGTTCCGCG
>JBILKY010000094.1:0-11879 GCA_044376395.1 Chthoniobacteraceae bacterium | reverse complement strand
GGGTTGAATCACTCCGGCGGCGGGAAAAATCTCCTATGAAATTCAAACACGCATTACCCTCGGTTCTTTTGGGTGCCTTGTGCCTCGCCGCCTCTGCTGATGTCGTCAGGCCGGCCCCTGACTTCACGGTGGGCATGCTTTTCAACGGAAACGCATCCCTCAAGTCGCTTCGCGGACGTCCCGTCATCCTGCTGCTGGCGCAGTCGCCTTCCTCGAGCGGTTTTCGCTCGCAGGTGAAGGAACTCGCAATGGGTTTTGATAGGCTTGCCACCAGAAACGTGCTGATTTTTGCAGCCTTCAAAGATTCCGGCCCCGATCTGGTGCAGACCAACATGCCGGTCATCGTCCTGCCAAACGGACCCGAGGTTTGCCGCGCCTACAACCTCCAGGGCAAATCCGCCATCGCGCTCATCGGACCCGACGGCAATCTGGACTACCAGACCGACAAATTTGTCACCTCAAGCAGGGTTCGCCAGGTCATAGGCAACAGCTACGAATTCCAGCACCGCCCCAAGGACGGCACGAATACTCCCGCCCCAAAGAGCGCCGAGACTCAAAGCAGCGCTCCTCCGCAGGACCCCCAGCCCTAACCGATAGCGTTTAAGATCGCGTCCACGTCGTAGACGCAGCCTCCCCAAGTTCCTCCCCCGAGCCGCTGCAACGCCGCCCAAAGTTTGGTGTCTTCAGGCAACTCGGGGTGCGGCTTGAATTGCGCCCCCGTCTCCCTAGCAGCCAGAATCGCCGCGCCCTCCTGCGGAGTGCATCGATCCCCGTCCGTCCCGACAAAATCGAGCGAACCCTCCATTTTCAGGCGATCAACCACGATCCGAATCCAATCTCCCTCGCGCAATTTTCCGATGGGACCACCGGCGAGAGCCTCCGGGCCCACATGTCCGATGCACGCTCCGGTCGAGACTCCTGAAAACCGGGCGTCCGTGATCAACGCCACATTTTTCCCGAAAGGAAGGTGCTTCAGAGCGGACGTAACTTGGTAAGTCTCCTCCATGCCTGTGCCCATCGGCCCAACTCCGGCAAGCACCATCACGTCACCTGCGGCGATCCGCCCTTCTCGGATTGCTCCAATCGCCGATGCCTCGCTCGCAAAAACCCTCGCGCGTCCCTCCATCCGGTAAACCCCGTCAGAACCCACAACGGACGGGTCGATTGCGGTGCTTTTAATCACCGCTCCCTCAGGGGCGATGTTGCCCACCGGAAAAACCACCGTGCCCGTGAGGCCGCGCAAGCGGGCGTCTTCGGCATTCATGATCACCTCGTTTGGATCAACGCCATCACGCTCGCACAAAATGCTCCGAAACCTCGTCCGTCTCTCGGATCCACGCCATTCATCGAGGTTCTGCGCGAGGGTCTTTCCAGTCACAGTCATCACCGAATCATCCAAAAGCCCCAAGTCCTGAAGATGCAACATCACCTCCGGCACACCACCAGCCAAAAACACGCGCACTGTTGGATGATACTGCGGCCCGTTGGGCAGCACGTCGACAAGCCGCGGCACCGCTCGGTTGATGGCAATCCAGTCGTGAACCTGCGGCCTGCGGAGTCCAGCGGCATGGGCGATCGCAGGGATATGTAGGAGCAAATTTGTCGAACCGCCAAAAGCTGCGTGCACAGTCATCGCATTTCGAATGCTAGCCTCGCTCAGGATGTCCCTCGTGCGGATCCCACGGCGCTCCAACTCGAGCACGCAACCCGCGGCTCGTACCGCGATGTCACGCCAAACCTCCTGACCCGACGGCGCGAGCGCCGAATGCGGTGGTGCAAGTCCAAGCGCCTCGGCCACCACTTGTGAAGTCGCAGCTGTTCCCAGAAACTGGCACCCTCCGCCTGCCGAACCGCACGCGCGGCACCCAAGCTCCGACGCCTGGGCGATTGACAACATGCCGCGCGAATACCGCGCCCCTATCGTTTGAACCGCACCCGCATCCTCCCCATTCGTGGCAGGCAACGTCACGCCTCCCGGAACCACAACGCACGGCAAGTCCCGCGCCGATGCGAGAGCCATGAGCATTGCAGGCATCCCTTTGTCGCAAGTCGCAACGCCAATCACTCCTTGCCTGCGCGGCAACGAGCGAATGAGTCTGCGAAAGACCATCGCCGCGTCATTGCGATACGGCAGGCTATCAAACATTCCCGTCGTTCCCTGCGTGCGGCCGTCGCACGGGTCGGAACATGTCGCTGAAAAAGGGATCGCTCCCGCACCCCGCAAAGCCTCCGCAGCAGCCCGCACCTGCAATCCAATCTCCCAATGCCCCGTGTGGTACCCGAGCGCAACGGGCTTCCCGTCCTCACCCCTGAGGCCGCCCTGGGTGCTCAAAATTAAAACCTGCTTTCCCCCAAGCTTTGTCGGATCCCACCCCATCCCGACATTCTGGGTGAGACCAAACAAATTCCCGCTCGGCTCCTCCCTTAGCATTCGGTCGGTGAGAGGCAGACTGCCATCCGGACCGGGCGCCCGAGTCACCACCTCATAAATACCCTCCTGATCGCCATCAATTTGTGAAACGGCGCGTTGTTTGCATTCTGGGGGTGCGGATCCTTCCATAAAGCCAAAGTATCGCGCGTGATCGGGGCGTTTTCGACCCAAATCATGAACACACAATCTCCCGCGCTTCACAAAGCCGGCCCACTCCCGCATAGTCGCTGGATGCCCCTACCCGAAACCACCCTGTACAGGACCCCCGTCGGCTTGATCGCACTGCGCGAAGGCGAATACCGCCAGCTTGAGCTCAGGAGTCTGGACGTGGTGTTTACGAGCGAAGAGCCGGCTGAACTCATTCACTCAGCTTTTGACCAGTCCAAAAGATGCGAAAAGCCGGGTTCGCTTCTGGCCCCCATCGAATCACAGGAAGTGTGGGCCGCGGGTGTGACGTATCTCCGATCCAGAGACGCCCGCAAAGAGGAGTCCCACGACTCCGGCGGCGGCACTTTCTACGACAGAGTGTACGACGCGGAGCGCCCGGAAATTTTTTTCAAAGCAACGCCGCATCGGGTCATCGCTCCATCGCATCCGATGCGCCTGCGATCTGACGCCACCTGGAATGTCCCGGAACCGGAGCTCACACTGGCGATCAACTGCGCGGGTCAGGTTTTCGGATACACCATCGGAAACGACCTCAGCTCGCGCGATATCGAGGGCGAAAATCCCTTGTACCTCCCGCAGGCAAAAGTGTGGAGCGACTGCTGCGCGCTTGGTCCCGGCTTGGTTGTGCGCGACGTGCTGCCCGCTGACACTGGAATCGCACTTTCGATTCTGCGGTCCGGAGAGGAAGCCTTCCGCGGCCAAACCTCGCTTACTCAGATGAAGCGCTCGCTTGGTGAGTTGGCCGCATGGCTGTGGCGCGACAACAGCTTCCCTGCAGGAGCTTACTTGATGACGGGGACAGGCACCGTGCCTCCGAGCGAATTCACACTCAAGTCAGGGGATGTCGTAAACATTTCCATCGACGGCTTGGGCACCCTGACCAATTCAATCGCCTGAGAAGCTAGCAAGCAGGCCCGCTTTACCACACATCACAACGGGTTTTGCCACCCTTTACCCCATCCCTCTCGAACTCTTCAGCGTTATGAAACTTCACGGAAAAAATCTTTTGGGCGGCGAACCAGTCAACTGCTTCGGACACACCTTTCAGCACACCAGTCCGATCGATCTCAAACCGATGGACCCGACTTTTGAGGAAGCTTCAACCACCGCGATTCATCGTGCGCTGGAACTCGCGAGCTCTTGCGCCTCAGAATTCCAAGCAGTCTCCGGTGAGGAGAAAGCAAAGTTTCTGGAAGCGATTGCCGAACAAATTCTAGCCCTTGGCGACGACCTCCTGCAGAGGGCGCACCACGAGACCGGCCTTCCACTGGACCGGCTCACCGGCGAGCGCGGGCGGACCATGGGGCAGCTTCGGATGTTCGCAAACCTTCTCCGGGAGGGCTCGTGGGTTGACGCACGGATTGATCCCGCGCTTCCCGACCGGCAGCCATTGCCGCGGCCAGACCTCCGCAGGATGCTTGTCCCCTTGGGACCCGTCATTGTTTTTGGCGCCTCCAATTTCCCGCTAGCCTTCTCGGTCGCAGGCGGCGACACCGCAAGCGCACTTGCCGCTGGCTGCCCTGTGATCGTCAAAGCGCATCCGGCGCACCCGGGAACCAGCGAACTTGTCGCGGGAGCGATCAACGACGCGGCGCGTATTTGCCGCATGCCGCCCGGCGTATTTTCATTGATCCATGGGGGCCCCGAGGTGGCAAAGTCGTTGGTAAAACATCCGCTCGCAACAGCTGTAGGATTCACGGGCTCGAGGGCCGCCGGACTCGCGTTGAACCAAGTGGCGCTTTCACGCCCCGAGCCGATCCCATTCTTCGGCGAACTGAGCAGTCTCAACCCAGTGTTCCTCCTGCCGGAGGCCCTCCGAGAGCGTCCGCAACAGATCGCGGAAGGTTTGAAAAACTCATTCACCCTCGGAGTGGGCCAGTTTTGCACCAAACCCGGCGTCGTGATCGGAATCAAAGGCGCGGACTTCTCGCAATTCGCAGAGCTTTTCAAGCAAGCAGTCGAGAATGCCCCATCGGCCACGATGCTGCACAAGGGAATCGCGGATTCTTACATCAATGGTCTCAGGGCCATGTCCGCCATTGAAGATGTTGAGCCATTCGCTGCATCCACCTTGGGAGCAGACACTGATGCGACATCGAAAGGGTTGCCGACCGTGCTCAAGACATCGGGACTTAATTTCATTCTTCAACACCAACTCCTCGAGGAAGTCTTCGGACCTTACACGCTTCTAGTCGAAGCAGAGTCCGCAGACGAAATGCACAAGGTTGCAAGCATACTCAATGGACAGCTCACCGCCACGATGCACGCAAGCGGTGGCGACTTGACTGCGTTCCGTAAGCTGATTGCAACGCTCCAAGCAAAAGCCGGACGGCTCGTCCTCAATGGCTTTCCAACCGGCGTGGAAGTGTCTGCAGCCATGCAGCATGGCGGCCCGTTTCCGTCCACCACAGACTCGCGCTTCACGAGCGTTGGCAGTGCAGCCATCCAGCGCTGGACCCGCCCGGTTTGCTTCCAAAACTTTCCGGATTCCCTGCTCCCGGGCGCTCTACGGGACACGAACCCGCTCCAGATCATGCGGCAAGTGGACGGAAAACTCACCCGTTAGAGCGGTGCGCATTCTCTCGACCAAACCTTTTAAACCAAACAACCCGAAAATCCCGTGACCAAGGTCCTCCTCACCACCACTTCATTCCAAGACACCCCAGGAATCCACCACGACATGCTCGCCGCGGCGGGTTTTGAAATCGTCCGCGAACGCGGGCCGCTTTCGGAAACGCGCATGCTGGAACTCGCCGGGCAGTTTGATGCGTATCTTTGCGGAGACGACGCGCTGACCCGCAAAGTGATCGAGCGCTCGCTTCCACGATTGAAGGTCATCAGCAAATACGGCATCGGCATCGACAAAATCGACCTTCAGGCGGCGACCGACAACAAAATCCCGGTTCTCTTTACTCCCGGTGTCAACCACACCACGGTTGCAGAACACACATTCGCACTCATGCTTGCGGCGGTACGCAAACTGGTCATCGAGGCGAACCACACCGCGCGCGGCGAATGGACCCGCATCACGGGAAACGAAATCTGCGGCAAAACAATCGCCATCATCGGCTTCGGACGCATCGGAAAAGAGGTCGCCGTACGCGCGAAAGCATTCGGAATGAAACTCATCGGGTATGGCAACTACTGGGACGAGGACTTTGCGCGGTGGAACGACATCCAGCGTGTTGAAAGCGTGGAGGAAGCCTTGAAACAAGCGGACGTCATATCACTTCACACCAAACTCACTCCGCAAACGCGGCATCTCATCAACGCCAAAAACATCGGCCTCATCAAAAAGGGAGCAGTCATTGTGAACTGCGCGCGCGGCGAGATTCTCGAACTCTCTGCACTCGTGGACGCCCTAAAATCCGGACACCTCCTCGCGTACGCGGCGGATGTTTTGGATCAGGAACCGCCGCCAGCGGATCATCCCCTGCTCGGGCTTCCAAACGTGATCATCACACCACACATCGGCTCGCGCACGCACGAAAGCGTGCAACGCCAGGCGAGTTGCGCTGTTGAAAACCTCACGCGTTACCTCTCCGGAAAAACGCCCATCGCGCGTGCCAACTAAACACTGAGGCCAGTCAATTTAACTATATGTCTGAAACTTATTACATCGTTCCCGAGGCTGACCATAACAGCCTGGTTCAAGCTGCATACGAACACCGCGGATATCTCGCGGACGAGTCTGCGGAAGCTGCACGCTTTTGCGCTGAAGCTTCAAGACACGGTATCCGGACGCATAACGGCATCAAAGCGCTGCATCTCGACCACCTTTTCGGATCAGGATCGAAAGGCTGCGTGCCCGGGGCGCAAATCGAAGAAATCCCCACCCGCTTTCCCTCGGCCAAGATCTGGAATGCGAATAAGAAGCTGGGCCAGTCCACAGCGCACCGCGCGATCAACGAAGCGATCAGGCTTGCAGATCAATATGGAGTCGGGACGGTTTCCGTCGACAACGCGTTCCACTACCTGTGGGGCGGCGGCTACGTGATGGACGCAGCAAAACGGGGCTACATCGCCTACACGAACTGCACCGCAGCCCTCGCGGAGGTCGTACCGTTTGGAGGAAAATTCCCAACCCTCGGCACAAACCCGCACTCCTGGGGATTCCCAACCACGGAAACGCTCGGCTACCCGATTGTAATCGACTGGGCGACTTCGGTGGTGGCGATGGGCCGCGTCCAGCAGCTCAAGCGCGAAGGTAAAGCCCTTCCTCCAATGGCTGCAGTCGACAAAAACGGGACTCCGACGACGGACCCGAACGAGGCCGTTTCGCTCCTCCCGTTTGGCGCTCACAAGGGCTACGGGATGGCTCTCATCAACGAGCTGGTCGGCGGCTACATCGGGGGCTCGCTCCCAACGCTCCGCAGCCGCTGGGAAACGGATCCTGCAGACAAACATACCTGCGCGTTCTTTTTTCAGGTAATCCACCCCGAGGCAATGAGCGGCGGTGCGTTTGCAAAAGGCGCCAACCAGTTTCAAAACGTGCAGCGGGTCATCGACGACGTGCTTGGACACGGCAATGAAAAGTCGATGCTACCCGGCCAACTCGAAGCTGAGTGGGGCAAGAGAACCGCCGCTGCCGGCGGCCTGCTCTTTTCCAAAGCCGAGATCGAGGCGTTTAATGAGATCGCGGCTGAAGCAGGTCGTCCCTTGTGGGACATCTCAACCCTGAAAACCGTCTTAATCTAACTTAACACCGTGATTTTGAATCAACCCTCCAACCAACCAACCAAGTGAGCCTTCAAATCAAACCTTCAAACTCCTGCCGCTGGGACCAGATTTCCCTCGGTGAAATCATGCTGCGCCTCGACCCGGGCGAAACCAGAATCCGCACCGCCCGCCATTTCACCGCGTGGGAGGGTGGCGGCGAATACAACACCTCGCGGGGCCTTCGCAAATGCTTCAACCTGCGCACTGCTGTCTGCACGGCATTTGTAGACAACGAAATCGGGCACCTTATTGAGGACTTCGTGATGCAGGGCGGAGTCGCGACAGATTTTCTGCTCTGGCGCGACGACGACGGCATCGGACGGACCGTGCGCAACGGACTGAACTTCACGGAGCGTGGATTCGGCATCCGGGGGGCGGTGGGCAATCCCGACCGAGGCAACACGGCGGCAAGCCAGCTCAAACCCGGCGACTTTGACTGGGAGGAAATTTTCGGCAGGCAGGGCGTGCGCTGGTTTCACACGGGCGGAATCTTTGCGGCGCTCTCCGAGTCAACCGCGGCGCTCACGATCGAAGCCGTACAGGCCGCAAAGAAGCACGGCACCATCGTCAGTTATGACCTCAACTACCGTCCGTCGCTTTGGAAAACCATCGGCGGACTCAAAAAAGCACGGGAGGTGAATCGTGAAATCGCCAAATACGTCGACGTGATGATCGGAAACGAAGAAGACTTCACCGCCTCGCTCGGCTTTGAAGTGGAGGGCGCTGATGAAAACATCAGCCACATTGAAACCGATGCGTTCAAGGCGATGATCAAACACGCGGTATCCGAGTTTCCAAACTTCAAGGTAGCAGCCACGACGCTGCGAAAAGTGATCACCGCGACAGTCAACGATTGGTCGGCGATCTGCTACCACGACGGAGCCTTCTATGAGAGCCGCCAGTACAAGGGCCTCGAAATTCTCGACCGTGTCGGCGGAGGCGACAGTTTTGCAAGCGGCCTCACGTTTGGATTTCTATCCAAAAACGACCCGCAAGCTGCCGTTGATTACGGCGCAGCCCACGGTGCATTCGCATCCACGACGCCGGGCGACACGTCCATGGCAACACAGAAAGAGGTCGAGAAGCTCATGAAAGGCGGCAGCGCAAGGGTCGTCCGCTAATTGGTCCGCCGGCAGGTCCAAAGTTCATCCAATCAACCTCAAAGGCACGAAAAAGCGCACCAACTCCGGTGCGCTTTTTCTTTGCCACCGAACGATCAAAGCGACGCACCCTCGTCTGGGTGAAACGCGCTGCACGCCTCTATCCCCCGAGGTCATGCGCTCCCGGATCGTCCAGCACCGCTTTCGCCCGATCGCGATCGATGGCGTTCTCCCAGCACGCAATCACGGCAACCGCGACCCCGTTGCCGATCAAATTGGTAATTGCACGCGCCTCCGACATAAACCGGTCGATTCCGAGCAGCAGAGTCAATCCCGACACTGGCACAGTTCCGACTGACGACAGCGTCGCCGACAGGGTCACGAATCCACCTCCAGTAACAGCGGCCGCTCCTTTCGAGGTTAGAAGCAAGACGAGCAGCAAGCCCAACTGCTGAGTAAAACCAAGGGGCGTGTCCGTCGCTTGAGCAACGAATACGGCCGCCATGGTGAGGTAGATTGACGTGCCATCCAAATTAAAGGAGTAGCCCGTCGGCAAGACCAGACCCACCAGCGAACTCTCGCATCCCATGCGTTCCATCTTGAGGAGCATGCGCGGCAGCGCGGACTCCGAGGACGAAGTGCCAAGCACGAGCAGGATCTCCTCCCGGATGTAGCGCAGGAATTTCCACAGGCTCAGTCCATTCATCTGCATTACAAAGCCAAGCACTACAAAGACAAATGCCGCGCATGTCAGGTACACGCAAAGCAGCAGTCCGATCAGTTTGACCACGCTGCCAACCCCAAATTTCCCAATCGTGAAAGCCATTGCTCCAAAAGCCGCCACAGGGGCAAGTCGCATCACAATGGCGATCATTCGCATGAAAACATCACCAACATCCTTTATCAGACCAACAATCCCCGCACCCCGACTCCCCATCATGGAAAGAGCCGCCCCACTCAAGATGGCAACAAGCAGGACCTGAAGGATCTCGCCTGAAACAAAAGCATCGAGGTACGTCTTCGGAATGATGTTCATGAGAAACTCGACCGTGGACAACTTTTGCGCAGCCATGCTGTACCCCTTGAGCGCACTGGCATCCAACTGTTGGGGATCTGCATGAATTCCCACACCGGGCTTGATGATATTCACCACCACAAGTCCGATGACCAGGGCGAGGGTCGTTAACGCCTCGAAATAAAGCAGCGCCTTCAACCCGACTCTTCCCACCTTACGCAGGTCACCGAGCGAACCCATACCCGCCACAACGGTGGTAAAGATGATCGGGCCGATCATCATCTTGATGAGCCGCACAAATGCATCCCCTAACGGCATCAGCGCCACACCCCACTGGGGATAAAGCCAACCTAGCAATCCCCCGCAGACAACTGCAACCAGCACTTGGATGTAGAGCCCCGCATACCATTTCGCTTTTGAGACGTTTGCAATGTCCTGAGAGCCGGGCTCAACGTGAGGGGTGTTCATATGTTCGTCAAATTGGATGCCGCATCATCCGCCTTGGATCTGGTCGATCTCACGACGCTCACGCTTGGTCGGGCGACCCGTTCCGCGCGGGCGGTATCCGATGAGGTCGTCAGGGCGGGTGCGCGCCTTCTCAATTTCCTCGGCCGGCGTGAGATCCTCGGCATACTGCGGCACCAACTTCGCCCCGACACGCGATGGGGGCGCTCCCAAAACACGCAGAGTGCGCCTCCAAACTGCGAATTCGGAGTCAACACGGATTGTCACGCACTCCCCTGCCCTCACAGCGCGCGCAGGCTTGCAAGACTGCCCATCGACCTCGACGTTTCCCCCTTTAATCGCGTCCAACGAAAGCCCGCGTGTTTTGAAGGCCCGCACCGCCCACAACCATACATCAAGTCTCATCCTGATTACGTTGCGCCTCTGATTCAGCGAAGCCCGCGGTGGAACAACTCGATCGCAACACCCAAACTTTGCTGCGCAATCACAGCGTTGTAGCGCGGCCCCTCGTCACGGATGAAGGCATGGGCGCCATTAAACTCGAGCCATTGGTAGTTCGTACCAGACTCCTCCAAAGCCCTGTGAATCTGCACGCGGCCCTCAAACGGAATGTGCGGATCCTGACGTCCCCAGATCATGAGCAATTCGCCCCTAACAGCCCCCTCCCGCGCGCGCTCCAAAGAATCATCCGCCTGCCCAAGCCCGAGGCCCCGCGGATGGGACTCCAATTTATGGATATCCGTGGCGTAAAAACTGACTCCCGCAAGAATCTCCGGCTCAAAGCAACAACGGAAACTCAAGTGCCCGCCAATACAGATTCCAATCGAACCGAGTTTCCCGGTGCAGACTGCATGTCCGAGAAGAAACTGAATCAACGCACGCGCATCGTCGTCATAGGACTGCAGGGGCTTGTTCACCTTGCACCAGTTTCCGCGATCGGTTCCTTCCGCATCATACGCGAGAACTTTTCCAAGAGGTTCGAACTCGTGAAAAATCTCCGGCACCGCCACGATGAACCCGTGAGAAGCGAGTGCTGCAGCACTCCTGCGGATCGGACCGGTGGCGTGGAATATTTCGGAGAAAAAGATAATCCCTGGAAACCTTCCTTCGGCGGCAGGACGGAACAAATGCGTGCGCATCGGACCGCTTGGCGTGGCGATATCGGCAAACTCGTTGTCTATGATGATCATTGTCGCAGAGACGTTTGGAAACAGCCCAATGATGCGCAAAACCCAGCCGAGCGCGAGCCCTACTTCCCGGCAGCCGAGGCATTGCGAGCTGGTTTAAACCACACGCCGGCTAATTCCGCGGCGGTTCACTTGCGCTTGAGCGCACGGACTGCATCTTTCACGACCCAGCCACCGTGCTCCAATGCGTCAAGCGCTGCCGCCTCGGTGCAACCTGCAAGTTCACGCACGATTTGCACAGCCCGGCCTCGGAGCTTCTGGTTGGAGGGATTCAAATCCACCATCAAATTGCTGATCACCTTGCCGCTTTTGGCGAGCGCTAGGGTGCTGAAAATGTTCAACATCAGCTTTGTGGCCGTCCCACTCTTGAGCCGTGTGGAACCAGTGAGCACCTCAGGCCCTAGATTCGGCGCGATCACCTTGTCAGGAACAAATACCCCGCGAGCCGAACGGATATTTTTCAACTCTGGATTGAAGCAGATCAACACAGTGCACGCGCCCTTTTTGGAAGCCTCGGCGAGGGCACCCCATACGAACGGCGTGCGTCCGCTTGCAGCGATTCCAATCACAACGTCACGTCCGTTCACACCACGGTGCACTACCGCCGCCGCCCCGGAGGCATCGTCATCCTCAGCTCCCTCTACCGCGCTCCAAAGCGCGCGGCGGCCACCAGCAATAATGCCCTGCACCTGCTCCTGAGTTGTCCGAAAAGTCGGGGGACACTCGCTGGCATCAAGCACTCCAAGCCTCCCGCTGGTGCCAGCACCGATGTAAAACAACCGTCCCCCGCGCTT
>JBILKY010000030.1:0-19372 GCA_044376395.1 Chthoniobacteraceae bacterium | reverse complement strand
CACCGGCACCGACATGTCCTCGACCAGCATCAAATCCACCGCTGCTTTAAGGCTCATCGTGTCCAACTTCATGGACCGCGGGTTACGCTGTTCCGTCGGTGATTTTTTAAGGCACGCGGGCGACAACGCAGGATGCCCCTTCGCGATACCTACGGAAACCGGCTCCTGATCAAACCCGCGACTACTGGCAATAGTCCCCCTACCTGCGACGCCTGTGCGCGACTCTACGCCACTCGAGGCCCGTTCCATGGCAAGCCTGACCGCCCCCCATGCGCTCACGCCCGGGACTTTTGAGAACACGGCCCGCCTCCACAACCGCCGCACACGCTTGATTACGTCCCGTGCGAAAGTGCGGTTTTTCAAAAGCACGCCCCCATTCAACACAAACTGCACACGGTCCGAGCGAAGCGCCACACGGTGTGCGCACGCATCCGCATCATCCGCCAAAGCCTGAGCAGCATCCGCCAAAAGCGAGCGTGCAAGAGGATCACGAAGTGCCGCCGACTCAAAAACACAAACGGCAAGGCTTGCGATCTCAGTCTTGTCAGCCTCCATGGACCAAGGAATCAGGTCTTCCGGGTCATTGAGTAAAAGCGCGCGCAAAATTTTTTCGCCGAGGCGAGGCCAGCGTCCGCTGTGATCGTATTCGGCCATCACAGCCTTCAATGCTCGCTGACTGATGTCGCAGGCACTGCCACGATCCCCAACCACATGACCGCGGCCGCCCACGCGGGCAGTTGCGCCACGCAGGTTTCTTCCAAAACAACAACTGCCCGTGCCGGACAGCACCAGAACCCTCGCAACCGCACCCGGTACGGAGGGGCAAGCGGCAAGCGCCGTCTCGAGATCGTTTGTCGCATATGCCGGCACCCGGGGCCACACCCGGTGCGCGGCGTGGCGGATGCGCGCCAGATCCGCGTCCGTCCGCGCTCCTGCGAGCCCGATCACAATCCCGCTGAGCCCGCAAACCGGCAACTGCCTTGCGAATCCACGTAACAACGTTGCCAAGGAACGGTCCGATAAAAGCCGCACATTTGCAGGACCGCCCTGCAGTTCCAGAAGCGTCTTTTGCGAAGAGTCCGCAAGGACGAGGGTGGAACGTGTCGCGCCGCCCTCGATCCCTAGGAAGTATTGAGCCGAGCCATTGCCCATATTTGTAAGCCTAGCTCGTGATTTCCTGACACCAAGTCTTACCGTCACGGCACTTGCCAGCCGCAGCCAAGAGCGTGCACTCCTCGATATCCAGTCGGTGGTCAGAACGTTTTATCACTCAGCGGTCTATTTGATCCTCAACCGGAAGGCGACAATTGCGTCACCCGCGCCCGAAGCGCCCCCGACACGACCCCCGCCCGTTGCCATCACCACCACATGTTGAACTCCCCCCACCTCATAAATCGCAGGCGCGGCGGTCCCCGCAAAAGGCAACTTCGCCGACCACAACTCTGTCCCGGTATCGGCATCAAAGGCGCGCAACTTTTCATCCTCTGTACCTGCTACAAACACCAACCCGCCTGCCGTAACCGACGCGCCGCCCAGGTTCTGCGAACCTGTCACAGGCACGCCTTGCTGAGTGAGTTTATTAAGTTCACCCAACGGTGCGCGCCACAAAATCTTCCCAGTGTTCAAGTCGTAGCAATTGAGCAACCCCCACGGCGGCTTGATTCCAGGATAACCCTCGTGATCGACCAGAAACTGAAAGCCGTCAAAGGTGTACTGTCGTGCCCCAGCCTCGGACGACTCGGATGCGGATCCCGCCCCCGCAGGCAAATCACGGCGGAACAAAAAATCCAACAAATCCCTCTTTTCCTCCGCATTCAACGCCACGTTTGGCGGCATCAGCCCCCGCCCCGTTTGCAACAAGGCTAGCACCTCTGCATCATTCAATCGGCTTTTGAGCGCATAAAGCGGCGGCGCGGTTCCGACTCCTCCCCGATTTGCGCCATGGCACGGCGCGCAATGGATCACGTAATGCGACTCCCCGCGCGTCGGCGGCTGGCGCGGATCCCTCGGCCTCTCGCTGTTGGAAATGACGGTGATCTTCGAAACCCAACGATTCGAGGTGACATACAGCCGCCCTGTCGGAAGATCAACCGCGGCCCCAGACCATTCGGCGCCTCCACGCGAGCCTGTGTACAACGTGGGCTTGCCCTCCTCAAACGGCGCAAAAAATCCGTAGTTGGCCCGTTCCACAGTCTTTTCAACAAACGCCCGCGCCTCAGGCGTGCGATCCGTGATCTGATCAGGTGTGAACTCCATCCGCGAAATCGGCTCCGGCAGTTCGGGGTCTGGCTGATAGTCTGCGGTCCGCTCCCCAACCAATTTGGTGACAGGAGCCCGGCGCAAGCGCCAAGGAAACACTGGTTTGCCGCTCAAGCGATCCAGGAGCATCAGATGCCCCGCCTTGGACATTCCGGTCACCACATCAAACGAACGGCCCTCACGCTGGATGGTGAGCAAATTCGGGGGAGCGCACACATCCAAATCCCAGAGGTCATGGCGAACATCCTGAAAATGCCAGAGGCGCTTGCCGGTAAGGGCGTCTAGTGCGACGACACAGTTGCTAAAAAGATTATCTCCAAGCCTGCCCACGCCCACCATGTCCGGCCTTGGGGCGCCCAGCGAGACAAAGGCGATCCCACGCACTTCATCCACGGAAAGACCGCCCCAACCGTTGGCTCCCTGTTGTTGTTTGTGCCAGCTATCACCGCCAAATTCGCCCTGTTGCGCGACGGAATGAAAACGCCAGAGTTGCACGCCGCTCCTCACATCAAACCCATACACATCGCCGAAAAGTCCACTCGTCACAAAAACGTTCTTCCAAACGGCGCCGCTCACCGTCGCGCCGGTTGGCAATGAAACGCGCCCCTTCTCTCCAAACCCCTTAATGGCTTTTCCCGTTGCTGGGTCCAGCGCGTAAATCCAGTCCCCTGCGCCGACCAAAATCCGTTTTGCATTCTCTGAATCGCCCGGCCAGTAGACGAGGCCGCGACGCGCAGGCGCATCCTGAAGACGCACTGTCCCGCTCGCGGGAAACTGCACCCTCCATCGCTCGCCACCGGTCTTCGCATCCACAGCAACCAATGCGCGCCCCGGCGTCGGCGCGAAGAGAGCTTCATCCACGATAATCGGCGTGCACTGAACATTCGCAGCCCCGTCGCCGGAACGGAAAACCCAAGCCACCTCCAAATCGCGCACATTCGCGCGGTTGATCTGCGACAGTGCAGAATAACGCCGTGAGCCGTGGTCTCCCTGCGAGCGCGTCCAGTTTCGGAATGCTCCACCCTCATTCGGCAGTGCCGGTGTCAATTCGTCCAACTTCGCTGCCGGAATGATCTTGTACATGGGGAGCGCCTCGCGCGCTGCGGGATCATCCTGAGCCAAGCCATCGGGTGAAGTCACAAAAACACACAGCGCGCAGACAAAGGATTTCAACGGCGGGTGCTGCATTGAGTGGGGCGGTGTGGTTCGGGCACACAGACCCCGAACGCGATCAGGACGTCAGCTTGCAGCCTGACCACAGTCGGGATCAACCCTTTGTTCAGGTCCTCAACCCCGCGGCCCCTACGGCCCCTGAGGCCCGCGTGCATGAATCACCAAACTACAGGCGCGACAAAAGTTCGGTGATCGCATAGATCAGTAGCCCAGCCACCCCCCCGATCAGCGTTCCGTTGATGCGGATAAATTGAAGGTCCGCGCCGACCTCCTGCTCGATCTTTGAACTCATCAACTCAGCATCCCAAGCGTTCACCGTTGATTCTATCAGGAGCGCGATCTCGCTGCGATGCGCGTCCACAAGTCCGGCAGCAAGGTCGCGCAACCAAACATTGAGGCGCACCGCCAACACCTCGTCCGTTTCAACCGCTGCGAGCAAATCGACAACCAGCTGCTCAAGTCTCGGACCCCAGAGAGAGTCGGATGCCGAAAGCTGCTCCAACACATGCCGTCTCAAGTCCGCCCAGACGCTTTGCGAATACTCGATGAGCGTTTTGTTGGATAACAATTCGCCCTTTAGCTGCTCACCTTTTTCCAAATACACCCGCGACTGCTGCAATTCGTCGACGAACTGCCGCAAGCGCGCGCTGAATCGGATGCGCACCGGATGCGAACGATCGGATTCAACTCCACGCAAGAACGCCGACATCCTCTGAATCACGCGATCCGCAATACTTTTATCCAGGTCAAAGAGTTCCATGAGCCATTTGACGGGAAGCTCCGCTTTCACTCCCTCCTCAATGGCGGCGCGATGCTCCACAAGCAGGCCCGCTATCATTCGCAAAACCTCATCCAAAACCGCCTCATGCCGGCCGCCCGCCGTGAGCAGCCCGAGCAACTGACCAGCCACCGGCGCCAGCGGTATCGCACGAACCTGCCGCTCAAACTGTTTGTGCAAGAAATCGGAGACCTCGGCGTCACTTACGGCATCAAGCAGTTTCGGCAAAAGCGAGAGAACGTATCGCGACAGGGCAGGACTCTCTGCGCGACCCAAACGGCAAACGAGCGCCACCAAATCGGCCTTCTCGAGTTGTGCCGCCACCACTGTTCTAGTGAGAAAGTTCTCCGAAATAAACCGCCCCAGAGTCCGTGATATCCTGCGTTGCCGCGTCCGAAGGATCGCCGTATGCGGGATCGGTAATCCGAGCGGATGGCGGAAAAGCGCAACAACAGCGAACCAATCCGCCAACCCGCCCACCAGAGCCGCCTCTGAAAACGCCGCAAGCCACTTCAACCCCGGATACGCGCCTGCACCCGCCCTCGCGCAAACCAGCAGCGCAGCCACCAGACACAAGAGACCGAACGCCCGCCTGCGCATCACTGTGAGACGCCCAGCCCCCTGCAACTCATCCGTTCCTTCCATCCCGCCACTTTCGCGAAAATGACGCGGGATACAACCCGTTTGGATACCAATTCCTGAGCGCGACGCACGAGGCGCGGCGGGGGCCGCTCCGAGACAACTGAGGCTACGCTGGAAATCCACCGCCATTTCACGCATAAACACATTGCCGTGAGTGGAAACCACTCCTGCAAACGCCCCCCTCTGCTATGGACCACTCCCCCCTTCTCAACAGACGCCAGTTCATCGCCGCAACCGGCGCAGCCGCGTTCACCGCCAACGGACTGCCCGAAGCAAACGCTGCGGAGCCGCGACTCAAACCCCAGCCTGATTTGATCCGCAAAGAAAACGCAAAACCAGGCGCACAGGACTGGCAACTCACCCGTGTGCGCGTCGACGCAGCAAGCTTCCGTTGCCCGTGGATCGAGGGTTACTGTTCGCGCCAGAGCGTGCTCGCAGGGGAATCCATCGACATCATGGTTTCTGCAAACCCTGCACGGCGGTTTCGCCTCGAGTTTTTCAGGCTCGGCTACTACGGCGGAAAAGGAGCCCGCAAGATGCTTGAACTCGGGCCGCTAACTGCAGAGACACAGCCCACTCCCGCACCAGGAGAAAAAAATCTCCACGAATGCCGCTGGCGCTCCACCGCGAGCCTCGCCATCCCGAGCGACTGGCCGAGCGGCGTGTACATCGGGCGGATGACCACAATCCCCGAGGCGGATCAGGAACCGTACTGGCAGAGTTACGTGACGTTTGTGGTGCGCGACGAGCGCCCCGCTGACATCCTTTTTCAATGCAGCGACAACACGTGGCAGGCCTACAACCGCTGGCCCGACAACTACTCGGTGTATACGCACCCGAAAGGCAACCAGGGTCCGTGGGCCGACGTGAGCTTCGACCGCCCTTATGGTCGCGAGGCACAGCACCAAGGCGTGGTCAACGACCCTCTCACTGTCGGTTCGGGAGAATTCCTGCCGTTTGAATTCCCGATGGCATACTGGCTCGAACAAAACGGCTACGACGTGAGCTACTGTTGCAACAGCGACATGCTCACTCCCGAGCGCGGGCTGCGGTGCAAAGTTTTCCTGAGCGTGGGCCATGACGAGTACTGGGATATCCGCCAGTTTCGAAGCGTTGAAAAGATGCGGGATGAAGGCGTGAGCCTGATGTTTTTCTCTGGCAACTCGGTGTGCTGGGTCACCCCCATGCGCCCCAGTTCTGACGGTGTTCCAAACAGAATTATGTTCCGGGGCGGCCCCTACGGGGGCACCAACGAATACGCCGGCAACCGCCAGACCAAAAACGGTCCTTTCCCAGAGCATGGCCCCGACGAAGGCCTGCTCATGGGCGCGAGAAATGTGGAACCCGTCAACGGAGGCGGCGACTGGATTTGCACAAAACCCGATCACTGGATTTTCGAGGGCACGGGCATGAAGAAGGGAGACTCCATCCCCGGATTAATCGGCTGGGAGTACCACGGCCAACCCGCGATGGAGATCCCGGGCTTGGAAGTGGTGGGCGCAGGCACCGCATGGGTTGGCGGGACAAAGCCCCAAAATTGGACGGCCACCATTTACCCCGGCCCGAAAGGCAACATCGTGTTCAACGCAGCCAGCATTTTTTGGGCGCAAGGATTATCTACACCGCCAGGACACGTTCTCCCTTGGTCGCATTGGAGCAGACCGCACGGACCCGACGAGCGCGTCCAACGCATCACGCGAAACCTTCTAAAGCGCGCACTCAGACGCAAATAGCGCCCCCGAGAATGAGACTAGAAACACACGCCGCTCAAAGCTCCAGCAAACCTGCCGCGTTTGCCGCGATGCTCTTGTTGCTGCACGCATCGCATCCAGCATTCGCACAATCTGCAGACGAAATACCGCAGAGTTCACAGCGGGCAGCTGTGGTCACGCTCAATCCAAAACAAATCCAGCAACAAAAAGCAGCGGCGCCAAACGCCATCATCGCGGATGGCTACCACCTGTCGATTGTCGCCCAGCATCCCCTCGCGCACCACCCGATTATGGCATGTTTGGACGAGTCCGGCCGGCTTTTCGTTGGCGATGCAGTCGGCGTGAATTGGAATAAAGCCCAACTCGAAGCAAACCCGCCAAACCGCGTACTCATGCTCGAGGATTCCAATGGTGACGGTTTTTTTGAAAAGAGCACAGTGTTTGCGGACAAGCTCACGTTCCCCCAGGGTGCATGCTGGCTTGATAGCTCCCTCTACGTGTGCTCTCCGCCGGGACTCTGGCGTCTCACCGACGCCGATAACGACGGCGTCGCCGAGCTTCGCGAAAAACTCGTCGACGGTTTCGACTACACCGGGAACGCGGCGGATGTGCACGGGCCGTTTTTGAATCCCGTCAATCATCGGCTCTACTGGTGCCATGGCCGAAAAGGACACAAAGCCACGGGCAGGGATGGAGTCGTCGTGCACGAGGGCCTCGCAAGCGGCATCTGGAGCTGCAAACCCGACGGCAGCGATCTCCAGTGGCACTCGCTCGGATGCGGCGACAACCCCGTGGAAGTCGATTTCACACCGGACGGCGACATTTTGGGCGTCCAAAATCTCTATCACAGCAACCCGCGCGGGGACACTCTCATGCACTACCTGCTCGGAGGCGTCTACGAGCGTCCCGATATTTTAAAAGCGATAGAGGGACTCCCGAGAACACTCGAAAAAATGCCGGTGATCCACAACTTCGGGCATGTCGCAGTAAGCGGCTGCACGTTCTGGCGCTCGTATCCCGGGCCGACTCACCCGCTTCAGATGCTCGTCACCCATTTCAACACGGGACGACTCTCCCGTGTCGAACTCAACCGCAGCGGGGCTTCGTACCGGGCAAGCGAAAACGAATTTCTCAAAATTCAAGACCCAGACGTGCACCTCACAGACGTGCTGGAGGACCGGGACGGCTCGCTCCTGCTCCTAAACACCGGCGGATGGTTCAGAATCGGATGCCCATCAAGCTTGATGGCGAAACCAGACATCAACGGGGCGATCTACAGAATCAGACCAATCCATGGGCCGCAGAAGCGAACCATTGAACGCGCCCCGGAAGCCCTCGCACTTACAAAAGCACAGGCACCGAACAGCGCAAGCATCGCGACTCTGCTTCAGGATCAGGATCCGCATGCGCAGCGTCGTGCCTGTGAATGGATCGCACTCAATCGTACGGAGTCGCCTGAAATCACAGCGGCACTCCTCGGACTCTTGGAAAAGCCGCTGGATCCGGCACTCGAACACGCCGTCATGTACGCGGCGGGAGTGACGCGATGCATCAATCCGAAACATCTCGACCAGGCAAAGTCCAAAATCCTTATTCGGCGCCTCCTTTCGATCGAGGACCAGTTCGGAAAAGATCCCAACGCCAGGCAGCGTTTTCTTGAGATCGCGATTTCAAAGCTGGACGACGAGGACGCGGATCTCGCGCGCACTGCGCTCGGAGTCGCTGTCCGAGTTCCGGATAGCGAGCCGCGCATCGAGTCGTTGCTGCAGCATTGGCTGGAAGAAAAAACAGTGTCCGAATCGCGCCTGATCGCAATGCAATCCGCAGCCATCCGATTGATCACACGAGAAGGCACTCGGGCGCTCGTCGCGAAAATGCTCGAGTACCCTGAGCATGCGGTGCAGTCAACCGGGCTGAAGGTGATTGCCGAACAAACAGCGGTCAACGCGGAACCCGCTTGGTGTGCGTCGATCAAAAGACAGCTTAGAGAACAGATCCTGCCGCTTTCCCTCCTCTTGGACGCAATCAAGCGGTTAAAAAGCGTCGAATTTGACCGGGAACTCCAATCGATCTCCGAGAGTGAAAAACACACCCTTTCGTTGCGACTCAAATGCCTGTCCGCGCTAAAAACCCTCCGCCTCTCAGACGTGACCTTCGAACTGTTGATCGACGCGCTCGGGAACCCGGCCACCCCCGCTTCTGCGAGGCTGCTGGCAGCAAATATTTTTAAGGAAGCTCCGCTATCTGCCGAGCAGGCTGCAAAACTTCCACAGGTCTTTAGTCGCGCCGGACCGCTGGAACTAAAGCCCCTGACTTCCATTCTGGCCAAAACCAAGGATTCGGAGCTTGTGCGGAAAATGACGGAAAGTCTCTCTCTAAATCCCTCGATTGCCAGCCAGCAGGAAAGCGTGTACCGCACCGCTCTCAGCTCACATCCCGCAGACATTTTTGAATCCGTACTACTCCCCGCGCTGCAGAAAGCCAACGCGCAGCATCAATCCAAAATGTTCGCGCTCGCTCCCCTAGAAGAGCGTCTGAACGGCGCGGCGCCCAACCTCGGACGCATGGCGTTTGAGCAAGGCAAGGGCGCCTGCATTGCATGCCACCGCGTCGGAGATAAAGGACGATCCATCGGGCCAGATCTCTCAAAAATCGGCGCTATCCGTACCGGTCGTGACATTCTCGAGAGTATTATCTTCCCGAGCAACACCCTCGCCCGTGACTATGAAGCGCACGCAATCGAGACCGCCGACGGAACAATCATCACGGGTGTCGTTAGAGGCCATTCGGCGGAGGGACTTCTGGTGATCGACGCGGCGGGTCAGGAAATTAATATTCCACACCAAAAAGTGTTATCCAACACGACACTCGCCGAAAGCCTCATGCCCGTCGGTCTTGACGGGGCTCTGGGCGAGATTGACTTGATCAACTTGGTGTCATACTTGCAGTCCCTCAAATGATCCTCCCGCCAGATCTCATCAAACGAGTGGTTCGCTACACGGAGAGTAATTTTGGCTCGCTTAAGGCCGTGTTCAGGTTCAATGGATAACGCTCGAAAGACCTATGCGACTGCTCATCATCGAAGACGAGCCTGACTTGCTCGAAAGTTTGGCGGAGGCCCTGCGCGAGGACGGTTACGCCGTCGACACGGCGATGGACGGCGAGGACGGCCTTTCAAAAGCGGTCTACGCGGATTACGACGCGGTGGTACTCGATGTGATGCTACCTGGAATGAGCGGGTTCACAGTGCTAGAGAAATTGAGACTCAAGAAGAAGACGCCTGTGCTCATTCTCACCGCGAGAAGCGCCACGCCCGACAGGGTTCGGGGATTGGACGCGGGTGCGGACGATTATCTGCCGAAGCCCTACGAACTCCCGGAACTACTTGCACGAATCCGCGCGTTAATCAGGCGGACCACAGGCAATGCATCAGCCGTGATCAGTATCGACGATGTCCTGATCGACCTCGCTGCGCACACTGTCACCAAAGCCGGCGTCCCGGTGCTTCTCACTGCCCGCGAACTGGCGCTTGTGGAGTACCTCGCGCAGCACCGCGGCAGGGTCATCACCCGCGAACAACTCTACGAACATCTATTTGATGAAAATGACGACACACTTTCCAATCTGCTGGATGTCCATGTCTCGCATCTTCGAAAAAAACTCGGCCACGACTTCGTGACCACCCGCCGCGGACTCGGCTACGTCGTCGAATGAGAATCCCGGAGTCGCTCAGTTTTCGGATTCAGCTGTGGTACGGTTTTCTGCTCGCGATCGTACTGACGATGTTTTCGGTGATTTCTTACAAGCACCAGCAGTCCGGTGCGATCCGGCGCGTTGACAACGAACTACGCAAAAGGCTCACGGTAGTGCAGGAGGGTCTTTCAGCGGCGGAAAACACAACGGCCCCCCAGTCGAGAGCCGACCGTCCAATCGAATTGCGACTGCCCGCCTCGCGAGCAGCACTTTTCGATACCCAAGATCCGGCCGGTTACTTCTACGTCGTCTGGAATTCAGACGGCACGGTGCGGAGGTGGTCGAAGCAGTTCCAATTTGAGGTTTCGCGGCCAGTGCCGTCGGAAGACGATGACGGCCCGATCGGCGAGCGCTTCAACGAGCCGTTCAGAGAAATGTATATTTTCACATCACAGGGAGAATGCACTCTCGTTGGCGGTTCACTTGCGCATGAACTCCGGGCACTTCGAGACGACGCGCGCTGGCTCGCAGCCATCTCAAGCGGGGTACTCCTGCTGGGACTAGCGGTCGGGCGTGCAATTACCCGCCACGCCCTCAAACCAATCGCCACTATTTCGACGACTGCAAAGAAAATCGCACAAGGAGCTCTCACCGAACGAATCAGCATCCCGGAAAAAACAAGCGAGCTTGCCCAGTTGTCAAAAACCCTGAACGAGTCCTTTTCTCAAATCGAAGACTCGTTCACGCGACAGTATCGGTTCGCGGCGGATGCGGCACATGAGTTGAGAACACCGGTCGCGATCATCATGGCGCAAGCCCAGCAGGTTTTGAATCGTGACCGCGAACCGACAGTTTACAAAAAGGCGCTTGAAACATGCGTGACAGCTTCCCGCCGTTTAAGAAAGCTCACCGACACGCTTCTGGAGCTGGCCACACATGACGCTGGAGTGGTAGTTCCAAAAATGGCACCGTGCGACCTGTCGGATCTGGCACGGGAGGCGGGGGAACAGATTCGCGCACTGCTCGTGGACCACGGGCTGGGAATCAGTTTTGATCTAGCGAGCACGCCCTGTGTGGCGGATGCCGACCAGCTCATGCAGCTCATCCTCAATCTGCTTTCCAACGCGGTCGATCATACCCCACCGTTAGGCCGCATCACCATCCGAACAAGAATCGAGGACGAGCACGCAATCCTGTCCATCATTGACACTGGGGAAGGTATTTCTCCGGAGAACCTGCCCCACATTTTTGATCGTTTTTACCGCGCGGACGATTCGCGCAGCCGGAAGACTGGCGGCGCAGGACTCGGGCTGGCGATCAGCAAATCGATCGCTGACTCACACTGCGCACAGTTGACCGCCAGCAGCACCCTAGGAAAGGGAACCGCGTTCACCTTCCGCATGCCCGTGGCTGCGGATCCAACCCAAAGCCCGACGGAACCCGATGCCGCCCCGGTTCAAGCGCCCCTGAATGTGGAGGGAAGCGGTTCCACGGAAGCGGCAACTCAGTAGCGCAGGTCTCCAGGCAAGCGGTCACCGCGCCTCCGATTGCTTGAAACGGCGCACAACGCGAAAGCCGCCAGTGTTGAGGGACACATCCCCCCTCATGCTCACCCGGACAGCAACACCGCAACTATCTGGCGATCCTGAACTTCCTCCTCCGCGGATAACCCTGCGCTCGCCGCTGAGCGGCCCGCGCGGATCATCGGTTAGCGCCGAGAGATCACCCGCGTACCAGTCCCACACCCACTCCCACACGTTCCCCGCCATTTCATACAACCCAAAGCCGTTGGGTGGGTATGATTTCACGGGGCGCGGCCCGACGTGGTTGAGACTGTGATTGGCGTCCTTGCCCGTCAGCTTCTCGCCGTTTGGATAGCGTTTTCCCACCAGGTTTCCACGCGCCGACTTCTCCCACTCAGCCTCGGTCGGAAGCCGGTACCCATCGGCCTCCCAGTCCACCATTGCGTTGTTCAACTCGATCTGGCCCGCACAATACACGTCGGAAAAACCACGGTCCGTTTCGATGTAATAACACGGCCGCAGCCCCGACATCTCGCTCTTCGCATTGCACCAGCGGGCAGCATCGTACCACGTGATTTCAGCAACGGGACAGTCAGGCTTTGGAGCAGATCCCTCTGAGGAAAACACATAACCAAAGTCCTGCGCCCAATCCCTGACCCTCTTCCATTCGTCCAGAGTCACCTCGGTTGAATCCATCCAAAAATCCGGAAGAGTCACCTCGCGGATGACGTTGTTAGGCTCGATACGCGAGCCCATTTGGAAGCTGCCCCCGGGAATCAGGACAAACTTTTCTTCAAACCACACTTTCTCCGAGACGCGCAGCCCCTCTGCCGACTGCTCAAGCTTCGCACGCAACTCCTGCTCACTCCTCCTAGGCACATCCGCCTTTGGTGCGTTACTCTTTGATGACGCACCACCGGCCTCCTTTTCAGCGGGCTTGCCCGCAGCCAGCTGCGGCGTTTGTGCATCCTGAGGCGATGATCGAGTCTCCTCCGCGTTAGGAACATCAACTGAAACCGCGGGTTCGACTGCCGGAACAGAACGATCCTGAATCAGCATGTAGGCACCCGCACCCAACCCGAGCACAAGCAGTAACGCGAACAGTTTGTATCCACTGCCGTGGTTTGCCACTGGCTCTTCGAAAACCGAACTTGAAGCAGAGTCAGCCGCAACGCTCTCCGCGCTTGCCTGCCTACGCGCCGCTATTTGAAAATACTGCATCTGCAGAATTTTCTGAAGATGTGCAACACTGCGGGCTGCCTGCTTTGCCTTGGACACAGTGCCAGTCCGACGCGCTTGTGACTCTCCTTCTGGGATTTTTTCGGACATGAAAAATTTCTAGCGTTGAAAGGCGAGCAAGTGGAAAACGGGACGAATACAAAAATGCAGCACCATGGGGTAGCTCAAGAGACTCCCGAATCCCAGAAATTCCATCAGCTGCCAACGGGCTTGATACCAAGCCCTCGCGCGACAGTGGCTGCAACCTCTTCTGGAACCGCGCCCTCTGCGAATGCGTGAGCAGGCTCTTTATGTCCTTCATCGAAAAGCAAAGCCTCCATTCGAATCAACCCGGGACTGATCCTTGTGCGAACCCCGACAGGCAGCGTGCAATCACCCGACAACAACCGCTGAAGCTCGCGTTCCGCACGAATAGCGGTCCATGTCGGGCCATGGTTGACTGCGAGCAACGCCTCACGCACAGGCTCGCGATCTCTCTCACACTGCAGAGCGATCGCACCCTGACCGATTGCTGGAAACATCCGGTCCTCTAAAGAAGCCACGTGAAACTTCGCGTCCTCAAACTCAAGCTGCCCGGCGGCCATTGAGAAACCCAACCTGTCTAGTCCGGCTTGCGCGAGCAGAATCGCGCTGAACGCCGACTGCTGTCCCAGTTTGCGGAGGCGCGTCTGCACGTTGCCCCGCCATTCGCAGACCTTCAAATCAGGACGAAGCCACTGCAACTGGCGGGCCCGCCTCACACTGCTCGTTCCGACCGAAGATCCGGACGGGAGACCATCCAGCCCGCCAGGATACTTTGAAATAAGCATATCTGCCGTCGCCGCGCGCTCTAAAACTCCGCCGAGCACAAGGCCATCCGGCATATTTCCCGGAAGGTCTTTCAGACTGTGTACCGCCACTTCAATCCTGCGATCAAACAGCGCCTCCTCGAGTTCCTTGGTGAAAAGGCCTTTGCCACCCGCGGGTTGGCGCAGCAGTTCTAAATCGAGCTTTTTATCACCCTGCGTGATGAATGTCTCCATGGAGACTGCAAGCGCTGGAAAAGCGCGTTTGAGCGCTACCTTCGTAAGTTCGGTTTGCGCCAGCGCCAGAGCCGAACCACGCGTTCCTAGGATCAAACTGTTCAACATAAATTCGGTCGCATTTGAATCGGTTTGCAACGGCCGCTAGCCGCGCTGAGCTGCGGTGCCGTCGGGAGCACTTCCCTCGCTGGCTCCCAATGCGCTAACAGAGCGAGACTGGGCGCCATGCCCGTGCCCTGAGGGGTGCGGGGAAGCCAACCAGTTGGAGAACTCAACCACATGCCGCTCGATGAGCTTCTCGCACAGTCCAACTTCCTGCCGGCGCTCCGCCATTGATTGGCACGCAATCGACTGGAGCGAGTCGATGTCGTACAAATACACACCTTCAAGTTTGTTCACCGAAGGCTCGATATCGCGGGGCACCGCAAGATCGATACAGAACAAGGGCCGATGCCGGCGCCTCGCCATGATGGGTGCGAGTTTTTCACGCGTGAGCACATGATGCGGCGCTGCCGTGGACCCAATCAAAATATCCACGCCACCAAACTCGTTCGTCCAGTCATCGAAATGCAACGCTCGGCCGCCCATTTTTTCTGCAAGAGCAACCGCGCGATCGTGGGATCGGTTGGCGACGAACAGTGTCTTCACCCCGCGTGCCTGCAAAGCACCGGCGGTAAGCTCGCTGGTCTCGCCGGCCCCGAGAATCATGACTCCGCAATGCGCCAAGTTGCCAAAGATCTTTTCGGCCAATTCGACTGCAACCGAGCCCACTGAGACACTGCCGCGCGTGATGTTTGTTTGCGTTCGGACCTCCTTGGCCACGTTAAACGCACGCTGGAACAGTTTGTTGAGATGCCTGGATGTCGCCTTCACATCCTGCGCGGCCTGATACGCCTTCTTGACCTGCCCGAGGATTTCGGTTTCACCCAGCACCATGGACTCGAGGCCAGAGACAACACGGAACAAATGCCGCACACCTTCCTGCGCAGGGCGCTCGAAAAAGCCCGCCCCGTCGATATCCAACCCGCGCTCGGAAAGAAACCGGCGCATGAGCTCAAAACCGCGGCCCGGCTCTTGTGCTACCGCGTAGAACTCCACGCGATTGCAGGTGGAGATCACGACCCCCTCGCTCAAGCCCGCATACGAGGCCATCGCGGACGAGAGCTCGCCCGTCAGCGACTCAGCGATGGCGAATCTCTCCCTGATTTCGACGGGAGCAGTGTGATGACTCAAGCCAAGACAGAGAATCTCCATGCCATCATCCCTTTGATACAATCTGAACGGCCCACACCGTCAGCAAGAGCACCGCGAACGCGCCGATCGCAAGACATGACGCACGCCCCGGAGTGATGCGCTTGACCCCCAGCGCGACGCAAAGGAAAGCGTATAGCAGCCAGATGGAAATCGACACCACCCTGAGCAGGCTCACGTGCGCCATCCCCTGCCGCATGCCGCTGAGCAGGCCGGCTGTCAGAAGCAAAAATCCAAAGTAAACGAGCCGGCGGTTGGCTGTTGCCAAATCGTGAATGGGCGGCAGGTGGAAGAAAAACGAGTGAAGTTTGTGCGTTTTGAGCTGTCGCTCTTGAAAAAGCAGCATAGCTCCCGCGATCCCTGCGAGCGCGAACGCGCCATAGGCCACCAGTGAAACGGCGGCGTGAAACTCGAGCCACGGGTTGGCCGGAGCGGCGCCTTTCTCCAAAACAGGCATCGGCATCAACAACGCCGAGGCCTGAAGCAAAAAAACCAGCGGCGAGGTCAGCGCCCCCAGCAGCGAAAGCCGGTAGGTCGCCCCCGTGACCATGTAAACCAGAGACACAGACCAAGCCAGAAACACCAGAACGTCAAAAAGTGTTGTCAGCGGGCAGCGTCCCGCCGCCTGTCCCCGCTGGTAGAGCCATACCGTTTGGAGCAGGAACCCCAGCAGTGACACTAAGAAGTTCAGTGGAGACCGGTTGTACACGCGAGCCCCAAGAGCGTGCATCGTATGTGCAAAGCCCAATAAAAAGCAGGCGGTTGAAGCAACCAGTGCGGTCCGGTCCATTGTGGGGTGTAGGGGGGCGGGACATTAAAGGCTCCCGAAGCAAATGCCAACGTCGGATTCCAACCGTTCCCCATCGAGTCAACCCGCCAAGCGGCGTTTTCTGAGAGGATTCTGGGATCACTTTATCCGGCACCAAAAATCCAAGCCTTCCAATCGTTCCACGCAATCTCCGCACCGGACAGCATCACCCCGGGTCCGCTTCAGCCCCAACTGCTCCCAGTCGAGCGCAGCTTCTCCCTCCAACTAGCGAATCGGAGAAAAGTCCGTCGCCTGCAGGTAAACGGACTTTACTCCGTCAGGCTGCACGGTGAGGGAGCCGTCTTTTTCACTGGCGGCTTTAGCTGAGATCCACGCGGGGTCGGCACGGAAACCGTTGAAGGAAGCAGCGCCGGCCTCCTGGCTTTTATGGCTGAGGATGTAGATCAGCTTGGTTCCCGCGCCTTTTTCCGCATCGGTGGGAAGCCAGTAGCCAATGTGGGTCATTCCGTGTTTTGAAAAAAGCCCGACCGTGTGGTTGCGGAAGCGTGCATTCAGGGCGTCTAATTTTCCCTCGGGCGTTGTATACGTGCGCAACTCAAACACGCGCGGCGAGGCACCGACAGAGGGCGTGATTGCGTTGGAATAATCGGTCGCGGTCATGAAAATCGCCTCCGGTTTCTTGGCGAGAAGTTTCCCGTTCGCCTCGCTGGCTTTGGCGACCTCCTTCCACTGGGGGTCGAGGCCGAAAGCCGTCCACGACGCCTTCGCATCTTCCCGGCTTTTATGTGCAACAATATAAATGAGCGTATCGTCCGCCCCCTCGGCCTTTTGAATGGGCGTCCAGTAACCGATATTCTGGATGCCATGCTTCTCCAACAATCCGCAGGAGTGGTCCCGGAACCGCTTCAGAAGGTCCGGCATTTTTCCCTCGTTTGTGGTGTAGATGCGCATTTCGTAAACGCGCGTATCGGGGGCGGATTTGGCGTTGGACACAAAAGCGAGTGGAAGCGAAAAAGCGAGACCGAGCATAGCACGGCGCGAAATCAGGGGGGTATTCAGCATAGGTGGATTCTTCTCTGAACGAGAACTCACCCGAAGGAAAGCCTTTTAACCGTGCGTGCCTCAGTGGCCACTCCGGATCAACGCATGCGCAATACTGTCACTCCCGACCGCGCCCGCCTCCCTCAGAGCGTAGTCGATCATGGCGCGCCGCTCGCCAGGAATCTCCCAGCGGGCCTGAACCTGCGGCGAGAGGGAACAGAGCGGATCGAAGTACAGAAACCACTGCCCTGGCTTTACGGAGGGACTGGTGAAAACGGCGATCCCATTTTCGGCGTCATAGTGCTCAAAGGAATGCGCATCCCGCTTACCTCCACCGCCCATCGTATCCACAACAAAAGCAGGCGTGTGGAACCCTGCGGTGACCCCGCGCACATGCTTTTCAATCGCCAACCCCTCGCCGAGACTGGTGCGCAAATCCTCCACGCCGGGCACCATATCATGGAAGTACACGTAGTAGGGCTGGATGTTCACATGTCCCAGCCGCTTCACAAGAAGCTGCATCGCCTGCGCAGAATTGTTGACGCCAGCCTGTAAAACCGTCTGACAACGCACCGTGATTCCGCGCTCCACGAGCACATTCATCGCGCGGCGCGTGACATCCACGATCTCCTGCGCGCTGTTGAAATGGGTGTGCACCACAGCAGCCTTGTGCACCCGCCGCGCCTGTTCCACGACTCGCGTGAGCGCGTCTATCCAGCGATGGTCTGAAAGAATTTTCTGCGGCATCACGCTCAATCCCTTCGTTGCAAAACGCAGCCGACGTACATGCGGAATACCGAGCAACCGCATCCCAATGAGCTTGATGTGATCCGCCTTGAGATTGAATGAATCCCCCCCGCTGACCACGATATCCTCAATCTCCGGGTGCCCCTCGATGTAGGCAAACGCGTGCTCCCAACGCTGCAAACTTGCGTGGAGCTTCAGTTTCTCCCCCACCAATTCCGTATCCGCTCCAACCGCGTAAGAGCGGGTGCAAAACCTGCAGTACACCGGGCAGCTATCCACTGGCAGGAACAACGCCTTGTCGACATAACGGTGCGTGAGTCCCGGCACCGGCGAATCCTTGCGTTCGCCCAGCGAATCGAGCTGCAGCATGGGATGATCAGCCCTCTGACCCGAGCGCAACGGAAGAAACTGGAGGCGGATCGGGTCGCACTCCGGAGCCCGCCAGTCGACTAGACTGAGCAAATGGGGCGAGATCCGCAGCGCCATCGGCGCATTGGCGATCCCTGCCTGCAGGTCTTTATAAAAGTCTTCGGACACGATTGCACCGAGCGTCTCGCGCAACTGGGCCACACTTGTCACCGTGTGGCGCTGTTGAAACTGATGCGTTTCAAACTCGCTCGCAGACACAGAAGCAAAGGCAGGCAGCTCCCGCCAATACTCGCCTTCCCTCAAAAACCGGTGCGCACCCGGATCACGTTCGCTCCCGGCACTCATTCCGCACCTCCCCATGAAGGGTGAGCCGTTGCAAAAGCGACTCGTGCAAACCTACCCCCCCGCATGTCGTCAAGACAGCGCGAAATCTTCGACTGAACACCGACACCGAGACGGAGCAACTGTGACTGAAAACCCATGAACGTAAGGAAAGACCGCAATCCGGCAAACTCTGATTCTTGTGGCTAGTCCTTGGGGTAGCAAGAACGAGATTCACGTTTGTCGGGAGCATCAGGAACGCCTGCTGCCACGCGAACGACTGCACACCAGTTCATACTACTTCCTCGCCTCGGGAGTGACCTTGAGCTCTACCAGCGCACCTCCCCGCTGAACCTTGAGCAACACCTCCTGCCCGATCTTAACAGCGTCGAGTGCGTAGGTGTAGTCGTAAATGTTCGCGATCTTCTGCCCGGCAAACTCGACAATGACGTCCCCGCCCTGAAGCCCCCCCTTTTCGGCGGGGCTCCCCGCGCGGACCCCGCTAAGCTTCACCCCCTTCACCTCGGTGGCATAGTCGGGAATGGAACCGATGTAGGCCCGGAGCGTTTCCCGGGAACCGGATTCCTGCTGGGCGCTGCGCTCGACCCGGGCGAAATCGGGCTTCTCCGCGGCCTCAGCGAGATCCTGCACGAGTTGCGTCGCAAAGCGGGAAATGCGCTCCAGTCCGTCGTAGTCGATCTTGTCGGGTGTGTCGGTGGGCCGGTGATAATCCTCGTGAGAACCGGTGAAAAAACTGAGCACGGGAATGCGTTTGGGATAAAAACTGGTGGTGTCCGTTGGGAGATACGGATCGTCCTGCAAAACGAGGTTGA
>JBILKY010000008.1:0-31277 GCA_044376395.1 Chthoniobacteraceae bacterium | reverse complement strand
CGACTGGCGCTCCGATTCGCTCAACCGCTCCTGCCCCGCCCGCCAAACCGACTCGTTCAAATCCGTTTTCACCATGCCTGGTGAAAGCGCGTTCACCCGCACTCCAAAGGGCGCAAGATCCTTGGCCGCGCACTGGACAAAATTGATCAACCCAGCCTTGGCAGCACTGTACGGCGGGTCGGTGGGCGAACCGATCTGCCCCGCAACCGACACCAAAAACAGCATGGACCCAAGACCGCGCTCCGCCATCCGGGGCGCAAACGCATGCGCGACGTTGACCGCTCCAATCAAATTGATTTCAAGCACCCTCGCCCAATCAGTGGGCGACAGATTCCAGAACGGGAATCCAAACCTCCCAGAGCCAACTCCGACGCAAAACACAACATGATCTGGATTCGAGATGGTTTCAGCGAAACCGCGCACCTGCTCGAAAACGGTCACATCGCCCTCCACAAGCGAGGCGCCTGCGAAGGGGTTCTTCGGATCGGCAGATCGGTCGAATCCGTGAACAACCGCACGTTCATCAACGAAAGCACGCACAATCGCCGCTCCGATGCCCCTTGCGGCACCGAACACAGCTACGTTTTGACCGGCAAGGTTCATCTCCATAATCAGTGGGTTTGGTGTTGGATAATTTGTGAATGCAGGAGCACCCGAGCTCGACAAAAGACTCGCAAAGCGTCGTAAGTCCTAACCCCCAGAGTCCACCGAACTCAAGAGCTCGGCTGCCTCCTCATCCATGTCGGATATTTCGCGCACAAACTTGCGAATCACTTGAGCGGGTGCAATTCCAGGGTGACGCAGCGCAAGCATCTCGCGCATCTGATCCGTTCCTGGAATGTTCAAAAGCAGCGCCAGAAAGAAACGATGCTCGGGATCAACAACCACCCTGCGGAGCGCGCTGAGCGCGTCACGCCTGATGATTTCCTCAAGCGACGGCACCACAAACTCCGCGAGCCTCCCATGGCGCTGGGAAAACACCTGCCATGCATCATCCCAAAACCCGATGTTCCGAAGATGTGTGAGCCCGTTTTGAAGAACCAGAAAACCTCGCTCGAAATCGAGCTCCTCCAGCATCGCGACGATCAATTCTGGGTACTCGGGATCATCCGTGCGCTCCAGCATGTCCATGACCTGCTTCCGCCGCAAAGTGAGCGTGTCCGTGTGGAAAGGGTCGATCGCGAGGTGCGGCGGGAGGTAGGTAAACTGGGGGCCGGTCCCGGGGTCGGTGTGGGTGCGCACGACCACGGTCATCGAAGGTGTTTCCAGGTGAAAAAGAGAATGAATAAAATCTCTGCCCGAAGTGATCGCAACGGTGGCACCGCACTCCAACAAATTCGCCCCACTCAGCGCGACGTTGCCGACGCGCAGCCTCGCAGTGATGGATTCAGCGTCGCGAAACTCAAACTGGGAGTGCAGGCTGGATCCCGCCAGGACATGAAACGCCCCCGAGAACTTGTGCTGATGGATATCCGTGGTTCCATCCAGCCAACAGAGGATTTGGATATAAAAACTCGGGTGTTCGAACACGATCAGCTCTGGCTCGCCGAAACCTGACTGGCTCTGCAGGGGCTGTTCGTCGCCGAGCAAAAAATCCCGTAGCAGCTCCCGAACATCCAAATTGGCGGAGGGATTCCGATGCGCAAGCCGCTCCAGCGCGATGCCGGGGAAACTTGAAAGCGAGAAGTTTTGCCGGTTCCAGCAGGCCAAAACGTCCCGACCGAGATCTTGAAAAAACGGGTGCACGGGATGGTTGTGTTCAAACTTGCCCCGCGGCACAAGGCGCAACCACGTTCAAGATTTCCAAGCTTCCCTGGTTTGATTTACGGCCGGGTCATCGAGAAAACCGGAAACGCGCTGACTCTGCACCATGCTGGAAGAGCATGATTTCCGTGAACCCGGCCAAATTCCGCAGACTCAGTATTGACGCTGGCCGGATCCGCACTAAATCAAGAGGCGGTTTATGAAACTCCTCTTCCCCTCCACCCTGCTTGTCCCTCTGTTCGCCCTGATCTTGGGCTCAACTGCAATTTGCGAGCCAGCAGCCGACCCCGGTCCGGCGCCCTCACCCGAGGAAATGAAATCCTACACCGCCCTCACCGAGAAGGGTGTGCTTGTGCAACCGCTCGCAGCCGGAATCAACTGGCGTTACATTAACTTCCGAGGTGCAGAGAAGGCAGATTCATCGGTTTTTGCACTGTTGAAAGGAGCCGCAGCGACCGTGGACTTGGATCTTACTGGTCAGAAGCTCACGGACGCGGATGCGGCAGTGCTGGGCAGCTTGACCAACCTGAAGAAACTGAGTCTTGCTCGGAGCACGATCACCGATGCCGGACTGGCGGCAGTGAAGTCTCTGCCAAAGCTCGAGTCGCTGAACCTGTTCTCGACAGAAATCTCGGACGCCGGCCTCAGCCATCTTTCGGGCTTGAAATCGCTAAAGCGTCTTTACGTGTTCCAATCCAAAACAACGGAGGCTGGCATTGGTAAACTGAAGGCGGCAATTCCTGGGGTCGCTGTCGAGGTTGGAGCGAAGCTTACGGTGCCGCCTCCGCCCGAGCCGAAAAAAGAGGAACCCAAGAAGGAAGATCCTGCAAAGAAGCCGGAACCCGCGAAACCTGACCCTGCCAAGCCGGCTGAACCAGCGAAGAAAGTCGAGCCGCCCAAGGCCCCTGAGCCTGCGAAACCCGAGCCGCCGAAGCCCGCAGAACCCGCAAAGAAAGTTGAGCCTCCAAAAGCGCCTGAACCGCCAAAACCCGAGCCACCAAAACCAGCTGAACCGGCGAAGAAGGTCGAGCCGCCCAAGGCCCCAGAACCCGCCAAACCCGCTCCTGCGAAACCTGCGAAACCTGCGGAGCCTGCGAAACCCTCGGAGCCCGCAAAGGCTGCGGCTGACGCCCCAAAACCGCTGGGATACCAAGACACTGCGATCATCCCGGGGACCCAGTGGCACGTGCACGATGGTCTGCGTCCGCAACCCAAGATCATCACTCCCGGAGGCAAGCCCGGGGATGCCCCCAGCGACGCGGTCGTACTCTTTGACGGGAAGGATCTTTCGAAGTTCAAGAAGAACGGTGACGGAAAGCCTAACTGGACCGTTCAAGACGGAGCCGCCATTTCGGTGAAAGGAAGCGGCTACTTGGAATCGACGGACGAGTTCGGACCCGACGTGCAACTGCACGTTGAATGGGCGGCGCCCACGCCCGCAGAAGGCACTGGTCAGGGACGTGGAAACAGCGGAGTCTTCATCTTTGGTCGTTATGAAATCCAAGTGCTGGACTCTTACGGAAACCAGACCTATCCCGATGGCCAGGCTGCGGCACTTTACGGCCAGACACCGCCGCTGGTGAACGCCTGCCGGCCGGCTGGAGAGTGGCAGACCTACGACATTATCTTCACTGGTCCGAGGTTTGAGGGAACGGAGTTGCGTCCGGCGTATGCTACGATCCTGCACAACGGTGTCGTGGTTCAGAACCACACGACGCTCATCGGCGAAACCGGTCACAAGAAGCTTGCGAAGTACACCCCGCATCCTCCGAAGGGGCCGATCAGGTTCCAAGACCACGGGAATCCTGTCCGCTTCCGCAACATCTGGATCCGGGAGTTGAAACCGGTGGACTCCCAGTAACTCACGGACGCAATCTCCAACCGCCAGCGGCGCGATCGGACACCCTAGTTTATTCGGCCAGCAGACTGAAAACTGCTGGCCGTCTGTTTTTGCTGAACTGTGAATATCACATCCTGCAAATCAAAAGTTCGCGCTCGTAGACCAGTTCACGCGGCAGATGGGTGCGCAGATCCAGGAACAACTCCTCCTGCGAGATGAGTTCCTGTCGCCATGCAGCGCGATCAAAGCGCTGCAGTTCCTCGAATTTTTCCTCCGAAAAATCCAATCCCGTCCAGTCGATGTCTGAGTAATGCGGCACCCATCCGATGGGAGTCTCCACCGATTTTCCGCGTCCATTCGCGCGGTCTACAATCCACTTGAGAACGCGCATGTTTTCGCTGAACCCGGGCCAAAGGAAACGCCCGCTGGCATCTTTGCGGAACCAATTGACGCTAAAAATCCGCGGCGTCTCCTTCAGCGAGCGCTGCATGCTGATCCAATGCCGGAAATATTCACCCATGTTGTAGCCACAAAACGGAAGCATCGCCATCGGATCACGCCGCACGCGCCCCAACTCACCCGCGGCGGCCGCGGTCATCTCGCTGCCCATCGTCGCCCCCGCGTACACTCCACCGCTCCAATTGAAAGCTTGGTACACGAGCGGAATCGTTGTTCCGCGACGCCCACCGAAGATGATCGCCTTGATTGGCACCCCGTGCGCGCTTTGCCACGCAGGATCCATCGTCGGGCACTGCGCTGCTGGGGCCGTGAACCGGGAATTCGGATGCGCGGCCTTGCGGCCTTTTTCACGCCCGATTTCAGGGGTCCACTGGTTTCCCTGCCAATCGGTGCACTTGGCCGGCGGTTCGTCGGTCATTCCCTCCCACCAAACCCCGCCGTCTGGCGTGAGCGCCACATTGGTGAAGATGGTATTTTTGCGCAGCGCGGCCATCGCGCTGGGGTTGGTTTTGTGTCCAGTCCCTGGGGCGACACCAAAAAAACCCGCCTCTGGATTGATCGCGCGCAATACTCCGTCGGGCCCGGGTTGGATCCAGGCAATGTCATCCCCAACAGTCCACACCTTCCATCCCTTCTCGGTAAAATGCTTCGGCGGGATGAGCATCGAAAAATTCGTCTTTCCGCATGCGCTTGGAAATGCAGCCGCCACGTAGGTCTTTTCACCCTCGGGATCCTCGACGCCCAGAATCAGCATGTGCTCCGCCATCCATCCGCCATCGCGCGCCATTGCGGAGGCGAGCCGAAGCGCAAAACACTTTTTACCGAGCAACGCATTGCCACCGTAACCTGACCCGAAGCTCCAAATCTCGCGGGTTTCGGGAAAATGCACGATGTACTTTTCCTTGTTGCACGGCCATGGCACATCATTCTGCCCTTTTTTGAGAGGCGCACCAACTGTGTGCATGCAGGGCACCACCCGCTTGCCACCTGCATCGATGCGTTCAAAAACCTTTTTTCCAATACGTGCCATGATCCGCATGTTCACAACCACGTAGGGAGAGTCCGTCAACTGGACGCCGTACTGTGCCATCTGCGAATTCAGGGGCCCCATGCTGAAGGCCAGCACGTACATCGTGCGCCCACGCATACAACCATTGAAAAGTTTGCGCAGCTTGCTTTTCATTTCAAAAGGATCGACCCAATTGTTGGTGGGCCCCGCAGCGTCCTTGGAATGACTGCAAATAAACGTCCGCTCTTCGACCCTCGCGACATCGTCCGGATCAGATTTCGCGTAGAAGCATCCGGGCCACTTTTTTTGATTCAGGCGGATGAACGTGCCGCTCTGAACCATTTGATCGCACAAGAGGTCATACTCCGCTTTTGAACCGTCCACCCAGTGCACGCGGTCTGGCTTGCAAAGCGCCACCATCTTGTCCACCCAGCGTCGCAGGTGGATGTTTTTGCTGAGCACTTTTGAACAAGTCACCTGAGGCTTCGAACGTCGCATGAGGTGGACCTTACGAAACCATTCGGGAGATGTCATCGCGCAACGCTCCAAATGAGATTTCCGCCCGCCCAAGAGCGGCCACGCGGCAACACACACACAATAGGCGCATGGATTGCAACATTTTATACACCCCCAATAATCCGCACCCACCCACGATGAATGCGAAACAGTCTAAATTTATGGTTGTCAACGCACAGGCACTCGCGGAATCTCGCGCGCCCGCCTCCTCGGCATGAAAACCTGCTGAACGCTCCGTAAAAAGTTTCCCTATGAAAAAATATTTATCCTCCCTGATCGCCATCGGAGCACTGCTCATTCTCCCAGCAGGCTTGATAAACGCCCAAACCCCTATGCCTGAAACTCCATCCGACGTAAAAGCCGCGCCCAAGGACGCTACCAAAACCGCATCGGGACTTGCGTCCAAAGTCCTCTCCAAGGGCACTGGCAGCGAGCACCCTAGCGCATCCGACACGGTCACCGTCCACTATTCCGGCTGGACCACAGACGGGAAAATGTTCGACAGCTCGGTCAAGCGTGGCGAACCCACGAGTTTTCCTCTCAACGGGGTAATCAAAGGATGGACCGAGGGAGTTCAATTAATGGTCGAAGGAGAAAAACGTCGTTTTTGGATTCCTGCAGACCTCGCGTATGGCGAGAACCCCGGCGGGGGACGCCCGGGCGGATTGCTGGTGTTCGACATCGAACTGATTTCCATTAAGAAAGCCCCGAAGCCTCCGGAGCTTCAAGCCCCTGCGGACGCCGAAAAAACTGAAAAGGGCGCGTCCCTTAAAACGGTGAAGAAAGGGACAGGCACGAAGTCGCCGAAATCTGCTGATACGGTGAAGGTCAATCTCACCCTTTGGGGCGGCGATGGTCGTTTGCTTGAAAGCACCGAGCAACAGGGCGGACCCGCCAGCATCCCTCTCGACAAGCTCCGAATCGGTGGGCTCCCTGAGGCAATTCAAACGATGGTTGAAGGCGACAAAAAGGTGGTGTGGATTCCCGCTGCCGTAGCTTTCGGCGCAAACCTGCCTCCCGGAGCGCCCGCGAGCGGTCTTGTTGTCGAAGTCGAGTTGGTCTCCTTTAAGGAAGGCGTTCCTCCCCCACCCGCACCCACGGACGTTGCGGCGGCGCCAGATGACGCCGAGAAAACCCAATCCGGGCTGGCCTCCAAAGTGATCAGCAAAGGATCAGGCGAAGAGCACCCGAAGGCCACAGACAACGTCACAGTGCACTACTCGGGATGGACGACCGATGGAAAGTTGTTCGACAGCTCCGTGACGCGTGGCGAACCAAGCAGCTTTGGGTTAAACCAGGTCATCAAGGGTTGGACCGAAGGGGTTCAACTCATGGTCAAAGGCGAAAAGCGCCGCTTCTGGATTCCGGCGGGACTTGCCTACGGAGAAAATCCGGGAGGCGGCCGCCCCGGCGGCATGCTTGTTTTCGACATCGAGCTTCTAGACATCAAAAAATAGTCCGCACGGGCTCAACACCCCAATCAAATCGCGAATGAGCGCTCCTTCTTTCTCAAACGTCACCGTTGATGCAAAGGCCAACGTCTATTTCGATGGACGCGTCGTCTCGCACACAATTCGTTTTGTTGACGGATCAAAGAAAACCGCAGGGTTAATTTACGCTGGCGAATACCACTTCGAAACCGCCGCTGCGGAACGTATGGAAATCATCGCAGGCGAATGCAAGGTGGTTCTGGATGGCTCCACCGAGGTTCTTACCATCGCGACCGGAGAGCACTTTGATGTCGCGGCAAACAGCGGATTTACAATCACCGTCGAAAGCGGGATTTGTGAGTACGTGTGTTCATTTCTCTCTTAGAAAGCCGCGTAGACGTGCAGGCAACCCCGCGGTGGGGGATCTGCACGTAAGAGTGCAGTTTCAAAAAGGAATTGCAGGGAAATTTTGGGCATGCGCCCAAAATCCCATGTAAACCGTCGCAGGAATCTCAGAATTACCATAGAAAGGGGGATGCCTGCCCCTTTCCATTTTGAAGATCCCGTCACCGACCCGCTCTCGATTTACCGGATGCGCGACGGCCTCATGGGCGTCGATTTGCTTTCAGCCGCGATCTGTCATTTGAACCTGTACTCGTGGCTAGCAGACCACCCGTCGACACTTGGTGCAATCTGCGCGCAGTTTGAAATCAAAGTCCGCCCGGCAGACGTGCTGATGACCTTGAGCGCCGCGATGGGGTTGGTGACCCAGGCCGGCGGGGTATTTCATCTCACAGCCCGCGCGAGAGAACATCTCGTGGACTCCTCGCCCTTCAGCCTCAAACCCTATTACGACACGCTCAGGCAGCGCCCGCAAACCCTCGAGTTTCTAAATGTCCTGAAGACCGGACGCACGGCAAACTGGAGCAGCACGGACACGGCTGCGTGGGCGAAGGCCATGGAGGACGAATCCTTTGCAAACCAGTTCACCGCGGGCATGGACTGCAGGGGCGTGCTCCTCGGGCCGGCTCTGGCGAGAGCTGTTGATCTCACTGCACATAAAGCCCTGTTAGATGTCGCTGGAGGATCCGGCATCTACGCTTGCGCAATGGCGGCACGATTCCCACACCTGAATGTTTCCGTACTGGAGCGGCCGCCCGTGGACAAGATCGCGAAAGATTCGATCGCAAAACGCGGCTATTCCGAGAGGGTGCATGTGTCTTCCGGGGACATGTTCAACTCGGAGTTACCTGCGGGCTATGACGTGATCCTGCTATCGAACGTGCTTCACGACTGGGATGATCCCGTCGCCGAGGCGCTCTTTGCGAAGGCGTCCAAGGCACTTCCCTCCGGAGGACTCATGGTGATCCACGACGCATTTTTAAATTCTGAAAAAAACGGGCCGCTGCCAGTGGCCCAGTACTCTGCGCTGCTGATGCATTCGACCGAGGGCAGGTGTTTTTCGGTTCTGGAAATGCGGCAGTGGGGCGAGCGTTGGGGTATGGAATGGGTTGGGCATCACGCAACGGCGGTGGACCGCAGCTGCGTTGTTTTGCGCAAGGCGTGAAGCAACGCCCGATCAAACGATTCATTCATGCTCAACATTCGGTATCCTGAAGACCTGCCAATCTCCACACGGCGGGCGGAGATCATCGAAACCATCCTCCGCAATCAGGTTGTCATCATTGCGGGAGAGACGGGGTCTGGAAAGACCACGCAACTGCCAAAAATGTGTGTGGAAGCCGGGCTTGCCGCGCGCGGCGTGATCGGGTGCACCCAGCCCAGGAGGGTTGCTGCCACGAGCATTTCAAAGCGCGTTGCGCAGGAATTGGGGGCCTCATGGGGGCGAGAAGTCGGGTGCAAAATGCGGTTCAGCGACGACACGAGTCGAGAGACGCTCGTGAAATTCATGACTGACGGAATCCTGCTTGCAGAGATTCAATCAGACCCGCGTCTGAATGCTTACTCGGCGCTGATCGTGGACGAGGCGCACGAGCGTTCACTCAACATTGATTTCCTGCTGGGATATCTTCACGGCCTGCTCAAGCGGCGGAGCGACCTGAAGCTCATCATTACCTCTGCAACCATCGACACCGCTGCTTTTTCAAAAGCCTTTAACGACGCTCCGATTCTTGAGGTTTCCGGACGCCTTTGGAAGGTAGACGTCCGTTATCAACCGCCGGAAACATTTTTAAACACCCCGGAGACCGACGGAGAAAGCCCATCGCACATTGAGGCTGCTGTTCTCGCCACCGAAAACGCACTCATTGAATCACACGACGGCGACGTGCTGGTTTTCATGCCCACCGAGCGGGACATTCGAGAAACCAGAGAGTTCATGGAGGACAGGCTTGGTCGCGGCACGGAGGTGCTCGGTCTCTATGGCCGCATGCCGTCAGCAGACCAGCAGCGGATCTTTGCGCCCGGACCGCGACGAAGAGTGATTATCGCCACGAACGTCGCCGAAACCTCACTCACCATTCCAAGAATCAGGTATGTGATTGATTCTGGTCTGTGCCGCATGAGCAGGTACAACCCGCGGACGCGCACAAAGCGGTTGCCGGTCGAGGAGATATCTCAAAGCAGCGCGAACCAGAGAGCTGGAAGAGCGGGTCGCATCGCGGAGGGCATCACGATTCGCTTGTACAGCGAAGAGGACTTTCAAAAGCGCTCGCCTTTCACCCAACCAGAAATCCAACGGGCCAATCTTGCGGAAGTCATCCTGAGGATGAAGGCGTTTGGCCTCGGGGAGATCGAGACCTTCCCTTTCATTGACAAACCACAGCAGGCCGCCATTAGGGCGGGATACCGGTTACTGCATGAACTCGGCGCACTCACAGAGTCGAACGCTCTTACCCCGCTTGGGAAAGAACTGGCGCGCCTGCCAGTGGACCCAACCCTCGGGCGCATGCTGCTCCAAGCCCGGCTCGAGGGCGTGCTTGCACACATGCTCGTGATCGCATCCGGCTTGAGCATTCCTGATCCCAAGGAGCGCCCGGAGGACATGAAAGAAGCGGCGAACACCGCACATCAAAAATTCGCCGTCAAGGATTCCGACTTTCTAAGCTATCTCCAGATCTGGAAATCCTGCCCCGCAGTGGAGGGCAGAACCGGCACCAACTCGCTTCGAAAGTTCTGCAAATCTCACTTTCTTTCATTCACGCGGATGCGTGAGTGGCGGGACATCCACCGGCAGTTGTCGGAGGTGTTTGCTCAGGATCTGAAGGCAATCGAGGCGAAGAAAGAACCTTCATCGCATTTGATGCGGGAGCCTCAAGCCGCACTTCATCCACTTCATCCCTCGAGCGCTAAAGCAAAACATGCAGCGGCGCTCGCAAAAGCAGGGGTTTCAGCTGCAGGCAACACCGAAAAGATCTCCAAAAGCGCTCGCCAGCCAGACCCGGGTGAAGACGAGTGGGCAACCCTCTCTCGCGGCATCCACCGCTCGATTCTCAGCGGTCTACTGGGACATATCGCGCAAAAAGATGGCCGGAACCAATATAAGGCTTCTGGAAGCCGGCTTCTGACTATTTTCCCAGGCTCAGCACTCTATTTAAGATCCCGACCGGCAAATAAGAATCGCGAAGTGACGCAGCCGGACTCCACGAAGGAAAAGAAGGAGGCGCAGCCTGAATGGATTGTCGCTGCTGAAATTGTGGAAACCTCACAATTATTCGCGCGAACGGTAGCAAAAATTGATCCGGAATGGGCGGTAGAATTGGGCGCGCACCTTTGTGAAAAGCGGTACCACGAGCCTTTTTGGAGCGCAAAGTCATCGAGAGTTCTTTGCGTGGAGCGGATCCTCCTCCACGGTCTTTTGATCTCAAAGAGACACGCAGATTACGGCAAAATTGATCCGGCACACGCTACCGAGCTCTTCATCCGTGGTGCCCTTCTCGCGGAGGACGCACACATTCCGCTCCCATTTTTTAAAGAGAACGGCAAAACGCGCAGCCGCATCGAAACAGCGCTGACTCGCGTGCGACACCATCAAGCCCAGGATCTCGACGAGGCGATGTACAGATTTTACAGCACTAGGATCAAGAACGTCTCATCCGTGCACGATCTGAACCGTCTGCACGCCGAAAAGACGCATTCCAATCCAGACTACTTCCACGTGGCCGAGAGTGAGCTCGTTGGAGAGACGGACACCTCAGTTGACCGTGAGCAGTTTCCGGACAAGATCGCGCTTGGCACCAGCGTCCTGCCGTTGAGTTATGCATTTTCACCCGGGGAGGAGTCCGATGGTGTGACGGTTCAGGTGCCCCTGCCCGTCGCATCGCAACTCACTTCCGGGCAGATCCAGTGGATGGTACCGGGATTACGGCAGGAGCAAATCAACGCACTCCTTCGGGCCCTGCCAAAGGCGATCCGCCGACAATTGGCTCCACTCGATGAGCGGGCACAGGAGGTTGCGCGCGAGTTTGATCCCGGGCGTGGAGATTTTCAGACCGCACTGGCCACGTTTCTTTCCAGGAAATACCGCGTGCAAATCAACGCTACGGACTGGCCGGAGGAATGCCTCCCGAAGCACCTTCGGCCTCGTGTTGAGGTTGTTGACAATCACAAAAGAGCGATCCTTAGCGGTCGCGATATCGGGGTAATCAAAGAACAGGTAAACAAACACGATCACCGATCGAACTCATGGCTTAAGATCGCCAACCAGTGGGAGCGCAGTGGCCTCACAAACTGGTCAATCGGGGATGTTCCGGAATCGATTTTCGTGGAGGAAATCGGCGGGGCGCCGCTCCATGCATACCCCGGGCTGGAAGCCTCTGGCGAATCTGTGAATCTTCGCCTGTTTCGCACGCTGAATGACGCTCGCGAGAGCACCCCAAAAGGGATCCGAAAACTCGTCGAACTGGCGATCGCAAAAGATTTGAGCATGCTACGCAGGGAACTTCAGCGGATCGGACACAAGATCACATCTGCAAAATCTGGGAACCAGAAAACCCTCGCAAAGAGCGGCTTTGCAAACCTCGCGATTCAACTGAAGGCAGCTGAAACACAACACACAGCGGATCCGGATGTCTTTGAAAAAACAGCACTCCAACGCCTCCTGGACCATGCATTTCAATGGAACCCGCTGATTGCATTGCAGCATAAAAGCTTCGAGGATTTCGTTGACTTCGGGCGCCGTGCACTACCTGGCCTTTGTTACGAGCTGAGCGAATACTGCCGGCAAATCACGGAGATGAGGGAAAAGGTTCTCTCAAGTCCAAAACGATTCAAAGGCATGGAGGCTGAGGTCGAACGCATCGCCCCAAAAAACCTACTCGATCACACCACTTTCAGCCGACTCCAACATATTCCAAGGTACCTCAAAGCTGTTCTGGTCCGCGCGGAGAGAGCCATACTCAAGCCTGCAAAAGACGCTGAAAGGCAGGCTCAATTGTCGATTTTCACAAACTGGGAGCGCAAAGTGCCCGAGGCCAGACACTCCGAATTCCGGTGGCTGTTGGAGGAACTGAGAGTCTCGATTTTCGCCCAAGAACTCGGCACAACAGAAAGTGTTTCCGTGCAGAGATTGAAGTCTCTGGGAAACTTTTTATGAAACAACAGCACTCTCGACAGCACCTCAGCGTCGGCGACAACGGACAACGGGAAAGCCCGACGAAGGACTATTTCTGAGAAACCTTTGTAGCCTCAGAGGCAGGTGTGGCGTCACGCGACTCTTCCATCGACATCTGAGCCGCACGCAGGATTCTCCGTTCCCAAACGTACCGCCTCAACAGCACCTTGAGCGTAGCGGTCAAGGGTACTGCCAGAATGGTGCCCAACAAACCGCCAATCAGCAGACTCCACATGAACAGAGAAACGATCACGGTGAGAGGGTGCAAACCAACGCGGCTCGCAACGACTTTCGGTGTGATGAAAAAGCTGTCGATTTTCTGGACAAGCACAAAAATTCCAGTGACCACCAACGGAAACAACCAACCCGGATCGGAGGGAATGAAGGTGCCCGTGCCTTCCTGTACTGTTGCAATAATCACCGCGGGAATCCAGCACACGAGAATCCCCAAGTAAGGGATCAGTCCTAGCACGCAAAGTACGAGGCCGATGAGCAACCCGAAATCGAGCCCGACAATGACCAGTCCCAATGCTGTTGCAGTGCCGTTGATGACACTCACCAAAAGCTGCCCCCGAAAGAAAGCGATAATGTATCCGTTGATTTCCGTGAGGGATGACACCACCTCGTCCTTGAACTGGGAAGCGCGGATCGGCAAGTAATCCTGCCAGGACGCCGAAATATTGCGCGCATCGATCAGGAAGTAGAACAGATAGATTGGGATAATGATGAGAGACAGCAGAAACCCGAAGACACTCAAAAAACCACCGACGCTGCTACGGATCATTCGGATGGAATTGTTGACCAGCGCGGTCAAAGAACTCTTAAGCCAGTCGCCTTTGAGGATTTTCTGAACATCAATCAGCTCTTCCAAGCTGTTTCCATTCTTAGCAGCTTTTGCTGCATCCAAAGAGGTGCTGTCGGACTTTTCTACAGGCTCGACGCGCTTGGTATCGGAAGAGTCATCCGGGGAATCATCCAAAGTTGGAAGGACGTCGAAGCCGTACTTTTGTCGGAGCGATTTACCGAGTTCGATCACGCGTGAACGGGTCGTGCGCGTGTAGTCGTCAACCCGGTGAATCAGGTTCACAGTTTGGTGCGAGATTGCTGGAACAAACCAGATCGCACCCCAAAGCAACAACGCGGAGACAACCGCGAAAACCATGAGGACCGACGGCCTCCTTGGGATCCCCCACTCCACCATTTTTGAAACCACCGGATCGAGCAGGTAAGCCAACACACCAGCGACCGCGAATGGGATGAGAATGGGCTGCAGAAAACTGATCACCTGCGCAGCCGTCCAAATCAAACCAACCGCAATACTTCCGATCGTTGCAAGCGCAACAGCAGTTAGCGCACTCCACATCGTCCTGCGCTGCCAAATCGTGGGGTAATCAGATGGATTCATAGGAATAGCCGATAGCTACACGCCAGCGGCTTTGTATGCTGGCAGCAAAACCACGCTTTTCCAAGCCGCGAAATCTCCTCGGCGTAAAGCTCATAACCGCCCCAGCGGTGATACTGCCGCCTGCCCCCCTTCGCCTCCAACCTCGCCCGCGCCTTTCACTTCTCGCACGAAACGCTCAGGAGACACCCCGTACACCTGTTTGAAGGATCGCGAGAAATGGCTCGGCTCAGAGAACCCTAATTCGGCAGCGACAGCGCTAACCTTCATCCCCGCATCAAGGAGAAGTTCGGCAGCTCGACTCATCCTCCGACGCCGCAAGAAAAGGTGGGGATTGGTGTGTGCATACCTGCGGAAAAGCCGACTGAGGGTCTCTGGGGCAATTCCGCACTCATCGGCAGCCTCACCGACAGTCGACCATTTTAAGGCGTTTTGCTCCATCAGGCCCCGAGCGCGCTTGTAGGTCGCGAACGCCTTGGGCTCCCCTTCCCTAGCCGGAAGCGTCCGCTCCCGGATTTTGAGCAGCACCAAACGGAGCAAAAGCTCGCAGATCTCAGGAGCGGCAGGGTGCTCGCTTGAGGCATCCCTCTGAAGGCTCTCAAAAAGATCCACAACCTCCTCCACAGGCGTAACTCGCAAAGCGTTTGATCCTCCAAGACCAGCCGCAGCGAGGAGCACCTCCGCCTCCCAGCCGCTGAAATCCACGTAGTACTTGAGCATCGGCCTCGTGGCAGAGCTCCGGATTCTATGCCTTGTCTTCGGACCGTAAGCAAAAACAACCCCCGGCCGCAGTTGGCGCAGTTGCCCATCCAAAAGAACATCTCCCTCGCCTTCTGCGACGAGTTCCACGCAGTGAAATGGAAAGGTTGAGCGCTCAACCCGGTAGTCACCCTCCACGCGCTCGCAGCCTCCGCAGATGAGCGCCAGCGCTCTGTTTTTCTCAGGCCGCAGATCAAAAAAATACCGCCTCGCCTGCGTCACCTGTCGTGAGACGAAATCCGGCAGGCCTTGGCGTGTCTGAAAATGATCGGATTGCACAGCTGGTATCTGAGTGTTTATAGAGCTATCCCAGGCCGATATCGGTCAAGAATTGGTATGTATTGGTCAAGTAACTACATTCCCGCGCGGGGTGATCCAAGGCAGATTTATGAAAGCTATGGACCGACTTTCGCAACCCTCCCTCTTAGGACTTCAGCCCACCTTCGGATTTGGTGACCGCCTCGGGCTTGCAACGCCGGGGCATATCGCAGCCCTCAAATACGGCCATTTGCAGCCCATCTTCGCGCAGCAGTCCGTCCGCGAACTCTCCCGCACCCAGCGAACCGCACCCGAGGTTCTGGCCGCGGCGCAGGCAGGGATTGCGGCCTGCAACTACACCGGCGTCTGGGGAGCAGACGCTGACCACTTGAAAACGCGTGAAGACGTCGAAACGCTCGCTGCGGCCGGTTTCACGTTTTTCACGATTGATCCTTCTGCGCATGTCCAAAACCACGCGGACTCCCTCGAGAGAGACGATCTTGAATCTGCAGCGCAAGATGCGGTGAAGGGCGGTTCCTTTGAAAACGTCTCCGAAGTGGAAAGCCTTTACCTCGGAAAAACCTTCGACCTTGGCAACGGCATCACTATTCCCGTGAAAGACCGCGCACCGCTCCTGCGCGCCATCGTGAAGTACGGAGCAGCCATCGCCTACGCAGCTCAAATGGCCAGATGGATTACCAACGCGCGCGCAGGCAAAGGAGCGGACTTTGAGGTTTCGGTTGATGAAACCGACTCACCAACAACTCCGATGGAGCATCTATTCATAGGGATGGAACTCAAACGGCGTGGGGTTATGGCAACATCCGTGGCCCCACGCTTCATTGGTGAGTTCGAGAAGGGCATTGATTACAAAGGTGACCTCGCACGCTTCGAGGAGGAGCTGAGAATCCATGTAGCCATCGCCCGATATTGCGGGCCTTACAAAATCAGCGTTCACAGCGGTTCTGACAAATTCAGCATCTACCCAGCGGTCGGACGCGTTTGCGGAAGTTTGCTCCATGTAAAAACCGCGGGGACCAGTTATTTGGAGGCATTGCGCGTCGTGGCCCGCACCGATAGCGCGCTTTTCCGCGAGATCGTTGAATACTCGCGCAGCCGTTTTGATACCGACAAGGCGAGCTACCACATTTCCGCAAGGCTTGGCGACGTGCAGTCTGCTTCAGCGCTTTCCGCCAACGACGCTGAGGATCAATATTTGGATCAAGTCGCAGGACGCCAGATCCTCCACGTGACCTTCGGAAGCGTCCTGACCGTTGGGAAGACCGAGTCCGGTCGCTTATTTAAAGAAGGTATCCTTGAAGCGCTCCACACCCATGCCGACCTCCACTCCGAGGTACTTGAGAAGCACCTTGGCAAACACATCCAACTTATTTCACAAGGCTAACTCATGATCCGCTGCGCAATCACAGTCTCGCTAGTGCCCGAGGCGCATGGAGGGCCTTTCGTTTATTGGAACGGCCTGCACGACGCGTTCGCCCGCGCCTCAAAACTCGGTTTTCACGGAATGGAAATTTTCCCGCCGGATGCGGACGCCGTCGATACCGATGAAGCTGCTGCGCTTTGCAAAGTCCACGGGATGTCTATCGCAGCGGTCGGCACGGGTGCTGGATGGGTCAAACACAAACTCCACCTCTGCCACCCTGACGCGGAGATCCGAGTCAGGGCACGCGCATTCATTGGAAAAATCATCGCTCGCGCCGCGAAACTCGGCGCTCCCGCGATTTTGGGTTCAATGCAGGGACGCGTGGAAACCGGCATCGAGCGGGCACAGGCTCTCGACTGGCTTGCCGAGGCACTGGTAGAAGCAGGTAAAACAGCGTCAGCGCTCGGCACCCATTTTCTCTACGAACCGCTAAACCGGTATGAAACAAATCTCATAAACCGGCAAAGTGACGCCGCGATGTTTATTCAATCACGCGGGATTCGCGGTGTGAAAGTTCTGGCGGACCTTTTTCACATGAATATTGAAGAGGAAGACCTTTGCGGCGCTCTGCGCGTCCTCGCGACAAAGGGCATCCTAGGGCACGTGCATTTCGCCGACAGCAACCGCCGCGCCGTTGGGATGGGACACACGGAAGCGCGGTCGATAGCGGCGCTGCTAAGAGAAGTTGCATACGACGGATACGTGTCGGCGGAAATTCTTCCGCTGCCGGATTCTGATCAAGCAGCAACGCGCACCATCAATAGTTTCAGGGATTTGTTTGCGTAAAGAAAAGCCCCGCCTTCCTGCGGTGCGCGGCGCACCAGCGTTGAATCTCCAAACCCGACTCCATGCTCTACCACGAACTACTCCACCCAAAAATCACAGAAGTCATCGCACGCGCCGGACATCACTCCAAGATTTTGATAGCAGATGGAAACTATCCGGCATCAAGCAAGCGCGGACCGAATGCTGAGGTTGTTAGCCTCGCACTTTCGCCCGGAGTGGTTAACTGCACCCAAGTCCTCCGGACACTCCTGAGAGCCGTGCCGTTGGACTCCATACACACGATGGGAATCCCCGCGGATGATCCCTATGCGCAAATGGGCGAGCCTCCGGTCTGGTCAGAGTACAGGAGTGAGATCGCGGACGCTGGCCTCAAACTTAAGCTCGATCCGATCCAGAAATGGGAGTTCTACGATGCTGTGAGCTCTACGGATCATGTCCTGACGATCCAAACCGCAGACCAATCGTTGTGGGCCAACATCCTGCTGGTAATGGGCTGCCGGACCCGATGAGGCACGCGTCTTCCCACACAAAACCTTCACAAAACGATCCGAAAAATGGAAACACGACTACTGGGGAATACTGGATTAAAAGTGCCGAAGCTCTCTTTCGGCGCAAGCTCACTCGGACAGGAATTTCGCAACGTCACCTTGAACGAGGCGATCCGGAGTGTGCATGTCGCGCTGGACGCCGGACTTAATCTGATCGACACCTCACCGTTTTACGGCCGGGGCATGAGCGAGGTTTTGCTCGGCGTAGCGCTGAAGGGAATCCCACGCAGCAACTACACTCTGTGCACAAAGCTCGGGCGCTATGATCTAAGGCACTTTGATTTTTCATACAAAAGAGTGCTCGAGAGCGTCGATGTCAGCCTGCACCGCCTCGGCACAGACCACCTCGACATCCTGCTAGCCCATGACATTGAATTCGTGGATATCGAACAGATCATCGCTGAAACCATCCCGGCAATGCGCAAAGTTCAAGAGCAGGGAAAGGCGCGATTCATCGGCATTTCGGGTTATCCGATGAAAATCTTCAGGCGCGTTGTGGAGAGTACGCCGCTGGACTGCATTTTGTCCTACAACCAGTACACCCTTCAGAACACCCGCCTTGCGGATGAGCTTCTGCCGGAAATGACGACCGCAGGGGTCGGCGTCATGAACGCCGGCCCGTTCTCGGCGCGCCTCCTGACCAACGCTCCCCTTCCCGCTTGGCTGAAGGAACCCGAGGAGGTGAAGGCGGCCGCACGCGCAGCAGCCGCTCTCTGCACCTCAAGAAATGTAGACATTGCAAAGCTAGCGCTCCAGTACTCACTCGCTCACGAGGGGATCGCGACGACAATTGCCGGATCTGCGAATCCGAAAAACATCGAGAACTGGGCAAAATGGGCGAGCGAACCGCTCGACCAGCAACTGCTATCGGATGTGCTCGCGATTTTCGCCCCTGTCAAAAATCTCGGCCACATCGAAGGGCGTCCTGAAAACAATTAACGCATTCCTCGCTCATGAAGGCTCTTCAACTCGTCGAACCAAAACACTGGCACCTCATTGATATCGCGGAACCACCCTCTCCCGCGAAGGAAGAGGCGGTGGTGCGCGTGCACGAAGTCGGCATCTGCGGAACCGACTACTCCGGGTATCTCGGAAAAATGCCGTTTTTTTCGTATCCTCGCATTCCGGGCCATGAACTGGGAGTGGAAGTGGTGGCCATTGGAGAGGGCGTGACAAACGTCAGCCCCGGCGATCGCTGTTCTGTGGAGCCGTATATTAACTGCCAGCGATGCTATTCGTGCCGGACCGGACACACCAACTGCTGCGAAAATCACCAGACACTGGGCGTACACTGCGACGGCGGGATGCGGCCACTCTTCACTGTGCCAGCGCGAAAGCTACATATCTCGCGCAAGCTTTCGTATGATCAGCTCGCACTGGTCGAAACATTGGCGATTGGTTATCATGCGATCGAGCGCGGAGCACCAAAGGCCGGCGAAGTTGTTCTTGTGATTGGAGCGGGCCCGATCGGACTTTCCGTCGTCGAGTTCGCCAAACTTTCAGGCGCCCGAACCGTCGTAATGGACACCAACGAGCGGCGGCTCGAGTTTGTCCGCGGGGCAATGAAGGTTCAAGACACGCTCATGTCCACCGACATCGAGGGAAACGTCAAAGCCCTTGAGTCCATTGGCGATGGCACGCTTCCACAAGTCGTGATTGACGCAACAGGGAGCCACCATTCCATGAGCGCCGCCCTCCGTTACCTCAGCTTCGCAGGACGCCTGGTCTATGTCGGGGTGACCTCGGAGGAGATTCATTTTGGTCATCCATTGATGCACCGAAGAGAACTCACTCTTCTCGCGAGCCGGAACGCACTTTCACCCGATTTCAAAAAAATCATTGGCTTGATCGAGGACGGCAAGATTGACACAAGCCCGTGGATCACCCACCGGGCGGCCCTTGAAGAAGTGCCGGAGCGCTTCACCGATTGGCTCAACCCTGCAAGCGGAGTTCTCAAGGCAGTGGTCTCCGTTGGCGACTAACCGCCACTTAAAAACACGACTCAAGCGTCATGACTGGCCGGATTGATTCACACCAACATTTCTGGAATTACTCGAGGACTGAGTACCCTTGGATTCCAGAGGGCTCCGCCCTACACGCGACATGGCTTCCTTCAGATCTGGAAGTGATCCAGAGGGACCTGGGCTTTGCAGGCTCGATTGCTGTACAAGCTCGCCAATGCTCGGAGGAAAACCAGATGCTTCTGGAATTAGCGGATCAACACGCATCCGTCTTGGGCGTGGTGGGATGGGTAAACCTGCGATCTGAGCATGTTGAAGAGGAACTTGCGAAATTTTCTGGTCATGAAAAATTCGTTGGCGTCCGTCACGTCGCACAGGACGAGCCTGACGACCGGTTTCTTGTCGGCAGCGAATTCATGCGCGGCGTCGGAAAGCTTTCCACTTTTGGCCTGTGCTACGATCTGTTGATTTATCCGAAGCAACTTCCCGCAGCGATTGAACTGGTTCGCCATTTTCCAGAGCAGTTCTTCGTGCTGGACCACTGCGCCAAACCGCTGATCGTATCGGGCACCATGGAACCTTGGGCATCGCAAATCAAGGAACTAGCGGGCGCTCCGAATGTGTTTTGCAAAGTGTCGGGAATGGTCACGGAAGCGGACCATTCCAACTGGGAATCCGGAAAGCTACGACCCTATTTCGACATCATTGTGGGGGCTTTCGGAGCTGAGAGACTCATGTGGGGGTCCGACTGGCCTGTGTGCCTTCTTGCGAGCAGTTACGAACGCTGGCTGGAAACCACGGAGGCCTGGATCGGGGATTGGAGTGCCGAACAGAGGGCGGCATTCTTCGGCGGGAATGCTCGGAAATTTTACGGACTAAAGGCGCCATAAAAGCCGAATGAGCAAAATGGGCCTACGGCGTGGACGCTTGTTCGCGCATTTCCTCAAAGATCCTTGCGTAGTCAGGATTTGACTTGGCCGCCTCCTTTGAGAACGCCTCTGCGTTCTGAATCGAATTCATCAGCAGGCTCAAATTTGCTCCGCCCCACAACAACTCGGCCCGCTGCGGACCGAGCGGCACGGATGAAACGCGAGCCTGCAGCCATTTCAAGAGAAACAAAGGAGAGAGCTTGTCCCACTTGATCGGAACCATTGCGCTACCGGCCACTTGGACCTTGAGTTCAGACGCATCCGCAGCCGCGGGGACGGACTGGAAGGGACTACCATTCCTCATGACGGGCGCCACCCTGCCGGCTGCGGGGGAACCGCCCAAACGATTGACGTCGGCTACCACCCACTCGAAGAGCGACTGAGCGGAAGTGAGTTGGTCGATGAGCGATTTTTGACGCCGTTTGTCTGAGTCCGAGGCAGCCACAAAGGACCTCGCTTCGCGAATTCCCTCCTTGAAGAGGAACGATTGGAATTGATCCATGGCTTTCGCGCGGGCTGCGACAAAAGCTGGAGAGGCCTTTAGAAGAGTCGAGACAGGCGCGGGGGCCGGCGTGGGCTTCACCATGAGCGCTGGATCGTCCGGGGCGGGCTTTTGTGCGACCTCCGTTGCTGGCGCCTTGGTCTTCTCCGCCTTCTTGGCTTCTTTCTCCTTGGCTGCAGCGGTCGCATCGGCAACCGCCTTCTTTATCTGAGACACTTTGGCAGAAACCACCGACTTAAGAACGGGGGCAACGTGAATGAGAGCCACTGCAGACTCGGCTTCTTTCTGGAGCGCCGCCGGATCATTCGACGCCGATACCTCCGCAGCGAGATTCGTGACCTTTAAAACCAACTCCACCTCTTTTAGCACATCAGGGACCAACGCAAGAATAGCACCTACTTCAGGATCACCCTGAGCGAGGCGCAGGTTTTCCGCCAAATCCAAAGCCACCTTCGCGCTTAACAAATCAGCGTTTGATATCGCAGAAAGCCCAACAAAGAACTGACGCAAGGCCTCCCTTTCTGCATTTTGATTTGGAACAGTCGCAGCAGAAGCTTTCGCACCCGCCTCTGCGAGAGCCTTCGCCAAGGCACCCCACTCGGGTTCATGCTTCAAATCCAGAGAATCGAGCTCCTCAAGCACGGAGGTGAAGAGCGGCTTCTTGCCAGCGAGGGAATGCGACAACGCGAGCGCCGCCTTTGAAAGGACCCTCATCCTTCCGCTGAGCGCTTGAGATTTCGAAACAAGATCCAAACTCTTTACAGCGGCATCTAAGCGCCCCTTGGCGATCGATTTAAGGGCGGACTGAAATCGTGATTCATCGGTGCTTCCTGCCTCCTCGACCACAGTGACATCCGTGTTGCGGCTTCTTTTAGAGATCAACGCGGCGATGGCCACCACACCCACGGCGCACGCAGCGGTCACCGCAATCATCTTGCCGCTACTCTTTGCTCTCAACGGGGCAACGGAATCCCCGCCCGAACGCAAACCTGCTAACGCGTGGCGTAAGTCCGCGATCAGCGATTCATAGTCCGGGTAACGTTGGTCGGGATCAAATGCAATCGTCTTGTTGAGCGCTGCAGCCGTGAAAGGGTGCACTGAGGGCAACACCTGCCTTAAATCCACCGGCATCCGCTTACTGGCCAACAGCTCCGGCATCGACGTGCTCAAGCATGAATGAGGAGGAGCACCAACCAACGAATGCCACATCGATGCGCCAAGCGCGTACATGTCAGAGCGAAAATCCTCCCTCCGTCCTTCGAGGGCCTCCGGAGCAATGTAGTAGGGAGTGCCCCACAACTCACCGCCGCCCGCAGTGGACTGGGCCGACATCAAAGCCAGTCCGAAATCCACGATTTTGGCCTGATTCTGCTCACCGAAAAGGATGTTGCCCGGTTTGATATCCCGGTGAATCAATCCAGCCCGATGCGCTGCAGCCAACCCCTCCGCAACCTGCATGCAAGTCTGCAGAACCTCCTCCTCCGGCACCTTCCCCACCGCGTCCATCTTCGTGTCCAAGGCACCCTTATCCACCAGCTCCATCGCGATATAAAACATGCCGTACGCGACGCCGGTCGAATAGACCCGCACGACATTCGGGTGATTGATCCGCGCTGTGAGCGAGGCTTCCCTCTCAAACTGCGCGGTCAACTCGCGGTTGGAACTCCAAGTGGATTGCAGGACCTTCAGTGCGACAGGCCGCTTGAGCGTCAAATCAACAGCCTTGTAAACAGCACCCATGCCACCTTTGCCAAGTATCCGCTGAAGTTCGAACGGGCCGAATTTTTTGAGCACTTCCATCGGCTGCTTGCAAACGGGACACTCCACCATGGTCAGCGGAGCAACATCCGTCAGATCCAACTGCAGCCGACAGTTCTTACATGTTTCAACAGCTTTCGCTGGCGGCATGTGGGTGTCGTTTTGCATTAGGGATGGAGGCGGTACTAAGGTTCAAAATTCAGAGTCCAATCCTCGCATGCAAGCCAAATGATTGTGGCAGCAGCAGTTTACGCGAGGTTCACGAGTGCACTGCAGCGCGGGCAACTCGTGGCGACTTGCCCCTGCTCTTCACGCCGGAGTCCCTCCTCTTCACGCCGGAAATGAAAACCGCACATCCCGCATCGTGCGACCTGACGCGCAGCCTGCTGCTCCCGTCTTCTACGCTGCCATTCCCCATGAATCCACAAGGCAATCACTGGCCCGAGCATCAACACCACAAGGACCACTGCGAGGGAGCTTAAACCAACGCGAATCATAATCAGCGAGTGCCCCCTTCTGAACGCAGAGGACTACCCAGAACAACGGTCGCATCCGCCCACTCTACCGCGCTACTCCGAGACTCAAACTTGATGGATTTTACGAAGCTCAACACCTCGGAGTCCGTCTCCTCGCTTCCACTGCTCCTGGACGGCAAAACCCACTGAACATCGCCGCTGGGAGAAACCCCAATCCAATAGGTTGGACTCAACACGGCATGGGACAAGGGCAAGCGCGGAACCGGCATCTTGCAACTAAAGGCCCTAGAAGCAAGCGGCTCTGAAAACTCCACCCGCCCCACGAACTCCTTCTCGGCACTCCTGCCGTCACCGGCACGCTTACCGGCAGGCGTCTTCTCGCCGGGGATTAGAAAAGGCATCGGGTAGGCATCCCGGTTTTTGAGCCGCTCCACATCACGAACAATCCTTCCGGCCCCATCAAACGAGGAACGGTACGGAACCCGCAACACGTCATCCACCGGCAGCAAGGCGTGAGAGAGCGCCATGGTGGGTGCCTCCGCCTGAACCGCCTCAAGAAGCAACCGATGCTCCGCAACATCGGAGCTGAGCAGTGTCACCCCACGCTCCCGCGCTGGGCTGTTCACCACGGAATTCTCTACGACTTGGAACACAAAGAAAGCCGCAGCGTGCACCAGCGCTGAAACCAAAAAGAGCGATGCAAACCGGGCTGAAAACCAGCGCCGCAGAGGCCAATCAAACGTCAACCCTTGGACAAGCTGCATGAGTACAAAATTTCCGGGCCCCTCACTTCGGGAGAACCGAGGCTTCAGGTTGAAAAGCCAGAGCCACAGCGAATCCCCTCTTCAGTGCCAGATTGCTGATTTCAACAACCTTTTCATAAGGAGTCCCTGCATCCGCTCGTATCACCACAGGCCTCCCCGCCAACCCTCGGTCCAAGAGGGCCTGCTCGAGTTCAGCAACGCTGACCTTTTGCTCGCGCAGGTACAAAGTGGGCACAGGAGCGGCGGTGATACTGATCACCAACGGGTCGCTCTGCGGTGCGATTGTAAAAGTCGAAGCGGGCAGAGAAAGAACCACCCCGGACTGCAGCGTGAAGCGCGAGCTCAAGGAGAAAAGCAGTAACGCCAAGAACACCACGTTGACCAGAGGCAGAACGTGGAAAAGTTCAACTCTGAACTGAAAAGTCCGGGTGAGTTTCATGGGCGCTCGGAGTGATTCAGTTCAAGCGGCGACAGATAAGCGCTTCGTTTCAGAGTAACCCCGAGCCGGCGGTCCGCGATGCCCGTTTTAAGGATTACCTACTCCGCCGCCCCCGTTGAAGGCCTTGAGGAGCGTGGGGACCTTGATGCCGAACCGAACTCGATGATTTGCGATTCCACCCGGCTGTCCATGATCAGGTTCACAACCTCGATCCCCGCCCGCTCCATGTCACGCATCAGGGCATTCACCCGTGACGAAAGATAGGCGTAGCCAATAGAGCACGGGATCGCCACCACCAGCCCCCCCGCCGTTGTCAGCAGGCTTTGATAGATCCCAGCAGCGAGGTCGGTGGAGCTAGTGAGCCCGCTTTGGGAGCTGATTTTGGAAAACACCTCGATCATGCCGGTAACCGTCCCCAGCAGACCGATCAATGGAGCCACGAGCCCGATCCCAGAAATCAGCCCCAGATTTTGCTCCAGACGTAAAACCTCAAGCTGGCCGGCCTCCTGCACGATTGCCCGCAACTCCTCCCGTGGCGCTCCGTGACGCAAAACCGCAGCGTGAAGAACCCGGGTCACTGGGGTGGAAAAACTCGCGCATTCAACCTGCGCCTCCGACCAGCGCTGGTGCCGGATCAAATTGGAGAGGCCCCGCATAAAATCACCCAAGTGCAGCGTCACCCGGAAATAAAACAAGGAGCGCTCCAGAAAAACGGCTCCTCCGAGAACGCTGCAGAAAAGCAGAAGCCACATGAGTGGCCCACCTTTTTGCATATAATCAATCATTAAAGGACTATACGACGATGCCGAAAGGAATGCAAGATACCCGTCCCCGTGCTGATTCCCGCGCCGCACAGTGAACTTCGCTTGTCCAATCGGCTCGCCTCCTGCATAAAACCCGCCCCGATGACCCACCACCAACAAACCCTGGCTTCGAGCGCCTCCCTGAGCGGCTCCGCCCTTCACACCGGCCAAAAGGTGACGCTCACCCTGCATCCGGCACCCGCAGGTCACGGCCGCAAATTCCGCAGGAGCGACCTCCCGGACAAGCCCGTCATCGATGCTTCCATAGCCCTAGTCAAAACCGTCGAGCGCGCCACCACTCTCGGCGAAGGGAACGTCCGGGTCCACACCGTGGAACATGTCCTCTCCGCCCTTTCCGGCCTCGGCGTGGACAATGCTCTCATTGAAATGGACGCAAGCGAACCGCCCATCGGCGACGGAAGCGCCATCTCGTTTGTGGAGCTCATCAAAAAGGCTGGCGTGGCAAAGCTCGACGCACCCCGCCCGGTTTTCGAAGTCAGCGAACCCATTCACATCGAGACCTCCTCAGGATCGCTCCTCACGCTGCTCCCATACAACGGATTCAAAGTCTCCTGCACCAACGTCGGGCCCGAAGGAAGGTTCACACAGTACTTCTCCACTGAAATTTCACCCGAGATCTACGAGCGCGAAATCGCACCCGCTCGCACCTTTGTGTACTACGAGGACGTTAAGCCGCTTCTCGACAAGGGGCTCATCAAGGGGGGCAGCCTCGAGAATGCGGTGGTCGTGAAAGGGGATTCGGTCCTCAGCCGTGAGCCCGTTCGTTTCCCCGAGGAGTTTGCACGCCACAAGGTGCTCGACATCATCGGCGACCTTGCCCTCTTTAGCCGCCCCGTGAAAGGGCACGTGGTGGCGGTGAAGCCTGGGCACGGGCCCAATGCGGAACTCACACGCGCCATCGCCAAGCAGTTTGGGAAGGCCATGGCGATGGTCCCCCCCGCGGTCACCCCAAAAGGCGGCGCCGTGATGGACATCAACGACGTGATGAAGCTCCTGCCGCACCGCTATCCTTTCCTGATGGTCGATCGCGTCGTCAGCATGGAAAGCGAGATGCACTGCACCGGAGTCAAATCCGTAACCATTAACGAGCCCTTCTTCCAAGGCCATTTTCCGAGCCAGCCCATCATGCCCGGAGTCCTGCAACTGGAGGCGATGGCCCAAGTCGGGAGCATCCTCCTTCTGAACAAGCCGGGGAACGCTGGGCGGATCGGGTATTTTATGAGCGCTGACTCTGTAAAGTTCCGCAAACCCGTTGTGCCGGGTGACACCCTCTTCATCGAGGTGGAACTTACCCAGTTAAAGCGCAACGTGGCGAAAGCGAAGGGCCGCTGCCTCGTGAATCAAGAGGTGGTTTCGGAAGCGGAACTCATGTTCGGACTCGTCGACCGGTGAGCAATCCAACCGTCATTCATCCGAGCGCAATCATCCACCCCACCGCATCGGTCGGTGCGGGTTGTGAGGTGGGGCCTTTCTGCGTGATTGGAGCCCATGTCGAGCTTGGGGAAAACTGCTGGCTGCAAAATCAAGTGACCATCATGGGTCCGTCGAAAATCGGCAGTAACAACAAGTTCTACGCATTCTGCTCGATCGGCCAGCAGACCCAGGATCTCAAGTACTCGGGCGAGCCCACGCACCTGCAGGTTGGCAACGGCAATACCTTCAGGGAGTTTGTGACGGTGAACCGAGGAACCTCCCCGGGCGCCTCAACCAGAATCGGCGACGAGGGTAATTTTTTGGCGTACAGCCATGTTGCCCACGACTGCACCGTGGGTAACCGCGTCATTTTCTCCAACAACGGAACCATCGCGGGTCATGTGGAGGTCGGAGACCACGCAATTATCAGCGGCCTCACCGCAGTGCATCAATTCTGCCGAATCGGCGCGTATGCAATCACCGGGGGGTGCTCCAAGATTGTCCAAGACGTGCCTCCGTACACCATCGCGGATGGAAATCCGGCCAAGATCCGCGGTCTGAACAAGGTAGCGCTTGAGAGGCACGGTTTCTCGCCGGCAGCCCAGCAGGCCATCAAGGATGCCTACAAACTGCTGTACCGAAGTAAATTAAATCTTCCAGAAGCGCTCCTTAGAATGGAAACCGAACTGCCACACCTGCCGGAGGTTGTTCATTTCACCTCCTTCCTTGCGGCAACTAACCGCGGCGTGACGCGGCAATCGCGAGTGTAATCGCGGCGCGCTGGAACAGCGCTTTCCCGAGCCCGATCGTGCGCTATGCTGGGCGCGGGTGGAATCGAAGTCGAAAGCGCCCCTTCGTGCCGAGGTGATTGTTCTTTTGCACTGCCCCTTGCACAGAGGCCAAGCAAGGTTCATGGTGTGGGTGTGTGGAAAGTGCATTCGCTTCAAAATTGAACGCATCCCAAAAGGCATTGCTTACGATTTCTTGAGGCTTCTTGAACCAAAACCTCGTCATGAGGGTCATAAGTTCCAGAGACAGAAAGCATATCTCCGCCCAATCCGACTGATCCGGCACCGCTTAAAATCCAAGCCTTATGATGAACAACTTCACTCCCCGTGCACAGCAGGTCCTCACCCTTGCCCGCAAGGAGGCGGACCGCTTCAATCACAATTACGTGGGCACCGAACATCTTTTGCTCGGGCTCATCAAGCTCGGGCAGGGCGTGGCGGTGAATGTCCTTCAGAAGATGGGACTCGACTTGGATACGGTCCGCAGCGAGGTCGAAAAACAGGTCGGCTCGGGCCCCGAGACCAAAATGGTCGGAAACATCCCCTACACCCCGCGGGTGAAAAAGGTGCTCGCCCTAGCAGGCAAGGAAGCCAAGTCCCTGAACCACTCTTACGTGGGCACCGAGCACATCCTCCTCGGCCTTCTGCGCGAGGGAGAGGGAGTGGCGGCGCGCGTTCTTAAGAATCTAGAAGTCGATATCGAGCGCACGCGGAATGAAATCCTCAAGGAGCTCGATCCCAATTTCACCCCGCAGGAATCCGAACCTGAGTCGGGCGGCGCCGAAACGGCCGCGGCCGGCGGCTCCAAAAAGGACAGCAAAACACCCGCGCTCAGAGCTTTCGGGCGCGATCTCACGGAGCTCGCGCGCAAGGGCGAGATTGATCCAGTCATCGGACGGGAAAACGAGATTGAGCGCGTGATTCAGGTCCTTTGCCGGCGCACGAAGAACAATCCGGTTCTCATCGGCGAGGCGGGCGTTGGAAAGACCGCCATCGTCGAGGGGCTCGCTCAAGAAATCGCACACGGCAACGTGCCGGAAATTCTGCGTGAGAAAAAAGTCATCACCCTTGATTTGGCACTGATGGTCGCCGGGACGAAATACCGGGGGCAATTCGAGGAGCGGATCAAGGCGGTGATGGACGAGATCCGACGCGCCAAAAACGTGATTCTTTTCATCGACGAACTGCACACCATTGTCGGAGCGGGTTCCGCCGAGGGTGCAATGGACGCTTCGAATATCATTAAGCCAGCGCTGAGCCGCGGCGAGATGCAGTGCGTGGGCGCGACCACGCTCAACGAGTACAGGAAGTACATCGAAAAGGACGCAGCACTCGAACGCCGCTTCCAGCAGGTGAAGGTCGAGGCGCCAAGCGTGGACCAGACGATCCAGATCCTGCGCGGCTTGCGCGGGAAATACGAGGCGCACCACAAAGCTCGCTACACGGACGAGGCGCTCGAGGGCGCAGCCAAACTTTCAGACCGCTACCTGACTGGTCGCTTTCTGCCGGACAAGGCGATTGACGTCATGGACGAAGCGGGGTCGCGTGCCAGGATCGCCGCGATGACGCGCCCGCCGAACGTCAAGGAGATCGAGAAGGAAATTGAAGAGATCCGTGGCGAGAAGGAGGGCGCGATCAAAGCGCAAGACTTCGAGAAGGCCGCCGCCCTTCGGGACACCGAGAAGCAGGCCAAGGACAAGCTCGAGAATATCCTGAATCAATGGCGCCAGCAGCGCGAGGAGAAGGAAGTGATCGTTGGCGAAGACGACATCATGCACGTGCTTTCAAAATGGACGGGAGTTCCGCTCAGTCGCATGGAACAGGCCGAGACTGCAAAGCTGTTGCGCATGGAAGAGGATCTCCGCGGCCGCGTCATCGGGCAGGAGGAAGCCGTGGTGGCGATCTCCAAGGCGCTGCGCCGCTCGAGGGCGGACTTGAAGGATCCGAGACGGCCGATCGGCTCGTTCATTTTCCTCGGTCCAACCGGCGTTGGAAAAACGTTTCTGGCGCAGTCGCTCGCAGAATTCATGTTTGGAGACCGCGATGCGCTCATCCAGATCGACATGTCCGAGTACATGGAAAAGTTCACCTCCTCGAGGCTGATTGGTTCGCCTCCGGGATACGTGGGACACGAGGAAGGCGGACAACTCTCAGAAGCAGTGCGCCGGCGTCCGTATTCGGTAGTGCTTTTCGATGAAATCGAAAAGGCGCACCCGGATGTGATGCACCTGCTGCTGCAGATTCTCGAGGAAGGAAAGTTGACGGATTCGCTGGGCAGGAAGATCGATTTCCGCAACACGATCATCATTCTCACGTCAAACATCGGCGCCGAACTGATCAAGAAGCAAGGGGTGATGGGCTTTGGCGCGTCACAGCGGGACGAGACCAAGTACGATGTGATGAAGGAGAAGATCTTGGAGGAAGCCAAGCGCGTGCTGAAGCCCGAGTTCATCAACCGTCTGGATGATCTGATCGTGTTCCATTCGCTGACAAAGACAGAATTGGTGCGAATTGTTGATCTGGAGATTTCCAAAGTGACCGACCGGATCAAGATCAAGGAGATCACTCTCGAACTGGAAGACGCTGCGCGAGATTTCCTAGCGGAAAAAGGCCACGACCCAGCCTACGGTGCAAGGCCCATGCGACGCGCGGTCGAGCGCTACTTGGAGGACCCGATGGCGGAAGAAATCCTGCGCGGAAACATCAAGGCTGGAGACACCGCGAAGGTGGTTGCCGAAGATGGCAAGCTAGCCTTCAAAGTCACGGATTCAGGCAAGCCGAAATCAGCGAAAGAGGGCAAGGATTCGAAGGAGTCCAAAGAGGAACCTGCGTCACCCAGCCCGAAAAAATAGAGACTAGTGCCCTGCCCCGCTGAGTCGCCAAATCCAAGCGCGCCGCGTTCCGCCCAAAGCAGGACGCCCGCGCTCGGGCGCCTGTACACGCCGATCTTTTAGCGCATCGAACCGTGCGCTTCCAGACCGCCGATCGGAACTTTGCCATAAAGTACTGACGACGCCGGCTTGCTGTTCGTTCCAAACTAAAAAAACGTCTCAGGGGGGGGTAGAGGGAAGCAGCGCAGGCCGGATAGCCGTGGCTCGAAACTTATAGGGGTCTTTCGAAAGTTTTCACACGCGGGCGCGCATCTGCTCAACGCGGGCAACGATTTCCGCCGGCATCTGCACGAGGTCAGGCCAGGCGCGATGGTACCCCTCGCCCGGCAGCTTCTTGGTGGCATCAAAACCCATGTGAGTCCCAAGATTCGCGATGCTTGGCGCGTGGTCGAGCGCATCACTTGGATTGCGCGTCAAGATGCTGTCGCGCCCGGGATCGGTGTTCGCGCACATCCGGAACAGCACTGAGCTCGTGTCCTGCACGTCGCAGTCCGAATCCACTACGACGATGTATTTGGTGAACATCATCTGCCCCATACCCCAAAGCCCGTGCATGATCTTAAAAGCTTGCCACGGGTACTGTTTGCGGATGGAGACAAACACCAAGTTGTGAAAAACTCCCTCGGCAGGCAGTGCGATGTCCACAATCTCCGGAAAATTCATCTGAAACACGGGGAGGAAAATCCGCGCGCTCGCCGTGCCCATGTAGAAGTCCTCCATCGGCGGTATGCCGACAATCGTGCAC
>JBILKY010000363.1:0-3585 GCA_044376395.1 Chthoniobacteraceae bacterium | reverse complement strand
GCGGTACCCGCCCTGAGCATTTCCTCAGCTTCAGGGGTTACCCGGGTATTACAAAAAATCGTTAAAGCCATGCCAGATTGACTGCTTTGGAAATAAAAACGGGCGCTTCTCAGAAAGAGGCGCCCGTTCGATGTTTGATCACTCTTTGTCCGATTCGCCGGCGTCGACGATCAGGTTTCTAGAATTCCAGCCTAGGAAGAAATTTCTTCACCCACAGCGAATCTCACAAAACGCCTCACGCTGATCGACTCACTCAGCGCCTTGTTTTTCTCAGCGATGAGCTGCGTAATCGTGAGGTCAGGATTCTTGATGAAGGACTGATCCACGAGGCACACCGAGGAATAAAACTTATCCATCTTACCCTCTACGATTTTCTCGATAATGTTTGCCGGCTTTCCGGGAGGAACCTGGCCGCGGTACACCTCGCGCTCGCGGTCTGCCAAAGCCTGAGGCACGGCGTCGCGGGAAACACAGACGGGGCTCGCAGCCGCAATCTGCAAAGTCAAATCTCGAACGAGCTGTTTGAACTCCTCGCTCTGCGTAGTGTCATCTTTTGCTGCCCCGACTTCGACTAAAACACCGACTTTACCACCGGTATGAATATAGGATGCCACCGCCCCGCTTCCCTGCACTTCCAGTCGTGCATTACGGCGGATCAGGATGTTTTCGCCAAGCTTTTGGACTGCGGCGACCCGGTCTGCCTCAAGATCAACCGAGGGGTTCTCGACTAGTTTCTGCGCAACACCGTCGCTTAAGCCTCTGAAGGCATCATTTTTGGCCACGAAATCCGTCTCGCAGTTTACCTCAACCAGCACGCCAACTTTTCCGGAGGAAGAAATACTTTGAGCGATGACGCCTTCTTTAGCCTCACGATCGGCTTTCTTAGCAGCTGATGCCGCTCCCTTTTTCCGCAGCAAATCCACAGCGGCCTCCAAGTCCCCCTTGGTATCACTCAATGCTCGCTTGCACTCCATCAGACCTGCGTTGGTCTTTTCACGGAGCGTTTTAACCATCTGGGCGTCGATTACTACTTCACTCATAAGTTTGGAAAATTTGAAGGGTGGGTTCGTTGTATTTATAAAAGGACCAACCGGCGATCTTCGCCGGTTGTTTCCGAGGATCGGCTGGTCCGCACCGTCCCCATTGCATTTGGTTCTGCGCTCAAGGATCTCTCCGTGAGCCCAAACAAAACTGCCGTTCTGAACTATTCGCTGACCGCAGAAAGATCCTCGCCAGACTGAGTTGTGGCAGGGACAGCGGAAGAGTTACCAACCAAGGCATCCACCAGTTTCTGCAAGACCACGCGGATCGCTCGAATCGCGTCGTCATTTCCAGCGATCGGATAAGTCACCAACGCTGGGTCGGCGTTCGTATCAACAATTGCCACGGTCGGAATGTTGAGTCTACGAGCTTCAGCGATGGCGATCCCTTCACGCACCGTGTCGATGACAATCATCGCGTCGGGGAGCTTCTCCATCGTACGAATTCCGGAGAGGTTCCGCTTCAGTTTTTCACCCTCACGGCGAAGAGCGGAAATCTCTTGATTGCCCATTTTGGAATACTCGGGCTGCTTCTCCAGCTGCTCGATATAAGTCATGCGAGCCACGCTCTTCCGGATCGTGGCACGGTTCGTCAGCGTGCCTCCGAGCCAGCGCTGGTTGACGTAAAACTGTCCGCACGCTTCAGCCGCTTCCTTGATCGCTTCTTGGGCCTGCTTCTTGCATCCCACAAATAGAACTTTCCCGCCACGAGCCGCGATGGACGACAGGAACTTGGTCGCGGCATCCAGCTGATGAACGGTTGCACCAAGGTTGATGATGTGAAGGGCGTTACGCTTTTCGAAGATGAACGGTTTCATCTTGGGGTTCCAGCGCTTGCTCTGGTGGCCAAAATGGACACCCGCCTCGAGCAATTCCGTCATGAGTTCAGTGGACATAACAATTAGCGGCTTTTAGGGAAAATGGGTGGCGAGGTTGGAGGCTGGGCCGGGACTTTGCAAGCCTCTCTTTTCGTATCGGTCCTGATTTTGGGGTTTCCTTGGGGCAACTGAATAGCGATTCAGCGCGCAGGAGAGGCAAAAATCAAAACCTAATTCTCTTAAAATCAAGCGCTTTTATCAGAAAACTCCCCGAAGCGGCGGAATTTTTGATACCTTGCCTCCAAGAGGGCGTCCATCGGCTGCCCCGAGATGGCATCCAACTGCGAGATCAAGGCATTCTTCAAATTCGCCACCGCAGCGGCTTGATCCTGATGCGCACCGCCCATCGGTTCCGGGATCACCCCGTCAATCAGACCAAGCTTCAAAAGATCGCTCCCCGTGAGCTTGAGGGCCTCCGCCGCTTCTGGCGCATGCTTGCGGTGCTTCCAAAGGATCGCGGCGCAACCCTCAGGGCTGATCACTGAATAGTACGAGTTCTCCAACATTAGGACCTTGTCCGCAACGCCCACGCCAAGAGCGCCCCCCGAACCGCCCTCGCCGATCACCACCGCCACCGTAGGGACCCGCAAAACCATCATTTCACGCAAGTTGAGGGCGATCGCCTCTGAAATGTGCCGTTCTTCCGCACCCACACCAGGATAGGCGCCGGGCGTATCGATTAAGGACACAAAGGGCAGTCCAAACTTCTCCGCCATCCGCATCAGGCGCAGTGCCTTGCGGTATCCCTCTGGATGCGCGCTGCCGAAATTCCGGCGCAGGTTTTCTTTCGTGTCCCGCCCCTTCTGGTGCCCGACCACCACGCACTTGTGACGCCCAATACTGGCCAATCCGCCAGGCATCGCAGCATCGTCAGCAAAAAGCCGGTCTCCGTGCAGTTCGGTAAAGTCTTGGAAGGATAACTGCATGTAATCCAGCGAGAATGGCCTAGCCGGGTGCCGCGCGATCTGAACCCGTTGCCATGCGGTGAGGTTCGAATAAATCTCGCGACGGGTCTCCTCCAGCCTCTGCTCCATCCGGCTGACCTCCGCCTCTAAATTAATGTCGTTCGCCGCGGAGCTGCTCCTGAGGTCGGCAAGCTTGGATTCCAACTCAAACACGGGCTTTTCAAACTCAAGGGGCGAAAGTTTCATGAATTTTCAACGGATCGACACAGTATCGTTCTTCCCCAGCACGGCTGCAAGCAATCGGATGGCCTCCGGATCAACGCCATAACCCGAGGAAGGCTTCGCTAAAGGCTGGTCCGGATGGCTAGAAACTCCAAAAAGGGTGTGACCGCCAGGCTGAAAGACAATCCACCTGGCCGAATCCATGTACGCCTTATCGTTGGACGCAAGTCGGGCGCCATTCAGCCAACCCGGCTTGTCTAGAACCTTCACAGCGATCGTCTCGTTCCCCTTTTTAGGTATCCCAATCTTCGCACTGCCCTCCACCGCAAGAATCCGGTACTGGCCAAAAAACTCCCCGGCGCGACGCACCACGACCTTCGCCAGGGGTCGGTCTATGTGCACAGAAAAATTCGCCGTGGTGTAAATCAACCGATTCCCCACCCGCAAATTTGATGACTCAAGATGATTCATCTGCAGCAGCAGATCCGCAGGGCATTTCAGGCGGCTGCACAATCGGTTGAGGTTGTCCCCCGCCTTGAC
>JBILKY010000107.1:0-11180 GCA_044376395.1 Chthoniobacteraceae bacterium | reverse complement strand
GCTGCTCCAGAGCAGGATGAGCGGAGCCAGGACCGCCGTGAGAAAGTAAGCGAGTCCCACGAATAAAAACGCCTTGTAGCGTCCAAACACCGGATCCTGCATCTGCATCTGGCCGGTGTGCAGAAACACGCCGTACACCCCCCAACTCACAACCGTAAGCATCGCAAAGGCTAACCAAGTCATTCCGGGCTGGGAGGGGGCGTCTGTAGGATTCATAAGTGGTCTTGGATTACGAGCTTTTGAGCAAAAAGTAAACGGCGGGATTCTTCTGAACCCGCCTGAACACCCCCGAGAATGGAAAGTGCGGTCGCATCCGAGCGACTCACTTTGAGCCGCCGTAGTTCAGGAGCATCCGCTCCACGTTTTGGCGCAAGCGCTCCACCAACGCCGGGGGAGCGATGGCCTGAGCCCGGAATCCGTAGCCAAGCACCCACCGCTCAACTTCTTCCAGATTAGATAGTTCGAACGATACCTCCAAACAGCCTTCCGGCAGCGGAGTCAGGCGCTGTGACGCATGCCACACCCGCTCCTTGACAAGCTTCGCTGCCCAAGCGTCGAACCGGATCCGGACCTTCTGGGTCACGTCACCGCCCTGAAAAACATCCAGACTGTTGGACAGCAGGCGGTCGATCGAGAAGTTGACTGGTCGCTGAAATTTGGCCCTCTCAAGGACGGCTTTTTGCATTCGCGCGAGCACGAATGTCCGAAGCGCATCCCTCTTCACGTCGAAGGCAAACAGGTACCACTGCTGGCTGATGCAAGCCAGGTGGTAGGGACGCACCCGCCGCTTTTCGGGAGAATCCGCATTTAGTTTCGAGTAAAGAAAGCTCAACTCCCGCGAGGTTGTCACGGCCTCGGAAGTTAACTGAAATACGTGGGAATCGATCTCACTCGTTCCAGACTTCCGAAAGGAGATCGCCTCATCCAAGTCGCCAAAATCGACAGACACGGACTCGCCCATGCTGTCGGCAATTTTCATGCACGCCGAGCGCAGCGGCGCCTCGAATGGCTTGCCAAGATTCTGGTCCAAAGCCTTCTGCGCGATGAGGAGCGCCACCAACTCGCCCTGACTCACCTGAAGACCGGGGACAGACTCGACCACCCTCGTGTAATAATAGCCAAACCGTTTGCCGTCATATTCTAGCGGCATGGAGAGTTGTTCCCGCATGAAAACAATGTCACGCTGAATGGTCTTGGGGGTGACCTCGAGTTCTTTGGCGAGCGTCGAACAGTTCGGGAAATTACCTTTGCGAACCAGCGCATGAATCGCCCATATTCGCCGAAGCGGCGGGCGGGCCGTGTGATTTTCAATCGGGCGGGCCCTCCCCACCTCCGCCTTCAAAGGCTCAAGAACCGCCTTTTTTTGCGACTGCCGCACATTTGCTGCTTCTTGTTTCCGCGGCATTCTGAGCGAGGATTGAGAGGCCAGAGGAACAAGGGCGCACCGCCGTTGCAATTATCGGCATTCAACGGGAGGCGTCCCGGTACTCGGCAATGACGCTTTCGTTCGCCACCACCTCGTTCCGTTCATTGAGCAGGATCACCCGCGGGCGATGACCGACCGCCTCCTGAGGCGTAAACTGTGCGAAATTCATAATCGTCAAGCGGTCCCCTATTTTTCCAAGATGCGCCGTCGCGCCATTGAGTTGGATGGCTCCGCTGCCGCGTTCGCCGTAAATCACGTAAGTCTCAAACCGCGCGCCATTGGCCATATTGCCAATCAAAATCTTTTCGTACGGAAGAAGGCCCACTTTCTCGGCCAAATCCACGGCAATGGTCAGGCTTCCCTCGTAGTGGAGGCTCGCGCCCGTGACGGCTGCACGGTGAATTTTGGATTTAAGGAGGGTTAAATGCATTGCAGCTGTTGAGGATGTCGCCGAAGGCGGAGAATTTCAAGAATCTCTGTGGCCGCCAGCCGAGGGAGGTCTTCATCAGGAACCGTGAGTTGGATGGCACCCAGCCCCGCTAAAACGTTCATTTCTGGGCTTTTTCAATCTTGATGCATCCCGCCATCTTCAGCGCCCTTGACTTCGCCTCCTCGGGGGTTGCTCCTGTGGCGACTGCAACCGCAAGGCGGCGATGGCCCTTGCACTCCGGTTTGCCAAAGATCCGCACCTGACTTTCCGGCACCGCCAAAGCGTCAACCACACCTGAAATTACCGGGGTGCCATCGAGATGTCCCAGCAATGCCACGCTGTGGGCAGGTCGCAAAAGTTCGATACTGGGAATAGGCAACCCAAGGATCGCCCGCGCATGCAGGGCAAACTCCGACAACTGCTGACTGCCGATGGTGACGAGCCCAGTGTCATGCGGCCGCGGGCTCACCTCGCTGAAAATCACTTCGTCCCCACAGACGAAACATTCGACGCCGAACAATCCGTAACCCCCGAGATTTGCAACGACAGACTTGGCAATACGCTGCGCACTTTCCCAGGCCGCAGCAGACATGGCGCATGGCTGCCAACTCTCGCGATAATCCCCATCAATCTGCACGTGTCCAACGGGCAAACAGCACTGGATGCCATTCACCGCCGAGACCGTGAGAACGGTGATCTCGTAATCAAACCTTACGAACCCCTCGACAATGCATCGCCCTGCTCCCGCCCGCGCTCCCTCCTGGGCATATTTCCACGCCGCAGGCATCGAACCGGCATCGCGCACCAAACTTTGGCCATGCCCGCTCGAGGACATCAGCGGCTTGAGTACGCACGGGAACCCCAGCTGCGATCCGGCATCCAGCGCCTCGGCTTCCGAGGCGACAAACCGATACGCGGAGGTAGGCAATCCAAGCTCCTCAGCAACCAAGCGACGGATGCCCTCACGGTTCATGGTTAAGCGGGCTGCCCGTGCGGTGGGAACAACCTTTTGACCCGCAGCTTCCAACTCAACCAAGACGTCGGTTGCAATCGCTTCAATTTCGGGGACCACAAGGTCGGGCTTTTCCAGCGCGATCACCTCTCTGAGACGCGCACCATCAAGCATCGAAAAAACATGACTCCGATGAGCCACCTGCATGGCGGGAGCGTTGGCATAACGGTCGCAAGCGATGACCTCGCACCCAAGGCGTTGTAACTCAATAACCACTTCCTTACCAAGCTCCCCGGAGCCCAGAAGCATTACACGGGTGGCATCGGTGGATAGAGGCGGCGCAAAAGTTCCGGGATTAAGCATGAGATGGAGTAGTTTGATTTCCGGGATCTTTGTAAATTGAACCCATCCCGTCATCAACCTGCTTCCACACGAAACCCTACGCCACTGACGCACAGCCTGAATGCAAAGCCCGAATGCAAAGCGGCAGAACTGCTGGACGCCGGAACAGGATGTCGGATCACCCTTTCCACGGAATTCGCCACGACAGACGGCCCATTCAAGCACGAGGAATCTGGTTCGTATCCGGCTGCAATGTCACTGGGTGCCGGCGAAAAATGAGCAGCCCATTTGCGGCAACCATCAGAAGGGCGCCCACAAGAAACCCTTTGGAAAGTTGCTCATTCGGATAAGAGACACCCGCCAACGCTGAAAACCAACCGGGTAAAAAAAGCGCCCATAGCGTGGCAAACACGGGCTCCGTTGCGTAGATCAGCCCTGCTTGTGTTGATGAAACACAAGCCTGCCAGCGTGTCATGGCAAGGTACGCGTAGAGAGTCGAAATCAGGGTGATCAACAGGTTCATCACCAGCAGTGGAACGCTCGCGTACGCATGCAGCATCCCCGCGAGCGCATCCAAAACTCCGGGCCCTTGATTGACCAAGATTCCGGCGGCGACGACCGGGAGGAGCACCAAGGCTTTCACAAGAAACATCACTGCGGCGACGCGCTTCATATCGTTCCCCAGATAACGCTCACGCTCAATGGCAAGGATCTGGCCAGTAAATAGAGCAGCACCCAAGATTGTCTCCATTTCACCGATTCCGAAACTACCCCACCCACCTTCTGCGCCGTTTAGCAGAAGACAGCCCGCGAGGACCATGATGCATGCGATGAGCACGCGAATCGAAGGCCAGATTCTGAATCTCAAAGCGACCACCAACGGGACGAACACACACGTAAACTGTGTAAAGAACGCGGAGGTACTGGCAGTTATCAGATTCTGCGCGTGGGTCTGGAAAAGCATTCCAAACGCCCCAAACAAACCCAATTCAATCCCTTGAAGCACCTCGCGGCGTCGCAAACTTTCCCCGAACGACCTGAAGACTAACTGCATCAGCAAGGCAGCAAGGGCCATTCTATTGAACAACAGGAACGCCGCATGGAACCAGTCGGGGAATCCCTCGAGGAGGGACTCTTGGCAGAGCATGATCGCCTTCGCCGTCGCAAAACTCATTCCCCACGCCGCCGTTGCCATCAACAACCGCAACGTCGCCTGAAAGGACTCCCTCATTCCTCGAGAACTCTACGCAAATCCAAAAAGATTGAACAGGAAACACAATTCCCAGCGGCGTCGGCCCGGATCTGTGAGTGAGGCCTTCATCGCTTTTTGCAGACCTTCTTCACTTCGCACACTCTTACACCTCATGGCTCATGAGCAAAACAAACCATAAAAGTGAATGAGGGCCACATGCCCTAGGCCCCGGTCAGCAGGCTGCCGCTGCGTCAGAGAGCGCCCAAGATGAGATCCAGGTGGTCGTGGCAAATCTGAGACCATGTCTCCATTTGTGGCCGCTCCATCGCAAGCTCGTCCCGATTCAAAAAACTCAGGTCAGTGATCACCGCCTCGCCACACGTGATCTGGTCACTCTCACACTCAAATACGTGGACAACTCCGATGTGCACGCGCCCGACCTCAGTGGAATCATCGTTCAACAAAGCGACTGCCCGCTGCCTATACGCAGACCCGATCCGAAGCTCCTCTGCAACCTCCCGCTGCAACGCGGCATGGTAGGCTTCGCGGTCAAAAGCGGCACCGCGACTATCAGTGTCATTCATATGTCCGCCAATGCCAATAGAACGCTTGGCAGTCAGCCGCTTTTCGCCGCCCTTGCCCCCTCGCACATAGCTTAAAATCCGCCCCTGATGAGTGAAAATCGCGTAGGGGATGATCTGTTTGTGGGAGGGATCCGCCTCGGCAGCGGACCGCTTCATGAAGCGAGGAACAGGCGGGGTGAGAAAAGCATTCAGGTACCGATCCACCTCAAATCGGAGCCCTTGAAAATCCCCCAAATCCTCCAAAACGGAACGGGGCACCACCAAAATCATCTCTTCAGACATAGGGTAAAACTAGTGATTCCTCCGGGTGAGCAAAGACCCGCAGGCGCGAGTGCGTGTGCGCTGGATCGTGAGGGAGCGCTGAAACAACAAGGGCAGGCCGTCCAAGCTCATGCAATTTCATCCCCAGTCGACTCTTGAGAATCCGGCTGCTTGGCCTGTATGCCGCCCGACTCAACCTTGGCCAGTACCCCAGCCACGTCCGGAGCCGGAAGCAGCTCCAGTTTTTTGCGGATGATTTCCGCGCGCAATGGATCTCGCTCCTGCGCAGCGAGCTTTTGGTGCCAGCCCTTCTGAAGGTGGGCCGGCTGGGTTTCCATGAACAGCTCGTCGACGGCCGCGCAGAACTCCTCCGGATAAAAACCCAAATCACAGCCGAGCTTCGCGAGAGAAAGCAAATTCAGCGCCTCCTTGGACGCCATGCAGTAGGAATACTTTAGGATTCCATAAGACCGCCCGACATTGTCTAGGAGCGTGTTTGGACGCCGCTGAAGCAGCGTTTGACGGGCGTTCTGCTCGTGCTCGATGATTTGCAAAATCACCTTTTGAAGGCGCTCGACGATATCTTCCTCCTTCTCCCCAAGCGTAGTTTGGTTGGAAACTTGAAAGAGATTGCCCAGCGCCTCGGTTCCCTCCCCGTACAACCCCCGCACCGCGAGACCGATTTTATTCACCGCCTGAATGACTTGGTTGATCTGCTCGCTTAAAACCAGTCCAGGTACATGCACCATGGCGGAAGCACGCATCCCGGTGCCCACATTGCTTGGGCAGGCGGTCAGGTAGCCGAGCTTTGAATCAAACGCGAAATCAAGAACGGACTCCAAGGACGAGTCCACTTTGTTGATCGCCTTGTAAGCTGCGCGCAATTGCAAGCCTGAGCGCAGCGCCTGCATCCTGAGGTGGTCCTCCTCGTTGATCATGATCGACAAGGTCTGACGCTTGTTCATGACCACAGCGGAACCGACTCCTCTCAAGGCATGTTCCCGTGAAATCAGATGTCTCTCGACCAGAACCTGCTTCTCAAGCGGGCTCAGCTCCTGACAAGCCAGCGAATAGGCTTCTCCCATCTCGGACAATTCCTCCACACGCGGGCGGATCTTCTCCAAAATTGAGGCCCTCTCCGCCTTCTTTGCCCAACCCGGAAACGGCACTCCGCGCAAATTGCGAGCCAGACGCACGCGGCTGCTCACCACAATCTGATGGTGAGGACCGTCCCCGCGCAACCAGTCGCTGGTTTTGCTTAAAATGTTCCGTATCGCCATAGTTATTCTTTCCGCGGCTTCTTGAAATCCATCTGATCCCGAATCCCGTCGATCGCCTCTTGGCCTGAGCTTCTAGGCGGTGCCCTCCTCGATTTCACGGATTCTGTCGCGGATGGCCGCCGCCTCCTCGTAGGCCTCGGAGGCAACCGCCGCTCGCAACTGCTCGTGAAAACCCCGAAGCTCCTGCTCCCTTCGAATGATTGCTGCCTGTCTCTCGGGCACCTTGCCCGTGTGCTCCACCCCCTTGTGCATCCCGCGCAGCATTGGGGCGAGTCCCTCGGCAAAAGTTTCGTAACACGACGAACACCCGAGACGGCCGGTTTTCTTGAACTCCGTCTGCGTGAACCCGCACACTGCGCAGCGGACGCTCTCGGAGGGACCGACTTCAACGCTCTGTGCGGCACCCATTCCCAGAAGCATGTCAGCCAGCGCGAACCCCGTGGGATCGGTGACACCCTTCTCCTTCGAACAAGACTCGCACATGTTCACCTTCTGCATCTTCCCGTCCACAATCTGGGTTAGGAAGACACTGGCGTTCTCAGTTCTGCAAACGTCGCACAACATTCATTTTCCTCCACTCAGTATATCCTTCTCTACGCTACAGCATCCCCGACCGGTACGCCTAAAAAAGTGACGCACATTTTCATCAGGCCGGAGAACCCTCGCCTGACCTAGCCATAAATCGGAGTCCCAGTTTCTGAGGTAAGCTTGCGGAAACGGTCGATAACCTTTTGGGTGAGGGCACCGGGCTTACCGTCGCCGATCGGGCGTGTATCGAGCTCAATCGCAGCAATCACCTCCGCAGCGGTGCCCGTCAGGAAGCACTCGTCAGCAGTGTAAACATCGTACCTCGTCATTTCGCGCTCTTGGATCGGGATCCCTAGCTCCTGACAGATCTCAAAAACCACTTCCCGTGTGATGCCCCCGAGAGCCCCGGCATAGACCGGCGGAGTCGTGATCGCCCCTTTCTTGATCACAAAAATGTTATCCCCCGTGCACTCCGCCACGTAGCCCTGCTCATTCAACATCAACCCCTCGTCGGCTCCCGCGTGGTTGGCTTCCACCTTGGCCATGACGTTGTTGAGGTAGTTCAAAGACTTCACAGCGGGCAGAAGTGCGGCGGGCGCCGCGCGACGAGTCGCGCATGTGACCATCACCATTCCCTTCTGATACTTTTCCTCCGGATAAAGCTGAATTTTGTCCGCAATGATGATCACACAAGCCTTGGGGCAGCGATCCGGACTCAGCCCAAGATTGCCTTTGCCCCGAGTCACCACTAATCGGATGTACCCATCCCTGAGACCGTTCTGGCGAATGGTTTCAAGTGTGGCGGCCTCCAGCTCAGAAAAGCTCAAAGGCATTTTTAGAGCGATCGCCTTGGCCGAATCCCACAACCGCTCCAAATGTTCGGTAAGCCGGAAGACGCGCCCGTTGTAAAAACGGATTCCTTCAAAAATCCCGTCCCCGTAAAGCAACCCGTGGTCAAACACCGATACCTTGGCCTCGGATTCGGGATAAAAAACGCCGTCGATATAAATCTTCATGTGGGTGGTAAACTGGAGAGGAGTAAACTTGGATTTTCGCTTCGGCTTGCGGTCAGACGTCCTGCGGCTGGCTCCCAAACAAGGCGAACTTAGCAGACGAGCTGGCCGTCGCGAATTTCGAGGCGCCGGTCGCCCTGCTTGGCCAAATTCGGGTCGTGAGTCACAACCACCAAGGTTCGTTGCTTTTCACGGGTGAGAGCAAGCAACAATTCGATAATCGTCGCACCCGTTTTTGAATCCAAATTCCCTGTGGGCTCATCCGCAAAAAGGAGCGAGGGATCATTCACGAGCGCGCGCGCGATGGCCACCCGCTGCTGTTCTCCGCCGGAAAGCTCTGAAGGCAGGTGGTGCAAGCGATCCGACAAACCAACCCTCTCCAGGCCCTCCTCGGCGCGCTTTTTGGCTTTGCTCCCGTAATCACCGCCAATCATCGCGGGCAGCGAAACGTTTTCGAGGGCGGTAAGTTCCGGCAGCAGAAAGTAGCCTTGGAAGACGAATCCTATCCTCCGATTCCGACGAACGCACTCGGCACGGTCGCCTTCGGCGTAGAGGGTTTCCCCGTCAATTGAAACGCTACCGCTCTCGGGCTTTTCCAGCCCTGCCAGCGTGTACAGGAGGGTGGTTTTACCTGCGCCGGATGCACCACACAAAAACACCACCTCCCCGCGTTGAATCTCAAGATCGATCCCGCGCAGGACATCCACCTTCCTTGGGCCAATCTGAAAAGACCGCCGCAGCTGAATTGCTTTCAGATGATTTTCAACGCCCATAACTCAATCCCCAACATGCATGCATCCAGATGCTTCTTCAACCGAAGAAAAATCACATCCTCCGAGCCGCGGCCCTCCGTAGCCGGTCATTGATGGCGACTCCCAATCCTGTTTCCGGTACAAGTTCCGCGACAATTTCACGAACTCCCGATTCGTCCAGCCGCCTCATGCAACCAAACAGACGAGCCGCCGCCTCACGCAGATTCTGCGATTCGCTCAGCACCTCCACCGCAGAAAACCCCGGCTCTGGACGTTCCCAGGCAAGCAGTCCCACCCCCGAGCGCTGCTGCTGGGGGTATTCAAGTGCGCGAGCCAATACAAGTTGAGTCTGCGGAGCGTAGTGGCTTTCAAGCTGACCCGGCGCCTCAACCCTCCCTTGAGCCGCTGAAGGAGCGTATGCCGGCAAAACCTCTACCTCGGACTTCAGATCCTCTGCAGTCACAGGCCCACTACGCAGAATCCTCACCCCCTTGCCATCAAGAGAAACAATCGTGGACTCGATGCCGTGCTGGGTCGGGCCCCCATCAAGGATCATCGGGATGCGCCCACCTAATTCAGAAAACACGTGCCCAGCCTCCGTGGGGCTGATCCGGCCGAAACGATTTGCACTCGGCGCCGCGAGCGGCCGCCCGAAGCGCGAAAGAAGAGATTGAAAAACCGGATGCGAAGGCATGCGCAGCGCCACGGTGTCGAGCCCTGAACACACGAGTTCGGGAACCATGTCGCTGCGCGGAAGCACGAGCGTCAAGGGGCCGGGCCAAAAACGAAACGCGAGCCGCTCCGCGAGCTCAATCGCATCCCCGCGCAGGACGGTCATACGATTCAGCCAGTCTTTTCCGGGCAAATGACAGATCAGCGGATCAAAAAACGGACGCTGCTTTGCCTCGAAAATTTTTGCCGCGGCAGCAGGATTTAGAGCGTCGCCGGCAAGCCCATAAACGGTCTCTGACGGCACCCCCACCACACACCCCCGATGCAGGAGAACGCACGCCGCCTCGATCGCGGCTTCCAGCGAGGGAGAGCTGTTGTTGGGCAGGACAAGCGTTTCCACCATTTACAATGCCGATTCAGGAGATGTGACGGACGCAGGGGTGCCAGCTCGAACGAGTCTTGAACGAGCCTCGCGCACCAAATCCGCGGCAGCCTCCACCGTATCCCCGAACGCCACCAAGTGTCCCATCTTGCGAGCGGCGCGAGGTTGGACTTTGCCGTACAAATGCAATTTAACCTCCGACAACGAAAGCGCGGAAATCCAATCGGGCTCTCCACTCTCCCACACATCTCCCAGTAAGTTCGCCATGGCAACCGGACTCAAAAGGCGTGTTGACCCAAGAGGAAGACCGCACACCGCTCGAAGCTGCTGCTCAAACTGGCTGGTAACACAAGCGTCGAAGGAAAAATGACCCGAGTTGTGGGTGCGGGGAGCGAGTTCATTCACCAGGAGACTCCCGTCCGCGAGCTGGAACAGCTCCACGGCGAGCACGCCGACAAAATCCAGAGCGCGCACCACAGTCTCCGCAATGCACCGCGCATCCCGCGCCACCGCGTCCGGAATCCGCGCAGGCACCAGGGTCACATCCAAAATGTGGTTCGAATGCACGTTTTCACAGACCGGAAACACCTCGGTTGAGCCGTCCATGCCCCGGGCAATGATGACGGAGAGCTCCCGCTCGAAAGGCACCCATGCCTCGAGGACAGCAAGCTGGTTGAACTCGCGCCAAACGGCCGCCAGATCCGCCTCGGGACCGATTTTGCGCTGACCCTTCCCATCATAACCAAACGCCGCAGTCTTGAGCACCGAAGGCAAACCCAGATCGCGTACGGCGGACCTGAGCCCGGCTTCATCCGAGACCGACTGGAAGGCCGCAACCGGCAAGCCTGCGTCCCGCAGGAAGGTTTTTTCCCGAAGCCGATGCTGGCAGATGTGGAGGGCATTACCAGAGGGCCTCACGGGGCACTCCTGCGAAGCCCACTCCACCGTGAGTGCAGGGATGTTTTCAAACTCGAATGTCAGCACATCCACTCCTCTTGCAAAGGCTCGGACTGCCTGCTCGTCATCGTAGGAGCCTACCGCTTCAAAATCTGCGACCTGTCCTGTGGGTGTGTCGCTTTCTGCGCTGTACGTGTGAACACGATAACCAAGTCGCTTCGCAGCTATCGTCAGCATCCGGCCAAGCTGGCCACTGCCCATCACTCCAATGATTGAACCCGGGTAAATCGCACCGCACACGCTCATAACGCACTCCCCTCCGCTTCCGGAAACTCCGCTGAAAGAACCTGATCCGTCTGGTTTGCGCGGAAAGCGTCGAGCCTTGCCGAAACCGCCGAGTCCTGAAGAGCTAGGATCGAGGCGGCGAGCAGCGCCGCATTTTTCGCCCCCGCCACGCCTATCGCGAGCG
>JBILKY010000106.1:0-11190 GCA_044376395.1 Chthoniobacteraceae bacterium | reverse complement strand
GGCCCGACGAACTGGCGTCGTATGAGCGGAAGCTGAAAGCTTGGGAGCAGGAGCGCATGCGTCTTGAGGGTCCGCTTGCAGCCTACATCGCCAACCTTGCTGAAACCCGCCTCCCCGCATGGGAGGCCGGTCTGCGCTTGCCTGCAGAGCGCTGGAAGGTTCTGCGCCCGGATGAGATCACGACCATCACCGAAGACGAAGAACGCTCGGCGCAGCCCTCGGAAGACGCGTCTTTCAGTACGGGAGTCAAGGATCCGCTCCGCACTCGGTATGTCCTTAAGACGCCGGTGAACCTGAGAGGTGTAACCGGCTTACGCCTCGAAGCCCTCGCTGAACTCGGCGAAAAAGTCGGCCGCACTCGGGGAGGCGACTTTTCCCTGGGTGAATTCTCTGCGACGCTGAGAACGGCAGACGGTCAGCAGCGGAAACTTGAGTTCGCAACCGCCAGAGCGGATTTCGAGGCGAAGTCCGGTCCGGCGTCCCACGCGCTTGATGGCGACAACACAACAGGCTGGAGCGTGTCCGGCCAGACCGATCAGCCTCATGTCATCGTCTTCGAGTTTCGTTCACCGCAGGACTTCCCTGAGGGGTCCACCCTGTTTGTCGAGCTCGAACACCGCCTCGTCGGCGTGCTCTCTCGCTTCCGCCTCTCGGCAACCTCGGGACTAACGCCGCTCACCGCCAACGCGCTCCCAGATCCGCTTCTCGCGATCCTAGATCAACCACCTGCTTCGCGCACCACAACGCAGCAACTCGCGCTCTCGCGACACATGGCGAGGTTCGCGGATCCAGGCGGCAAGGATCTCTTCGCTGCACTGGAGGCCCATTACGGCAACAAACCCGACTACCCAAAGACGGCGGCGCCCATTCTGGTAAACCACGAGCGGCGAACACGGGTCCACACGCGTGGTGATTATCAGCAGCCTGGCGAAGAAGTCAGCGCGGGGACACCCTCTGTGCTCCACCCGCTGCGCTCTCGCGGCGCCAAAGCCGACCGACTCGACCTCGCACGCTGGATTATCGATCCCGCCAACCCGCTAACACCCCGCGTCACAGTCAACCACGTCTGGAAGCATCTCTTCGGCCGTGGTCTCGTGGCGACAGTCGACAACTTCGGCGCCCTTGGGGAGCCGCCCTCGCATCCCGAATTGTTGGACTACCTCGCGACAGAGTTTCTGCGCTTGGGTTGGAGCCGAAAGCAGCTGATCCGTTTCATCGTCACTTCCGCAACATACCGCCAATCCTCGGATGTGTGTGAAGATCTCCTGGAGCGCGATCCACTCAACATTCTCCTTGCGCGCCAAGGCAGGCACCGCCTCGAGGCTGAGACTGTCCGCGACGTATTTCTTGCAAGCAGCGGCTTGCTCAACACGCGCATCGGGGGGGCGAGCATTTATCCGCCCCTGCCGGCATTCGTGTTGGCCTTTGGTCGCAATCGATCGTGGCCCGAGACAACTGGGCCGGAACGTTACCGGCGCGGGATGTACATTCATTTGCGACGCAACGTGCCCTATCCGATGCTGACCACCTTCGACGCCTCCGATGCGAGCGTTGCCTGCCTCCAGCGCGAACGTTCGAACTCGCCGCTCCAAGCTCTCACTCTTCTGAATGATCCGGTGTTCTTTGAGTGCAGTGAAAAGCTTGCTGAACGACTAAGCTGCTTTCCCGGGGACCTCGATGCACGACTGGGGCACGGCTTTGAACTGTGCCTGGGCCGCCTGCCCCAGCCTGCGGAGCTGCATTCAATGCGTTCGCACCACGATGAACAACTGCGATTGGCTGGCGGCGATTCGCGCCGTGCGATGCTGGCCGCCGCACGACTGATCCTTAACCTTGACGAATTTATCACCCGCGAATGAACCCTGATTTCACACCGTTCAGTCGGAAAAAATTCCTCATGCAAGCTTGTGGAGGCATCGGCGGCTTGGCGTTGTCACACCTGCTCGGTTTAGAGGGGCTTCTCGGCGCCTCCGGCGAAGCGGAAACGCTGCGCACACATCACAAGCCACGTGCAAAAAATTGCATCTACATTTACCTGGAGGGCGGCCCCAGCCAGATGGATCTCTACGATCCCAAGCCCATGCTAAACCAGCTCGACGGCCAGGCGCTTCCCGAGTCGATGCTCAAGAACATGCGCTTTGCTTTTATCGCTAAGGAATCGGCCCGAATCATGGGCACACCGCGCACTTTCCATCGGCACGGGCAGAGCGGCATGGAGCTCTCCGATCTACTGCCTCACATTGGCTCGATCGCTGACGACATCTGCTTGGTGCGCTCGATGCACACCGACCAGTTTAATCACGTGCCCGGCCAGTTGCTCATGAACACCGGCTCCGCCATCTCAGGCCGACCCAGCGTGGGTTCCTGGCTTTCGTACGGACTTGGCAGCGAAAATCGAAACCTCCCCGAGTTTGTGGTGCTAATCTGTGTGGGCCGCGGCGTGCCCGGTGGCTCCGCCAGTTGGTCCAGCGGGTTTCTGCCCTCCAAGTATTCCGGCGTGATGTTCCGCAACGAAGGCTCGCCAGTTCTCAACCTCGACAACCCTGAAGGTGTCAGCCGCGAGATGCAGGAACTCAATATCCGCGGCGTAAACAAGCTGAACGCTCTGCGCCACGCCCGCGTTCGCGATCCTGAGATCGAGAGTAGGATTGCCGCATATGAACTCGCCTTCCGCATGCAGACGGCAGCACCGGAGCTGATGGATCTCTCCGGCGAATCGCAGGCCACCCTTGAGATGTACGGAATCAACCGTAGCGAGCCCTCGATCGAGGGCGGCAACACGCTCGGTGGTACAGGTCTTTTCGGTACGTTTGCCCGCAACTGTTTGATGGCCCGCCGGCTGGTCGAACGCGGCGTACGGGTTGTCCAAGTCATCCACGCCTCATGGGATCATCACAGCCGCATCAACACCGACTTGCCTCACAACTGTCTGATGGCCGACCAGCCGATCGCAGCTCTTGTAAAAGATCTTAAACAGCGCGGTTTGCTCGAGGATACGCTGGTCATCTGCGGCTCCGAATTTGGGCGTACCGCCCTTGGTGAAAACCGCCCGGGCTCGAAGTCGGTTACCGGCCGCGACCATCATCCAAACGCCTTCAGCCTGTGGCTTGCCGGCGGCGGCATCAAAGGGGGGCAAGTCATCGGCAAGACTGACGACATTGCTTGGAATGTCGCGGAGGATCCCGTGCATGTGCACGATCTCCACGCGTCAATTCTGCATCTATTCGGCTTCGAGCACACGCGGCTCACCTACCGTTTCCAAGGCCGCGACTACCGCCTCACCGATGTGGCCGGCAGGGTCGTGCCGCAGCTCTTTGCGTGACGTCCAAGAATCCCGCCCGCGCCCAGCTTCACCCTGGTCGCGTCGGGCATTGCCTTGCGGCGCTGACAGGAGATTCATATCAACAGCGTTTGCCCCTTTTACGCAGCTCGCAAGCGGCAGCAATCGTCGCGGGGGGGCTACAATGGGATCAGGGTCAGTTGCCGGCGAGAGCTGTTGGTCAACTCCGGAGTAAATTCGAGAATCTTGACAAGCGTATCCTGCGTTATGACAAAACGCCTTTCGACGACCAGCGAACGCATCAAATTGTGATCAGAGCCCAAAGCATGAGGGACAGGCAATTTGTGATCTCCACTTTCCGCCGTTGGGTTTCACGGAGCCTTTGATGACCGGTGTGCCGTTCCAGCCTGCCGGGACGGCTTGCCATCTCTTCGGGCATTCAGCGCGAGAGCGGTTCAGGTCAGGTAGTGCAAAGCCAGCAGCAAGACTGCGAGCAGAGCAGTCTTGTGGTTCATGGTTGCAGGAGCCATTCGAGATTAAAGCGGGCGAGCGTCAATCGCGCGCCTGACCAAGCCATCATGCCCGTGCCATCACCGGCGCGGCCGTAGAAGCACAGGATGGTGCCATTTTGCGTGACTCCGATGTCAGAGTAGGCGCTGGGGCCATTTTCAAGTAGTTTGGTTAACGGCCATGTCTGTCCGTCATCGCGGCTGATTTTAATGCTAACATTCTTACGTGCGCGGCTCTTTCCTGGCTCGGGATTGCCCTTGGCGACCTCTAGGTTATGCGGGTTCGAAAACAGAATGAGGTTCTGGCCGCTGTGCTTGTAGCGGACGATGCCGGCCATGCAGATAGGCTCCAGCAGGGCGTCCTCAAATTTCGGCGTGCTCCAGTTCGTCGCGCCATCCGGGCTGGTGACGACAAGCCGGCAATGCGCCTTCGATTCGCTGCGCACATTCAGCATCACGCGCCCGTCGTTGAGTTCGATGGCGACGGTTTCGTTGGGGTTGATCCACTCCTCGGTGCAGGGGACCGCAATGTCGCCCGCCTTCCACGTCTTCCCATAATCATCGCTGTAAATGGTGGCCGTCACGCTAGGGCGGTGCGCGTTACCGCCTTCTCCAGTGGAGAGCCAGACTGGCACCACGAGACGGCCTGTCTTGAGCTGAATACTGTGATTTGGACCGGTGGCGAGCACCCTCCAGTCGTAGTGCTTTTTGAAAGCGTCAAAGGTGGAAGTGATCTCGACCGGCTTGCTCCACGAAATGCCATCGTCCTCGCTGCGTTGATAAAAAGCGCGTTCGTATTCGAGGCAAAAGAGCATGTGTACCGTGCCGTCCTTATCCGCAATGAGCACGGGATTGTTGTAGGTAGTATCATTGGGATCCACGTTCTTCATGCGCAGAGCAAGAGGGTTCTTGCGCTTCGGCCCTTCCACGCTGACGACGCTATTCGGCGCGCTCCACGACTTGCCGTCATCCGTGCTGCGACGCAGCAGGATGCGGATGTCATCCCAGTCACTCACGCCGGCGGTCCGCTTTCGCGCTTCGCACCAGACCAGCACAGTGCCTCTGGCTGTGACCACGACACCGGGGATGTGGTAAATGTTGTAGTTGGGATGATCGCCGACGGTAAAGAGGTCCAGTTTTTCGAGAAAGGGTTCCGACGCTGTTAGCGTCGAAGCAGCGAGAAGGAGTGTGGCGAGTAGGGTTTTCATGGAGGAGGCGATGGGACAGTGAATGATGAGGCCCCGCGCAGGCTTTCCGCTCAGTTTCTAAATCACAGCAATCGCCCAGTCATGCCAAGATCTCTTTCAGCACCTCGCCTTTCACATCGGTGAGGCGGAAATCACGGCCGCTGTCGCGTTAGGTGAGCTTTTGGTGATCAAGCCCAAGAGGGTGAAGCATCGTTGCGTGGAATGGAAAAAGTGTCTGTCCCCGGGTCCTTTCAGCCTCGCACGCGTCACGCGGGGTCCCGATCGATCGCGGCATCAAGTGCCGGTGAAACCCTGTTTTTCCAGTTGGCCGTCGTGGTGGCTCTGTATCGATTCTGACCCGGCTCCGGTTCTTCTTGTTGGTTAGCTTGGGCGTCCCGGTCTGGGGTGCGGGGATAGGTCCCGGTGCCGATTGGATTTTGTTTTTACCGTAACAACCGGAGCCAGGCGGGGAAGGACGTGACCACCAGAGCCGCTCCGAGAAGTGCCAGCAGACAGGGGAGCCCTGCATACACACTGAACACGCACCACGCGGTCACGATCCAGAAAAAGAGATTCCCGGAAGCCACCGCGTAAACCCACGAGGCAAAGCGGTGTTGATCCCGGAAAAAATTCATCTCACGGATTGGGGGAGTGTCGTGGGTGTTTTTCAAGACGAGGCGCAGAAAAACAACGGGGATGAGATTCAGAGCGATAATTCCCACCGACCAGAGCCACAAAACCCGGAGATCGTCCGAGTAGCGGTGAAGAAACCAGGTGGCCGTCAGGGTCGCCAACACATTACCCGTGGCACCGGCGTAGATCACCAAGGGAAACTGGCCCATGTCTTCCAGGGCGTTCATTTCATGCAATCGCTTGGCAGGAGTGGGAGAGTTCATGACGCCACAATCTGGCAATCCCTGCGATTTGTACCAGTCCATCGGTGTAAAAGTTGCTTTCTACCTGTTGCCGTGGAAAGTGTGGGCGCCATTTTGCTGTTTTGCCTCGTTCAGAGAATCACGGCGTGTATTGGGGCCAATGAGGGAGAAAGCATTGCGGGTCTGGTGGCCAACGGGGTGCATATTTACTCGGAGCATGGCAGGATATTGCGAGTGAAGCCCTTCGTGAATTTTATGCCGGCCCTCCTGCAGGCGGAATTGATGTCGCTGTTTGCAGTCCTCGAAAAACACGGTCCTTGAGTGCAGTCGCTTGCACCGACCAGAGATCCGCCGGGGAGAGACAATGTTCTATTTTTTCCGCCTCCGGTCCATTTTGTGGGATCGGTGCCGGATGCGTATGATCGGCTGAACCTTCTTGCGAGGGGGTGGTGCGGCGATCAGCGCCGATGGAGTCTGTGAAGTCCAAGTGTTTTGCCTGATTCAAGCAGAAGAAGCGGTGTTGTCCTCGTGGCCAGAGCGAGAATGCCTCCTTTCGGTTTTTGGCTGTCAGACCATTCTGATGCTTATCCAAAGTCCCGGAAACCCCGAGGAGACCTGAGGCGACCCGAAACTCTCGCGCAGACAAAACGGTTTGCCAACGCTTTGAGGCGAGAGCGCCACGCTGCTACGAACGTTCCCCCAAGAAAACCCGCCATCACGCCTTTGCGTGAGTTGTGCAAGGACGGGCTTTGTTTCAAGGGCCCATGCGGCGCGATGGGATCGGTTGGGTTTGGGGAGTGGAGCGCGAGCTGGACGCAGTGGTGGTGGTGGCTGCGATGCCAGAAGCGGCGGAGGCGTATGGATTCCCGAAGTGCTTCCACGCGGGTGCGTCGCGCGGGCGAAAGTAAAAGGTCCCAAGTCGCGCATCTATGGCGCGCAGGGGCCTTTTGGATTAGATTCTCACGCGTAGCCCGAGCTCAACCACCCGGTTTTCCGGGAGTCTGAAGTAGTTTGCGGGAGGCTGCGCATTTTGTGCGAGCCACTTGAAGAGGTGCTCGCGCCAGAGCGCCATCCCGAACTTCTGGCTCGGTACGATAGTTTCACGGCCAAGGAAGAACGTGACGTGATCGGCGTTCTCACATTCAAAGTGGTGGTGGTTGCGCGCCCGCCTCAAGAGTTGCGGCACGTCTGGTTCCTGCATGAACCCGTAGTGCCCCGTCAGCCTGTGCACATTCTCGCAGACTTCTTCGATTTCCACCTGATTTTCCCGGCGCACAAAGGGAACGTTGTCCACGGTGATCGTCACGAAAATCACCCGTTGATGTACCACTTTGTTGTGTTTGATATTATGCAGCATCGCAACAGGTGTGAGACCCTTGGTGCCACTTAAAAACACTGCTGTGCCGGGCACGCGCAGCAGGCTTTTACTAAGCTTGATGCTTTCAAAAAAGTCCTCCTGCGTGAGGGCTCCAGTGTTGAGCTCCTTTGCGATCAGCTGGCGGCCGGTGTTCCAAGTGGTCATCAGCGTGAAAAGCATGACCCCAACTACGAGCGGGAACCATCCGCCTTCCAAAATCTTCGCCGCATTTGCCGAGAAAAAGCAGATCTCGGAGCCGAAAAATCCGACAACCACGGGGACCGCCACCGGCAAGCTCCAGCCCCAGCTTCGTGTCGCTACGAAAAAGAATTGGATGGTTGTGATGATCATTGTCAGCGTCACCGCAATTCCATAAGCCGCCGCGAGCTTTGATGACGACCCAAAGCTGCATACCAGCGCAATGCATGCGAACATTAGGAACCAGTTGACCGTGGGCACGTAGATCTGTCCGCGCGTGTGGACCGAAGTGTGCCGCACTTGCACCCTCGGTAGGTATCCGAGTTGGATGGCTTGCAGCGTCAGCGAGTAAACGCCTGTGATGAGGGCTTGCGATGCAATCACCGTTGCCGCGGTGGCAAGGATAACCAGCGGAAGCATCAGCGAATCAGGTGCCAGCATGAAAAACGGGTGGAACTCCGGGTCGCTGGCAATTTCGGGGCGCTGCAGCAGAAGCGCGCCTTGTCCCAGATAGTTCAGCAGCAGCGAGGGGAATACCATCGCGTACCAACCGATCCGGATCGGGCGGCTCCCGAAGTGTCCCATGTCCGCATATAGTGATTCCGCACCCGTTACACACAGAAACACGGATCCCAGCACGAAGAAGCTGTGCCATCCTCCTTCCGTGAGAAATCGGATGCCGTGGATGGGATGGAAGCTTTGGAGAATTTGCGGGGCTTTTGAAATGGCAGCGATTCCGAGCGCAGCGATTGTGAGAAACCAGACCACTGTGATCGGACCGAATACCACGCCAACCTTGTGGGTTCCAAATCGCTGGAATGAAAAAAGGATGACAATGATCACGACCGTGATCCACACGATGGACGAGTGCGGAAGATGAACCGCGTTTTGCAGTCCCTCGACCGCGCTGAGTACGGAAATCGCCGGGGTGATCATTCCATCCCCGTACAGCAAGGCGGCTCCGAAAACGGCGGCGAGCATCAAGCGACCGCGCAGAGGCGCGTCTTTGGCGATTTTTTCGATCGCGAGCGAAAGCAGTGCGAGCACCCCTCCCTCCCCGTCACGGTTCGCGTTCAGCACGAATACAAAGTACTTGAGGGTGACGATGAGAATGAGAGCCCACACGATGAGCGAGGTGACTCCCATCACGTTCCCGACTGCGGCATCGACTGCATGGTGGTTGTTCACTTTGTCAAAGCACTCTTTGAGCGCATAAAGCGGACTGGTTCCGATATCACCGAAGACCACTCCGAGGGCTCCGAGTACTAGTGCGAATAGGGAAGGGGCTTTGTCGCCGTGGGCGTGAGACATGAAAATGAATGGTTGGGTGGTTGCTTTGAATCGGCGGGATCCCGAAAGGCTCGTGAGGCGTGGGTGCCGACAGCGCTTTTCGGGGTGGTTTTTTGGGGAGGACTGTCCCGGGATCGGAGTTTTCCGTGACCCGCCGGAGGGAGGATTGCCGGAAGCCGAAGTCTTCAGTGGGGCGCCGATCCTGATTCAAGGGTGGCAAAAGTGGTTGTTGTGGCGGCGCTCGTTGAGGTGGTGAGAGGATGAAAGCGGTTGGGATTTTCGGCCCGGCAGACACTGCTGAGCCCCGCGGATCTTCGTAGTAATGGTTAAGGAGGGGATGCGTCAATGTTAACAAAACCTTAGGGTTGTTAATTAAGAGGTCTTAACAGTTTTTTAACGGCGCTGCTCATGTTGCGCGGGTTTAGGCAATTCATTTGCCAAGTAATTCGCCGGCTTCCTCCTCTTTAAGCTTGGAGAGAGCCAGCGAATTGACCTTCTTAAAGAGATGTTTTCGGCGGCCCAACGTTTTTTGATGCCTAGGCAAGTCGCGTTGGGTGAAGTTGGGGATGCAGGCCATGCGTCCGTTGAAGTCAGGGAATACCTGTGGGCGGCCGTGGTGGTGGCCGTGGTGGCCTCGGCTTGCTGGGTGGCATTGCCCCTGACCGGATACATGGTATCGGCGCTTGTGTTTCTGCTAGCGGTCGTGTTGGGGGGGCTCCGTTGGAGTAGGGGCGTTGTGCTCGCGATGGCCGCCGCCAGCGCCCTTTTGTGGAATTTCTTGTTCATCCCTCCCCAATTTACCCTTCACATCGCGAAACCCGAGGATGCGATCATGTTTGGGATGTTCTTCATGGTGGCACTGAGCATGGGGCATCTGACGTCTCGCCTGCGGGCAAGAGAAGTTTCCCTAGAAAAGCGGCAGCGTGAGGCCGAGGCGCTCCTGAGGGTGGTGCAGAGCGTTGCGCTTTCTCCGGGATTAAACGACGGCTTCGAGTCCGCTGTTTCCGCGATGAAGGTGGTGATTGGTGCTGATATCGCCGTAATCCTTCGCAATGAGGAGAACGCGTTGGTCAGGGATTTGCATGCAGCAAGCCGGTTCACGCCATCGGATGAAGACTGGAAGGCGGTGCGGTGGTGCCACGAAAAAGGCCGCGCGGTCGGCAGGTTCATGGGTGCATTCGGTGATTTGCCGACCTCGTGGCTTCCGATGATTACTGGCAATACACGGATCGGCGTTGTCGGTTTTTTGTGGCAGGATGACGCCCACGTTGATTTCACCACGAAGCGGATGATGGAGGCTTTGAGCCTGCATCTTGCCTTAGTCTTCGAGAAAGAGCAGTTGCTGGAGGCAAAGCGACATGCCGAAATCGTCACCGAGTCGGAGCGCCTGCATCGCACACTCTTTGATAGTGTTTCTCACGAGTTGAAAACCCCGATTGCGGTCATCCGCGCGGCGTTGGATGGAATCGATCACTCAAATGTGTTCGCCCGTGAGATTGCGACCGCCACCGTAAGACTGCAGCGGATCGTGGAGAATTTTTTGGAGATGACGCGGATTGAATCTCGACACCTCACTCCCCAGAGAGAGTGGTGCGACTTGCACGATGTGCTCGCATCGGCGTGTGCATCCGTCGAGGATGATTTGAGCGGGCGCTCGATCGAAGTGCGCATCCCTGAGGAGCTGCCATTGCTGGAGATGGATGCGCGCATGTTCGCGCAGGCTCTCTGCAACGTCCTTCACAACGCGTGCATCTATTCGCCCGAGGGGTCGAGCGTCGAGCTTTCGGCCAAACTGGATGGGGGCGTGCTGGAGGTGAACATCCGAGATCACGGTCCAGGCATCCGCGATGGCTTGGAAGTTCGCATTTTCGAAAAATTTTATCGTGCACCGGGTTCTCCTGCCGGAGGCACGGGCCTTGGTTTGGCGATCACGCATGGTTTCGTACAGGCGCAGGGGGGGGCGGTCTCGGCGAGTAATCACCCAGAGGGTGGTGCACAGTTCACAATCTGCGTTCCTGTGGCGACTCATCCGGTCTAACAAATGAGTAAGGCGTTAATCATTGAAGACGAAGTTCAGTTGCGGCGGCTCCTGAGAATGCTCCTTGAGGCGCGTGGATACGAAACGGTGGAGGCTGCCACCGCCCGTGAGGGGATTGAGCAGGCAGGTCTCGCGCGGCCCGATGTAGTCCTACTGGATCTCGGGCTTTCAGATTCGGACGGATTAACAGTTTTGAAGCGGTTGAGGGAGTGGAGCGAGGTTCCCGTGCTGGTTCTCTCCGTTCGCAATCAGGAGAGCGTGAAGGTCGCTGCCCTCGAGGCCGGCGCGGATGATTATGTGACAAAACCATTTGGGGCGGCGGAGTTGCTTGCGAGACTTCAGGCGATCCAGCGGCGAGGTGGAGCGCGCGAGTGCAGCGAGATCGAGGTTGGCGAGCTGCGTGTCAATGTGGTGCACCATGAGGTTCTTCTCTCGGGAAAGCCGGTGCGGTTGACC
>JBILKY010000362.1:0-3597 GCA_044376395.1 Chthoniobacteraceae bacterium | reverse complement strand
CTGAAGGGAGTGAGTCTTGGCGGCGGCATTCCGCACAATTACCGCGATAACACGCAGCAGATCCCGCTGGATCCGCTCAAAGCGCTTTTTGCGAAATGCCGTGCAAGGCTTAGCGAGGCCGCGGGACGGGAGATCCGGGTCGAGATCGAGCCTGGGCGTTATTTTGTGGCGTCGGCCTGTGTGCTTGTTGGGCGTGTGGCGGAGGTCAAGACCACGCAGACAAACGAAAAAGGGCAGGGGGCGACGTTTGCGATGGTCGATGCAGGGTTTGTGGACTTGGTGCGGCCTGCGATGTACGGGAGCTATCATGGGATTGAAGTGATCCCGCACGACGGCGGGCCGCGTGAGCATCAACCCATCGTGGTGGCAGGACCGTTGTGCGAGAGCGGTGACGTGTTCACCCGCGACGACGCGGAGTTGCTGGTGCCTCGGGAACTTCCGGTGCCAAAGTCGGGAGACCTGCTGGTGTTACGCGACGCCGGTGCGTACGGATACGCCATGAGCTCCAACTACAACTCAATCGGCCGTGCACCTCAGGTATGGATGGAGGAGGATGGCTCGCTGGAGCTCATTTCGAGGCGCGAGAGCCTGGCCGACCTTCTGAAGGCGGAGGTGGAAGAGCCTCTCGGGCTGGCAAGGTGACGCCGATCCGCGTGCAAGCTGTTCAGACCCTTTGCACGGGATTCTCTGCACGCCGAGCGTAGGCTGGGCGTGCAGTGGTTTCCACTCTGGAAAGGTCTGCTTCGGAAGACATCGTTCAGAAAAAGTCTGCGACGCAAAGGCGGTTGAAAAAAGTGCCCGTTAAAAAAGCGTCATTTGTGGGCGCTCGGCCTCCTCGGCCATGACGCTGCGCCGCCGGGTGGGGCGGGCGTTGGCTGAGGAAGACTGCTCTTTCGCCTGTTCGGGCGCGTCGCCCTCCGCGCTTAGTTCCGAGCGTTCGAGATTCGTGAGGATTTGCTTGGCCCGCGCGAGAATCGGCGCGGGCAGGCCGGCTAGTCGCGCGACCTGGATGCCGTAGCTTTTGTCGGCGCCGCCGGGAATGATTTTGCGCAGGAAGATGATCTGCTCGTTCCATTCGCGGACTGCGACGTTGAAGTTTTTAACGCCTGTGCGCGTCCGGGCGAGTTCGGTGAGCTCGTGATAGTGCGTCGCAAAGAGAGTGCGGGCACGGAGAATGTCGTGCAGATATTCGGCAACACTCCAAGCGATCGAGAGGCCGTCGAAAGTCGAGGTTCCGCGTCCGATTTCATCCAGAATCACGAGCGAGCGGTTCGTTGCGTTGTTGGTAATGTTGGCCGTCTCGTGCATTTCAACCATGAACGTCGACTGTCCGCGCGAAAGGTCGTCGTTGGCTCCGACGCGTGTGAAGATGCGGTCGGCAAGCCCGACAAAGGCGCTTTTCGCCGGGACCCACGAACCGATTTGCGCCATCAACGTCAAAAGCGCGACCTGCCGGATGAAGGTGGATTTCCCAGCCATGTTCGGGCCCGTCAGGATGAGCAGGGCATTCTCGTCTCCGTCCAGAAGTGTATCGTTCGGCACGAACTTTTCCTCGACCAGCGACTGGTCGAGCACGGGGTGTCTGCCGTCGACAAATTCGAGTTGCAGCGAATCGGAGAGTTCCGGCTTGCAGTAGCCGTAAAGACGCGCCGTCTCCGCGAGCGACCCGAGCGCGTCCAAGAGGCCGATAGATCGCGCCGTCTCCTGAAGTGCCGCGGTCTCCAGAAGCACTTCCTCGCGCAGTTGCCGAAATAACTCCTCCTCAAGAGCCTTCGCTTTCTCCTCAGACCCAATGATCTTTGATTCCAATTCCTTCAACTGGGGGGTGATGAAGCGTTCGCCGGTCGCAACGGTTTGTTTGCGCGTCCACTCCGGAGGCACCGCATCGAGGTTCGATTTGGTGACCTCAATGAAATAACCGAACACCGAGGTGAACCGGATCTTGAGGGATTTGATGCCGGTTTGTTCAATGGCTGTTTGCTGAAGTTCAGCGATCCATTTCTTTCCCTGATTACCTGCGTCCCGCAACTCGTCAAGGGTCTGGAGATAGCCGTCCCTGAACATGCCCCCGTCGCGCGTGGTTGAGGGTGGTTCGTCAACGAGCGCTTTTTGCAACAAATCCGCGAGAGCGGGCAGGGTGTGCAGGCCCTCCGCGACTTCATTAAGAAGGCGGGCTGAAGACCCTGTGCAGATCTTTGTCACTGTTTCCTTGAGCTCCGGGATTTGCTGGATTGCGCCGCGCAAGACGACGAGGTCCCGCGCGTTGCCTCCCGCTTGTGAAAGTCGTCCCACCGTGCGTTCAATGTCGCGGATGTTCCGCATGACCTCGCGCACCTTCGACAAATGGTAGGCATACTGCGTCAGCGATCCGATCGCATTCTGGCGTTCAAGCAATGGTTCAAGAGTGCAAAGTGGATGGAGAATCCATTCCCGCAATCTGCGTGCGCCCATAGGCGTTGAAGTGCGGTCAAGCGCTCCTAGAAGACTCGTGTTGCGGCCACCGCCGCGTGATTCGACAAGCTCAAGGTTCGCTTGGGTCGTGGAATCCAGCAGCATGTACTGCGCGCGGTGATAAGTGGAGAGCTTTGAAACATGGCCAAGGGTCCGACGTAGTTCATGTCTGAGGTAGTGCACGATTGCGCCGGCTGCGCAGACGCCCAACGGAATCTCTTCGCACCCGAAACCATGGAGTGATTGGACGCCGAACTGCTCCCGCAGCGTGTGGTAGGCCTGGTCGTGCAGGAACGCGTAAGCGTCTTTGCTAACCAGTCCCTTCAGGGATTCGAATTCATGCCGTGCAGATTCAGCGATGAGGATTTCACTGGGTTGCACCCTTGCAAGTTCGTCGTGGAGCTCGCGTGAATTTGAGAGCTGTGTGACGCGGAATTCACCTGTTGAAAGATCAATGAATGCAAAACCGTAGCCGTGCTTTGCATCGGGGTGGATCGCCGCAAGAAAGTTGTTCCGCGACGAATCCAGCATTTGCAGGTCGCTCACGGTCCCCGGCGAAACGATGTGCGTCACCTCACGCTGCACGATTTTACCCGGCTGGGGCTCGGAGGTTTGATCGCAGATCGCCACGCGTCTACCGGCGTTCACCAGCTTGGCGATGTATCCCTCCGCGGCGTGAAAGGGCATCCCGCACATGGGCGTTCCATTGCGCTGGGTGAGCGCGACGTTCAAGATCGGGGCGGCGACTTTTGCATCCTCGAAGAACATCTCGTAAAAGTCGCCCAGCCTGAAAAGCAAGATGGTGTCCTCGGGCAGCGAACGGCGAATTCCCAAGTACTGGGTCATCATTGGAGTCGTGGTCGTTGCCATGGCGTGCTCTTTTCGTTGGCTGACGGTTAACGGGCGGTGTCCGCGGATTGCCCAGCTCGGGCCGGGTCGCGGGCTTGATGTCGCGTTTAAATCAAGTGGCCCATCTTGACGCGTTTGGTGGCCAGATACGATTCGTTGTGCGGGTTGGGCTCCGAGCGGATCGGGACACGTTCCACAATCTCCAATCCATACCCCTCCAGTCCGATGACTTTCTTGGGGTTGTTCGTCATGAAGCGCATTTTCCGCACTCCCAGATCGAAGAGGATCTGGGCGCCT
>JBILKY010000105.1:0-11217 GCA_044376395.1 Chthoniobacteraceae bacterium | reverse complement strand
GGATGACTTCACGGTGGAGGCGTACGTGAGTCTTGATAGCGTGGACGTGAATGCATCGGTGCGAACCATCGCGTCGCGTTGGACGGGCGCGAAGGATAGCGTTGAGGGTTACGGGTGGAGCCTCGGTGTGACTGGCATGAAGTCCCGGTATTCGCCGCAGACGGTGATCGTGCAGCTCGCAGGCGAGGATGAAAACGCAAACAGCGGGTATGAAGTCGTGACTTCGAAGATCAAAATCGAATTAGGCCGCCGCTATCATGTTGCGGCGACGGTTTCGTGTCAGGAGCATCGCGTGCTTTTCAGAATCCAGGACGTTTCGGAACCCGGGTTGCCCGTACAGACCGCTTCGGTGGCGCATTCCATCAGATCCAAGTTGAGTTCTGGGAGCGCTGGTCTGGTGTTCGGCGGGTTGCATCGTCGCCAGCCTGCGCATCAATGGGACGGATTTATTTACGCTGCGCGGGTTTTTCACGAACCGCTGGATGATGCGGCGTGGAAATTGCCGGTTGAGTCCTGGGGACGCGGGGTGGCGCGGTGGAGTACCGTTGCTGCGGGGACTGAAGCGCCCGGTGTGCATTGGAGCGGGCTGGAAGTCCACGGTGTCGACTCGGCGGATCCGCGGCGCAAGGCGATGCACGATCTCTGCCAAGTGCTGCTCAACACCAATGAATTTTTCTATCTTCATTAGGAGCCGATGAGGAGGGGATTAGGAGCGAACCAAGAACAACTATGAGCTGCAATCAAATCGATGTGCCGGCGTCGCGGCGGGAGTTTCTTCAGCGTGCAGGCTGTGGCTTTGGCGCCGTGGCGCTCGCCTCAATGACCGAGCAAGCCGGCCTTGCGCAAAGCGCCGCGCCTGCGGAACTGCGGGTCGGGATGCCCGCGGAGATCGGTAACGGGAAGGGGCGCGCGAAGCAGGTGATTTTCTTGTTCATGGAAGGCGGCCCGAGCCATCTGGACACCTTTGATCCGAAGCCGCTTTTGAACGAGCTTGCGGGCCAGCCGTTGCCGCAAAGTTTCAAGGCGCCGATCACTGCCATGGGTGAGACAAAGGCGCCTCTTTTGGAATGCAAACGGGAGTGGAAACAGCGCGGTCAGAGCGGGCTGTGGGTCTCGAACTGGTTTGAGCATGTAGCAGAGCACGCGGACGATCTGGTGGTGATTCGCTCGTGCGTTTCGAGCGGGATCAATCACGCGGGTGGAGTGTGTTCGATGAACACGGGGGCGGTGTTCGGGGGCCGGCCTTCGCTCGGCGCGTGGGTGTCTTACGGAATGGGCACGCTGAACCGCAATTTGCCGAGCTTTGTGGTGATCAAGGACAGCGAGGCCACTGTTGTGAACGGTGCGCGCAACTGGGGGACGGGATTTATGCCGGCCGTGTACCAAGGAGTGGAGTTTCAGTCCAGCGGCGCGCCGATCAAGCACCTTGAGAATCCGAAAGGCGTGACGCGCGAGCGGCAGAGGCAGAAGTTGGATTTGCTAGCGTCCTTAAACCGTGAGTACAACGCGAGCCGCGCGGACAACACCGAGTTGGATGCACGCATCCGTGGTTACGAGCTCGCTTACCGGATGCAGGCCGAGGCCCCTGAAGCGGTGGATTTGTCCAAGGAGACGGATGCAACGCGGCAACTCTACGGCATGGACAAGGAGGAGACGGCGGTGTTTGGACGCAATTGTCTGCTCGCGCGGCGCCTGATCGAAAACGGGGTTCGATTCGTGCAGCTGTATAGCGGTGCGGGTAGCAAATGGGACAGCCATTCAGCAATGGAGAAGAATCATGGCAGTTTGACGCGGGCCGTGGACAAGCCGATCGCGGGTCTGCTCGCAGACTTGAAGGCGCGCGGACTTTTGGAGGACACGCTGGTGATTTGGGGTGGAGAGTTCGGGCGCACCCCGATGAGCGAGAAGGGTGACGGACGCGACCACAATCCGACGGGATTCACCATGTGGATGGCGGGCGGCGGATTGCGTGGTGGAAGGACGATTGGTGCGACGGACGAGTTGGGGTTGTACGCGGTGGAGGACCGCTTGCATGTGCACGACATTCACGCGACGATTTTGCATTTGCTCGGCGTTGATCACACAAAGCTGGTTTATCCCAACAAGGGGCGTCCCGAGCGGATCGACCAGAACGAAGGGCACGCATTCGCCGGCATTCTGGGATGACGCGATGCGGGGTCGCAGATGGAGCGCACGTTGAATCAATCACAGCGTCCCCAATTGAACCACAGAACCGCAGAACGGTGGGGTGGACGGGCAGAGGGTGGTTAATCATCGGAGTAGTGTGTGTTGAAAAAAGTTCACGCTCCACCACCCAATGCAGCCCGCGATCAATGCCAAGTCGTTTGACTTTATGAAAATGCTTCTCGCCCTACTCCAAGTCCTCGTCCTCTGCTTGCCTCTTGCGGCTCAAGAGACGAAATCAAAGGCCAAGGCCAAGCAGACCAACACCTACGACATGTGGGTGTTTTCACCCGTGACAGAACTACCTTCCGGCGTCACGCATCACACTTTCCGCAGTGATTCAATGAAGCGTGATATCGGCTACTGTCTGTATCTGCCGCCACGTTACCAGCAGGACAAGGGGCAGCGCTATCCGGTCATCTACCACCTGCATGGAGCCGGCGGGAATGAAACACGCAGCGTGTATTCCGCCAGCGTGCTGAATGAGGGCATCCTTGCGGGCAAGTTGCCGGAGATCATCATGGTCTTCCCAAATGGCGGACGCTCCACGATGTATCAGGATAGCAGCGACGGTCGGTTTATGGCGGAGACGATGATGATGAAGGAACTCATGCCGCACATCGATACGACATATCGCACAATCGCCGACCGCAAGGCGCGTTGCATCGAGGGCTTCAGCATGGGGGGACGTGGCGCCACTCATCTCGCCATGCGCCATCCCGACATGTTCGGCTCGCTCTTCAATCAGAGCGGCAACGTCTATCATGTCTCCGATGTCTCAAAGGCTCCCAATTTGTACCTCGGCAGCGATCGCGAAACCCTGGAGGCCAACGATCCGTTTCTGAACCTCATCAAGAACCTCGATTTCATAAAAGCCAACCTCCGCATTCAGGTTGCCTGCGGCACAGCTGATCCAGAACATCTCGCGACCGTGCGCGAATACCACGAAGCCCTAAAGTCCGCTGGTGTATCGCACAACTATTTTGAGGTCGCAGATCTCGATCACAATCAGAAGAAAATGATTGATGGACGCAAAGCCACTTGGTTCGAATTCCAGATCGAATCTCTCAAACTCAACCAGATTCCTCTCCGCTATCTCCAGCCATAACCGCTTCTGCTGTGTGTTTCTTGGGTGCAGCGTTTGCTGAAAGGTTCGTCCGGGCCGCCGACGAACTGCTGCACGGCACTTCGCTTGGTGATTGCTTGCACCAGTGAGGCAGCGTCTGAAGAAGTCTTCATGGGAAAATACTGGCCATGCTTCATCGGGATCACTCTGATCCGGCCACCTGCCTGCCTGAGCTTGTATTTACTGCAGCACCACGGTGTATTCCACGGCATGGTTTTACGTGGAAACAGTTCGAGCGAACGCCAATCCGCCCCCCCTCTTGATCTCCCAACACAAAACACATTCGAGATCGAGTCGCACCTTAGAGAACGAAAGCCGCTGCTAAAACCAGCGCCACTCGAAAGATCAACCATATGAAAGCGATCATTGCAGGTCTTATAGCATTTACACTCGTCCCCTTCGCTTCGCTGCATGCGGCAACCGAGCTAAAGCCCAACATTATCATCATCCTCGCTGATGATCTCGGATACGGCGACGTCGGGTGTTATGGGGCGACGAAGATCAAGACGCCGAATATCGACCGACTGGCTCTCGAGGGAAGAAAGTTCACGGACGCGCATGCGCCCGCATCAGTCTGCTCCCCATCGCGCTACGGGCTTCTCTCGGGCCGCTACCCCTGGCGTCTGCACCAGAAGAACAACGACTATCACCTCGAGCAGGACCGGATGAACATCGCTTCAATGCTCAAAACGCAAGGTTATCGTTCGGCCGCCATCGGCAAGTGGCACCTTGGTTACAGCAAAGACTGGAACCAATTGCCCATCACCGGGCCGCTCGAGGTCGGCTTTGATTATCACTTCGGCGTGCCGCAAAACCACAACGACTCGTACCGGGCTTTTATCGAAAACCACGACATCGTCGGGCGCAAACCGGCAGAACCGTTCCGCATCGTGAAGGGGAGTAGTTTTCCCGAAGGTCTCGCGCAACCTCGCGTGGAAGATCTGGTCAGCGGGACCCTCGTGACAAAAGCCCTGCATTTCATCGAAGAAAACCGAGAACGCCCGTTTTTCCTCTATTTCACCTCGGTGATCCCCCACACCCACATCACGCCCGCCGAGCAATTTCGCGGCAAAAGCGAAGCGGGACTTTACGGCGACTACATTCAGGAACTGGACAACCACGTCGGACAGATTGTCGCCGCGCTTGAGCGGTTAAAGCTTAGTGAGCGGACGCTGGTGCTATTCACAAGCGACAACGGTGCAGCGCCCGATGATTTCAAAGGAACGCAGAACGTGATGCTCAACCTCGCCAGCGAGGCGGGCGGGGTACGCGAAAAATTCAAAACCGCCAAGCGCGACGCCCGCGCGCTCGGTCATAACGCCAACGCCCCTTGGCACGATGGCAAGGGCACCCCGTTTGAGGGCGGACATCGCGTGCCGTTCATCGCGCGCTGGCCTGGTCAAGTCCCAGCAGGCACGATCTCAGACGACACCATCTGCTTCACCGACCTGCTTGCTACGATCGCAGGAATCTCGGAGGTGACGCTGCCGCACAGCGAAGGCGGCGACTCCTTCAACATCCTGCCCGCGCTCCGCGGCGAGGCGCTGAAGGAGCCCATACGCAAGCTCACGGTGCTGCAGGGGGACATGCACGACGACGCCCTCGCCGTGCGCTCCGGACCATGGAAGCTCATCGAAAGCAAAGCCGCCAAGGGCGGGCAAAAGCACCAACTTTACGACCTCGTGAAAGACCCCGGTGAGACAAAAAACCTCGCCGCCGAGCAACCCGAAGTCGTCAATGAACTGGCCGCCGCCCTTGCAAAAGTTCGCGACGACGGACGCAGCCGGCCATGAACATGAAAAACACATTTGTCCTGTTTGCGTCTCTGCTTTTCGCCCCCCTTGCCGCGGGGCTTGCCGCCGATGCGGCAAAGTCTGCGCGCGGATTGAATCCGGGCACGCAGGCGCTGATGAAGGTCGTGCTTGCTGGCGATTCCACAGTAGCGACAGTGACTCAGGCTCCCAAGGATCGGCCCGATCTGGCAGGCTGGGGGCAGATGTTGGGCGAGTTCCTGCCTGATGCCAAAGTAATCAACCATGCGCGCTCAGGGACGAGTACGAAGAGTTTTCGCACCCTCGGCTTGTGGGATCGGGTGTTAAAGGAAGAGGGGCAGTGGGTGCTGATTCAATTCGGGCACAATGACCAGCCAGGGAAAGGACCGGAGCGCGAGACGGACGCCGCGACAAGTTACCGTGAGAATTTGCGTGGATTTATTGGCGAGGTGCGTGCAGGTGGCGGGAAGCCAGTGCTCATCACCCCGGTGGCGCGCCGTGTGTATGCCGACGGCAGGATGAGCTCCACACTCGGACCCTACGCGGATGCTGTGCAGGCAGTAGGTCAAGAACTCAATGTACCGGTGATTGATCTGCACCGGGCGAGCTTCGCGCTGTTTCAGCAGATGGGAGAGAAGTTCTGCAAGCTCTATGCGCCATCGGAAACGGATCACACTCATTTTTCGCGTGAAGGCGCGAGGATGATGGCGCGACTGGTGGCGGACGGTCTCTTGCGCGAGGTGCCGGAAATGCGCCATCAGGTTCGGCTCATGCCGCCACCGCCGGCCGACCTCCCGTTTGACGTGAAAATCACGACGATCTCTCAAGGTTATGACGGAAAAACCTGCTGGGTGCACCCGCGTGCGGGTGCGATCCCAGGCAGGACACCCAGCGTCGTGCTGACGATGCAGAAGCTGCTGCTCACCGGCAGCGATGTGTTTTACGCGCTCAATGACATGCGCTCCGACGATCTCGGAACGACTTGGAGTCCGATCACGGAGCACGCAGAAACATTGGGACGACGCCAAGAGCCCGATGGCACCGTTCTGGCTGCATGTGACTTCACTCCAAAGTGGCACGCTGCGTCCGGCAAACTACTCGGCACCGGCCACACCGTTCTCTATCGCGACGACAAGGTTGTGGACAACCGGAAGCGCGAGGCATGCTACGCCGTTTATGATGACAAGACCCGCACTTGGTCAGCCTGGACCTCACTGAAGCTGCCGGATGAGGCAAAGTTTTTCAACGCCGGCGCGGGCTGCGTGCAGCGTCTTGATCTTGAGAATGGTGACATTCTGCTGCCGATTTACTTCAAGGCGAAAGAGGAAAAGTTCTACCGGGTAACCGTGCTGCGCTGCTCGTTTGATGGCACAACACTACGCTTTGTTGAGCAGGGCAGTGAGGTAACGCTCGAATCCGGCCGTGGCGTTTATGAGCCGTCACTCACACGCTGCGCGGGACGCTTTTACCTCACGCTGCGCAATGACACGGCGGGTTACGTATGCACCAGTGATGATGGGTTGCATTTCGGGCCGATCATCCCGTGGCAGTTTGATGACGGCAGCGAACTCGGCAACTACAACACTCAACAGCACTGGATCACGCACCGCGATGACTTGTATCTCGTCTACACCCGCAAGGGGGTGCACAACGATCATGTGTTCAGGCACCGGGCCCCTCTGTTGATGGCCCGGGTGGACCCGGCCACGCTGAAGTTGAGACGCAATTCCGAGTGCATTCTCGTGCCTGAGCGCGGAGCGCGGCTTGGCAACTTTGCCGTGACCGAAGTCAGCGAGAACGAAACGTGGGTAACGGTGGCGGAATGGATGCAAACTTGGTCGCCGAACATTGTTCTTCCAACAAGCAATGCCTTCGGCGCGGACAACTCCGTGTATGCGGCGCGGATTCTTTGGAACCCTTGATCCGTCCGGGCTCTGCTGTGTTAGCGCACCCCGTGGGAATATCTCGGGCGTGAGTTGCGGAAACGGGGCGAAAAGCGATTTCTTGCCATTTGAAAACGGGTGCAGGCCGCACCGCTCCAGCGCGAGGTAGTCAAGCAGGTCGCGCCGGTTGAGGTTACGCTTGCGGCCACCGATGGGCACAGCGGTCTCTTACTGCGGGGGACACCAGCGGCATGATGCATTTCGTCTTGTGTGTGAGTAGGATTTTGAGAGGGATATTCCAATGAACACTTGGTCGCTCACCCTCCACGGCCCCGGCGGCATCCTGAGTCAGGCCGACTCCCAGGAGGCGCAGTTTGCCCTTGGAACGGAGGAGGCGCCGGATGTGTTGACTGTCTCGGGAGAAGGAGTGGCTCCCCGGCACGCGTGGGTATGGATCGCGGCGGGCGGGATGCAGGTGGAGGACCTTGCGGGCGGGACGCTGGTGAACGGGCACCCGATCGAGGGGCGTGTGGAAGCGGAATATCCGGCGTCTGTGCAGGTGGGATCGGTGACGCTGGTGGTGGAGGTGAAGGCGGTCGCAGGCAGTTCAGTTGATGTCACGATACCCCAACGAACGCCGACCCGTGGTGTGGCGCCGCTTAAGAGCCAACCCTCAGACAGCGGGACGTCCAACAAGGCGCTGCTCACTGGTGAGCTTACTTTGGTGAAGGAGATCGCTCGTGGCGGGATGGGGCAGATCTACTTTGGCGAGGATCCGCAGCTCAAGCGGCAGGTGGCGGTCAAGGTTAGCAGCATCAGTGAGGGCGGCGAGGATGCGCGCTTTTCCAAGGAAGCCGAGGTGCTAGCGCATCTGGCACATCCGAATATCGTGCCGATTCACGCCATCGGGGTGGATGCGCAGGGGCGTCCGTTTTACTCGATGAAGCTGGTGAAGGGCCGCACGCTCCAGGCAGTGCTCAACGCGATCCGCGAGGGGGACGCCGCGACTGTGAAGGAATATCCGCTGGCTGCGCGGCTGACGGTCTTTCGCAAGGTGTCAGACGCGATGGCGTTTGCGCACGCCAAGGGTGTGCTACACCGGGACCTCAAGCCCGAGAACATCATGGTGGGCGAGTACGGCGAGGTACTGGTGATGGACTGGGGCCTCGCCAAGGTTCTGGGTGGCGATGAGGTTCTGGGGGGCATGGGGGACGTCCCTACAGGAAAGTCACCAGCGAAGGACATGGGCGACTACGGCATGACGATGGAGGGCGAGGTCATGGGGACTCCGCAGTACATGTCACCCGAACAGGCGGAAGGCATGGTGGCGGAGTTGGACGCCCGTTCGGACATCTATTCTCTGGGCGGGATCCTGTACGCGATCCTGACGCTGCGGCCGCCTGTTGAAGGGAAGACGTTGAACGAGGTCCTCACCAAGGTAAAGAGGGGGGAAATCAGTTCGATGGCGACCAAAGGGGGTGGCAAGGGAGATGTGGCCGTGGGAACGCCGGCGGCGATGGGTTTGGCTGTGCCGGGTGCATTGCAGGCGGTGACGCTCAAGGCGATGTCGACGCATCGCAACCATCGCTACCCGAGCGTGGAGGCGTTTGCCTCTGACATCGAGGCGTACCAGAACGGGTTTGCAACGAGTGCGGAGGATGCAGGGACGTGGAAGCGTGTGAAGCTTTGGGTTGGGCGGAACAAGATGCTGGCTGGGGCGGCGGCAGCGATGCTGGTAGTGGTGAGCGGGTTTACGGCACGCGTTTTACAGAAGGGACGTGAGGCGAGTGAGGCGTTGCAGAGTTTGCGCGACACCGCACCCACGTTTGCGATGCGCGCCAAGGACGCGCTGCACGACGGACAATTCGAGGACGCTTTGAAAGCCGTCACGTTTGCGGCAAATATTCAGCCGGAGAGCTCCGAGTACCACGCTTTGCGAGGGAATGTGCTGCAGGTGCTGATGCGTTGGCCGGAGGCTGTTGCTGAGTACAAGACCGCATTAGGCGTGAGTAAGGACGCGGCGGTCCTGGAAAATCTCACCGTGACCGAACGGCTGCTGGGGGTGCTTAAAACGGAGGGCGATCTCAACGCGCGAGGCGCTTTGTTCGAAGCCTTAAACACCCAAGGCAGACAGTACGAAGCCATGGTCATTGGCAGGGAAATGGGAGATTTTTGGAAAAATAAAAAAGGGATTCGAACGGAGGATTTGAGTGTTGTCCCTGAGTTCGTGCGGCGCTTGGAGGAAAAGTTGTTGCCGGTACCCGGAACGAATGTGTTGATGAGTAAGACCGAGTTCACGGTAGGCGAATGGAAGTTGTACGCCCGAGCCGCCGGGCTTCCTGAGTGGCAGCAACCGGGCAGTTGGAGGCAGGCTGTCCCGGAGTTTCTCCAGACTGATGAACACCCGGTTGTTTTTGTGAGTTGGAAACAGGCGAAGCAACTTTGTGCCTGGCTGAGCCTGAAGACAGGGAAGGCGTGGCGAATCCCCACAGACGCAGAGTGGGAGGCAGCAACTGGTGACTCCGAGTATATGTGGGGCAATTACTATCCCCCTAAATGGGATGATGGAAATTACGCGGTGAGAGACGATGGATCCCTGGATCCGGAAATGGTCGGAATGGATGGCATCTTCGGAACGGCGCCTGTTGGTTCTTTTAAACCAAATGCACTGGGCTTTTATGATCTGGCAGGAAACGTTTTCGAATGGATGTGGGAAGTGGATCCTAAAATAAACAACGGCCCGGTTGTCCGCGGTGGTGGATGGAATAAAGCGGACAAGTTTTGTACGACGGCAGCCAAATGGGGCAGCGGTGGAAAAATCAAAGAGGGCGTGGCTCCGGAAGACTACAATGACTCGAGTCGTGGTTTTCGCTTGGTGCGCAGGGTGGGGCTGTAACGCGATGCGCCTCTGCATTGGCTTGCTCGCGCAGAAAAACGGACGCCTTCAGTCCTAATCCCTTAAAGGGCAGGGTTGAGATCTGTGCGTTTTTATGTTAATATGCTTTCATGCGTACGACCCTTGATCTTCCTGATCCGCTCTTTCGCGAGGTGAAAGTGCGGGCTGCTCAGTCCGGTCTTAAGCTCAAGGAGCTGCTGACAAGCTATATCGAGGCTGGGCTGCGGGCCCGTCCCGTGCCGCCGAACCAGCTCAAACGCGAACCTCTGCCGACGTTGAGAGCCCCCACCGGTGTCGCCGCCCGGTGCCTCTCCAATGCGGAGCTACAAGAGCTCATGGATAAGGATGACCATGAAAACTTAACCCGCGCATGGTCAGTGTCCGACAAGACTCCATGACGGATTTGCTCGATGTGAATGTGTGGTTAGCGCTGGCGGACTCCGACCATACGCATCACGGAGTCGCGTCCACCTACTGGATGGAGCAGGAGGCCTCCGAGGTCGCTTTTTGCAGAGTATCGATGATGGGGTTTCTTCGCTTGATCACACATGCGAAAGTGCTCTCCAACCCACCCTCCATAAGGCAGGCATGGACTCTGTACCACCAGTACCGTTCGAATCCCCATGTGCTGTTCCTCGAGGAGCCTCCAGATTTTGAAGCATGTCTCGAAAAGTTGGCTTCTGGCCCCTTCTTTGCGCATCGCCTCTGGACGGATGCACAACTCGCCGCCCTCGCCATTACCTCTGGGTGCCGCCTGGTGTCGTTCGATGCAGACTTTCAAATGTTTGAGGGCCTCAATTTCCGCCAGCTGGCCCTCACTTAACTTGGGCTTGCTTGCACAGGCAGCGTTTGATTGCTAATTTTATGCCGATGAACGCATGGTTGCGCACCCTGCGCGGCCCCGCTGGAATCCTGAGTCAATTTTTAGCGCGCCCCGCGACGATACCGCGCGCGCGAGTTGCGGAAACGGGGCAAAAGCGAATTCCTGCCGGACTGACCGGAGCGCCGGACAAAATCGCCGGCGCCTAGGATTCGCCGGTCACTTGTTGAACCCTTTGTGGTTCATAAATTCCCAAATGCGGCCCATCCACGTGTAGCTACCTGTTCCCGGGGCGGCCTGCTTTTGGAAGCAGTGCCCGCGTCCAACCAGCGTGTGCAGATCGGACTGGATTCCCATCCGGCGTAGCTGCTCCCAGCATTTCACCGAATTCATCGCCGCCCAACCGTCGGTATCGCCATGGATGAAAAGCATCGGGCAGGTTGCGAGGTCGAACGAAAATTCGGGGGCGAGTCTCGCATCGTCCTCGTTACCGCCTTTGGCGTTCGGGGACTGCGTACCGTCGGTGAGCGCGTATG
>JBILKY010000361.1:0-3606 GCA_044376395.1 Chthoniobacteraceae bacterium | reverse complement strand
CGACTTGGCTCAGCTTTAATCCGGGATCGGGGATCACGAAAGCTTCACCGCTTTTGCCGTGGTGGTAGATGCGGGTAAGCGAGCCATCCTCGTTTTTGCGCACTTCTATCTCCTTGAGTTGTCTTTTACGCTCAAGCATCAGGGCGAGGATGTAACGCACGTTTGCAAGCCCCGCGTTTGGATCAGCCATGTACTTGCGCAGCAAGTCTTCGGCGGTTTGCTTGCCAAGCGCCTCGGGGGCCTTGGGTGGTGCAGGCTCGAATTTTGAACGCCAGTGAGAGAAGGGCTGAGGGGCGTCGGCCTGACGTTGCTTGAAGGATTCCTCGCTCAGATCCTCGCGTCGCATGAGGGTTTTGTCATCAAACAAAAGCGTGTGAAAATATTGTCCCGCCTCAAAAGGGATTCCAGTGACGCTGCATGCGACACCCCGTGCTTGAATGCTCCATTCCTGATTCATCGTTTGCTTGTAAAAATAGTTGAAAGCTCCCTGTTGCCCGATCTAAGCCAAAGCAGGCAGATGCCGAGAAACAAAAAGCTCAGCTGCGGGGCCCATGCTGCAGTCTCCGGTGTGACACGTGCTCCGCGCCCAAGGGCAAGCAGGAGATTGCGGCTCACCATCAGGATAAAGTACAGGAATATGGCGGTCGCAATCCCCTGCATGATACCGCGGCGAGAGTACACAATGGAAAGCGGGCCGGCAAAAATGCTGACAATCAGGCAAGTCAATGGCAGGGCCAGTCGGTCGTTCAGTGCAGTTTGAAACGGCGCGAGCTGGCGCTTTGAAAAGTCGGAGTTTTTCGCAAGATACTCTTGGAGGTCTGGAACGGTGAGCTGGTTTGGATCTAACCGGGAGGATGCGATCCGCCATGGGGTTTCAGGCCAGTTGTCCATGATGCGCTGTCCTTGGTCTTCAAAGTTGTCCATTTTGAGAACCTCGCCCTGTGCGTTGACGTCGACGATGAGGCCGCGCTGGAGGATCCATTGCTGTTTCGCAAAGTCATGCGTGGCTTTCTCTGCATAACATTTGCGCGTGGGGTTCCCCTCTGAGTCTTGCTCAATGATCTGAACGCCCTCCATGACGGGACTGCTGAGCTTGAGCTTTCTCACATACCAAGTGCGGCTGCTGATACGGTCTTTGAACAGGTGCCCCTTGACTTCATCGCTCGCAGCAGCGCCCTTCGCTTTACGGATATCATCCATCGCCATCCGCTTGAGCGCCTCAGCCTGCGGTGCCATTTCATAGTTCAGCCAAAGACAGATGCCCGACAGGATCGCCGCTGTAGTGATCAGCGGGGAAAGAATGCGGATGAGGCTGCGCCCTGCGAAGAGCATGGCAATCACCTCGTTTGAGCGGGACATCCTGCTGAGGCTGAAAAGAAGGGCGAGCAGCACGGCGATGGGCAGGATGATCAGAACCACCTGTGGCATCTGACAGCTGTAGTATTCAATCACCTGTTCAACAGAGGCGGCTGACGAAAATTCCGCGCCATGACTGCTCAGGTCGAAGATGAGCCAGATGCCAACGAATGCGCCGCAGCATAGAACCAGGGGTTCCAGAAAACTGCGGAATACGTAGCGGTCGAGTAAACTCATCGGGGAGGGGTGGGAATCTGCAATGCTCAACACATGGACGAGCGCGGGTTCTTATACTACGCTGCTTCCAGCAAACATTTCCAACTATCAATCCGCCTCAATGATTTCCTTGAACGACCAAATCGGCCCCGGCTTCTCAGGCCGTGTGCGTGAGTTTTTTGGATCGTCGGGGGACTTGAGCAAGGTTCGCAACTTTGAGCTCAGGCAGGAGCAGCAGCGGATGGCGGAGGCGGTGGCCGCTGCGCTCGAGCACCGGAGGCATCTGGTGGTTGAGGCCGGCACGGGAGTCGGCAAATCACTGGCGTACCTTGTGCCAGCCGTGCAGTGGGCGGTTGAAAACAAGCGTAAGGCAGTGATTTCAACGTACACCATCAACCTGCAGGAACAGCTGATGTACAAGGATTTGCCGATCCTTCAGAAAATCCTGCCCATCGAGTTTGACGCGATCCTCTGGAAAGGGCGCGGAAACTTCCTTTGCCCCATGCGCTTGCAGCGGGCGCTTGCGCACGCCGACGGCCTCTTTACCACGCCCGAGCGGGCCGAGTTGGAAAGACTCAGGATCTGGGCGGAACGCACAGAGAACGGCTCCTTGTCGGATCTGCCGGTGGAGCCGGACCATCGCGTATGGTCCGAGGTGTGCTCCGAGGCGCATATCTGCACGACCAAAACCTGCGGCAGCAATCCCCGGTGCTTTTACCAGCAGGCCCGCAAGCGGCTCGCCTCTGCGGATGTTGTGGTGATGAATCACACTCTGTTTTTTCTCAACATGACCGGGCAGGGTGAGCCTGAGGCTGATTCTTCAGGGTACCTGTTTGGAAATGATTTTGTCGTATTTGACGAGGCGCACACGGTTGAGAGCATCGCGGCGCGGCAAATCGGAATGGGATTGTCCCAGTTCGGTTTGCGCCAGTCCCTGCAGCGTTTGTACAATCCGAAAACGAAGAAGGGTGTGTTCCAGGTATTGCGCCAACCGGATGCGGTGCGCGAGGTGGGCGCTCTGCTTGAGCGGGTTGACGCGTTCTTCCAAAAAGTCGGTGAAAAAGGCGAGTTTTCCGAGCGCAAGCGCGAGATCCGCGTCAGGCAACCTGACTTTGTCGAGGATACGCTGACGGGCCCGCTGATGGATTTGCAGGGACGCATTGTGAAGCTTTTGCGTGAACAGGAAGACGAGATGCTCAAGGGCGAACTGCAAGACCTCGGCCGCAGGGTGCGCGATGCGCGCGCGGCGGTAGGCTCGTTTTTAAAGCTGGAGGCGGATGATCACGTTTACTGGATTGAGCAGAGCGGCCGTTCGCAGCAATTCCATTCTTTGCATGCGGCGCCCATTGATGTTGCGCCCTACTTGAAATCGCTTTTGTTCGGAGAGGGCCGGACATGCATCATGACGAGTGCAACGCTCTCGACGGGTCCCGATTCGCTTGATTATTTCAGAAATCGCGTCGGCGCGCAGGAGGTCGACGCATTGCAGATCGGCAGCCCTTTTGACTACGAGAAGCAGATGAGGCTTTTTGTGGTTCGCAAGGTTCCGGATCCGCGTGATGGTGCGGCTTATGAGAAAGCGCTGGCGCATTGGATTGAGTATTTTGTGGGACAGACCGAGGGCCGTGCGTTCGTGCTGTTCACCAGCTACAAGACTATGCAGGCGGTGGCGGCCGAGGTGCGTGAGCGATTGGACGAACTTGATTACACGCTGCTGATTCAGGGCGAGGGGATGCCCAGGCATCAGTTGGTGGCCGAGTTCAAGAAGGACAGGCGCCATGTGCTTTTCGGCACCGAGAGCTTTTGGAGCGGCGTTGATGTGCCGGGCGAGGCGTTGAGCAATGTCATCATCACGCGTCTGCCGTTTGCAGTGCCGGATCATCCGTTGATCGAGGCGCGTTTACAGCAGATTGAGGCCGAAGGCGGTGATCCTTTCTCAAGCTACTCACTGCCCGAGGCGATTCTCAAGTTGCGACAGGGCGTTGGTAGACTCATTCGGACGCGAACAGACAAGGGGATTGTCGTGATTCTTGA
>JBILKY010000104.1:0-11249 GCA_044376395.1 Chthoniobacteraceae bacterium | reverse complement strand
ATCCGCACCATATCGAATTTCAAGTGATGGCCGACAGCCACGGCAACGTAGTCCACATCGGCGAACGCGACTGTTCGATGCAACGCCGCAACCAGAAGATCATCGAGGAGTGCCCAAGCCCCCTGATGACCGATGATCTCCGCACGCGGATGGGCGATGCATCCATCAAACTCGCGAAATCCGTCGGGTATCAGGGCGCAGGCACCATCGAATATCTCGTGGATAACAAGGGGAATTTCTATTTCATGGAAATGAACACCCGCATCCAGGTGGAGCATTGCATCACCGAGGAAGCTTACGGTATCGACCTCGTGAAGGAACAAATCAAGGTCGCCGCCGGCGAACCGCTCTCCCACTACGTGCGCGACGCAAAGCGCCGATACCACGCGATCGAATGCCGCGTGAACGCGGAGGATCCCTTCAACAATTTCTCGCCCTGCCCAGGAAAGCTCGAACTGTATTACGCCCCCGGCGGCCGCGGAGTCCGCATCGATTCCCACGCCTACACCGGCTACACGGTTCCACCTCACTACGACTCGATGATTGCAAAAGTCATCGCGATGGGGACTTCACGCGAGAACGCCATCGCCCGCATGCGCCGCGCCCTCAGCGAGTACATCATTCGCGGAATCAAAACAACGATCCCCTTCCAGCAGGCGATCATGCACGACCCCGATTTCGTTCGCGGCTCCTATGACACGGGTTTCGTCGCGAAGCTCATCGACGCGCGCGGCACGGAGTTCGGTAAGAAATAGCTGGGGATTTCACTCCTCCGCAACTGCCTGGCTGTCTGGCAGCGCGGTCAGCATGCACCTGCAGAACAACGAACCGCTGATCGCTTCTACAGGTTTTGTTTTTTGAGCTCCTCCACGGCGAAGTCCACTGCACGCGCGGTCAGCGCCATGTAAGTCAGTGACGGGTTCACGCATGACGCAGAGGTCATGCACGCTCCGTCCGTGACAAACACGTTTTTGACGGCGTGCACCTGATTGTGGGCGTTAAGCACCGATGTCTTCGGATCGCGCCCCATACGCGCGGTGCCCATCTCATGAATCGCCATGCCAGGAAACGAGCCGTTGTCGAAGGACTTCACGTTTTTTAATCCGGACGCTTCAAGCATCTCCTTTGCGTCATTCGCCATATCGATGCGCATTTTCTTCTCATTCTCACGCAGCTCCGCGTTGAACACCACCAGAGGCATGCCCCATTTGTCCCTGCCAGTCTTGTCGAGATACATCCGGTTTTCCGGATGCGGCAGCATCTCACCGAATCCCGCCAACCCCATCGTCCACGCACCGGGCTGCGTCAATTCGTTCTTCAACTCCACGCCGAAGGAAAGCTCCGCCACGCCACGCTGCCAGTTCTCGCGTCCGCCACCACCTTGGTAACCAAACCCCCGGGCGTAATCGCGCTTGTCCGAGCCAATGTTGCGATAGCGCGGCATGTAGATTCCATTCGCGCGCCTGCCGTAGAAATAAATATCCCTGTCGCCCTCCCACACCCCGCTGGCACCCACCCGGAAATGATGGTCCATCAGGTTGCGGCCCAGCTGCCCGGAGTCGTTGCCCATGCCGTCTGGAAAGCGGCTTGAAACCGAATTCAACAAAATCGATGTCGAACTCATCGCACTCGCACAAACAAACACAACCTTCGCGTAGTACTCCCGGTCCTCCATGGAGACGGCATCCCGCACCCGAACTCCTTTTGCCCTTTCCGAGGAATCATCGTAAATGATCTGCGTCACGATCGAGTCCGGTCGCAGTGTGAGCCGCCCAGTCTTCGCCGCTGCGGGAAGCGTGGAGGACTGCGAGCTGAAATACGCGCCGAACGGGCACCCGAGCGAGCACTTGTTCCGGTACTGGCAGGGGCCGCGCCCCACGTCCATCTGAGCCTTGCCCGCTGCAGACAGATTTGCCACACGGCCAATCGTAAGAATGCGTCCGGGAAAGAGCTTCTCCACCCGTTTGCGCACCTCTTTTTCCACATGGTACATGTCCATCGGCGGCAGAAACTCGCTGTCCGGCAGATGCGCCAGCCCAAGCTTTTCACCCGAAATGCCGGCGAACTTCTCCACGTGCGAATACCACGGCGCAATGTCCGCGTAGCGAATCGGCCAGTCCACGCCAACGCCTTCCTTGAGGTTCGCCTCAAAATCCAAATCACTCAGCCGGTAACACTGCCGGCCCCACATGATGGACTTTCCTCCAACGATGTTCGGCCGGTACCAATCGAATCGCTTCTCCTCTCGGTACAATGCGTCGCAATCGCGCATCCAGTATTTTTCCGTCATCTCGTTGTACGGATAATCGCGCGCGAGTTTCGGATGTGAGTCAATCTGCTCCAGCGTGAGCTTCCCCCCGTACTTCGACTCCCAGGGAGCCTTCATTGCGTTCTCATAACCCGCGACATGCTCGAGCTGCCGACCACGCTCCAGCATCAGTACCCGCAGGCCTTTCTCCGTGAGCTCCTTTGCAGCCCAGCCCCCAGAAATTCCGGAGCCGATCACAATCGCATCGTAGCTTAGCTCTTTGACGGAGGAGATATTGAGTCGTGCCATAAAAAATGATTTGAAGGGGAGAACAGGTCGTCGATGAGAGTGTCTGGTGTCAGGGTGGGCGGCGCAGTCCGCCCTAAATAGCCCACGCCTTCTGTCCCGCCTTTATCGGAACAGCGCCTTCAAAACGGCCGGGAATCGGCACATATTCCAGCGCCTTTGTGGCTCCGATTTCAGAGGAGAAATATCCTGCCGTGGTCAGCGCGCGCATTCGCACGAAGAACCCCTTCAGATGCATCGCCGCATGCTTCACAATCGTATTCTTCTGATCGGAATCCAGCTGTGAAAACGGCTTCGAATAACGCTTCTGGGTCTCCTCCCGAAGCTTGCCCAGCTCGCGATAAAACTCTTCCTGCTCCACGTATCCGTAACAGTCGCGCATCACGCGGACGACGAACTGCTCGGCCCCCGCCGCCTTCGCCCCCGGGGTGTCGGTGGCGGGAATAATCACGTCCGCAATCTCGGCCAACAGTTCGGTTGTTTCAATGTTCACGCTCACCCGTTGTCCCACGTTCAACACCTCTCCCATCAGCCCCGCAGTCAGCTCGGCTGACAGAACACCGCCCATCACCCATGCGACGCGTTCAAGAGCTTCCCGACGGTTTATTTGTTCATCGAACATACGGCTCATAAAAATGAAGGGAATGAGATGCCCGCAGAAAAACGGGTTTTCCTACGAGTACCCTCATGCCACGGCCCGTGGAAGCACGAATTACCCATCCGAAAACTCTACCCCAGCTGGACGGAAATTGCCGCCGTTGCGGTAACAGCCATATTAGCGGTTTGCCGCAAGAATCTCACGGAACACGGCTGCGCTTGGCGAAGGCTTCTGCCCCGCACGGCTCAACAAAGCAACCTGACGCTCCACTGCATCGCCCTGCAAACGCAGCGCCACGCACTGGGATCCTGCAAGCCGTCCGGCAAGCTCCGGTAGAATCGCAACCCCTAACCCGGCGGCCACCAACGCACGGATCGTCTCCAATTCACCGCTTTCACAAGCAATCCGCGGTTCGAATCCCGCCCTGCGGCATGCGTTCAACGCCGTGTCCCTCGCCCGCCCTTTATAAAGAATGAACGACTCCTGCGAAAACTTCGACAGCCCGACTCGCCGCTGCTTCGCTGCCGGATGCGACTTTGAAACCAGCGCAATGAACGGCTCGTTCAACAAAATCTGCTCGTCGAAGCCGCTAGCCGCTGTCGGCAGTTGAACGATCCCTAGCTCCACCCGCCCGCTCTGAACCCATTGCGCAATCTGCTCCGATGTCCCCTCCAACAGCGCGAGCTCCACCATTGGATGCCTTTTGCAAAAGACGCCGATCGCCGAAGGCAGCAGACACGCACTCGCCGAAGGGATCGTCCCGATCAGCAGCCTGCCCCCGCGCAACCCCGCAAGATCCTGCACCGCCTTGATCGCGGCATCCGCGCGTTCAATCAACCCTTCCGCATGCCCAACCAAGGTTTCGCCTGCAGCAGTCAGCCGAGTCTCGCGCCGGCCCCTGTGGAAAAGAGACGTCCCCAACTCATCTTCAAGCTTGCGCATCTGTTCACTCAACGCGGCTTGGGCGAGGTTGAGTCGTTCGGCCGCTCGCGTGAAGTTCTGCTGCTTGGCCGCCTCAAGGAAATATCGGAGCTGATAAAGTTCCATCGGAAATTCCGGTGACTTTGAATGGATTTGACTGTTTTACCAATCGCAATCATCCATTTTTAATCCCACAGGAATCGGTTCCGCGCCTTGGCTCTCCCCCGTTATGAACAAACTCCATCTCGCGATACTCTGCGTGCTTGCGCAGGCCGCCTCAGGGGCGGAGGAAAAAATCGGCCCCTTCTTTGAGCCGGGCTTTCCCTTCTATCAAACGCAGATCGACATCACAGCGGCTCCCGACTCGCCGCCTGATAACTTCGTGGTCCGCGGCTTGGTCATTCCACTCGGGCCGGACCACGTGCTGGCATTTGACCAAGACCTCTTGCGCGTTGCGGGTGTCTGGCAGAAGGCTCCTGGGGAACCGCTCGTCACATTGATGAACATGGCGCAGACATCCTACGCCGTCCCGAACCGCAAATGCGGCGCCGAGCATTCGAAGCCAACCGGCGATGTGCTTTTCGCTTCCGCCCTCAAGCCGGGTGTCGCGCAAAGTCCAGATCAACTCGCGGAGGATCCACGCATGCCGAATGCTGGAAAGGATTTTGGACGCGGCCCGCTTCCACTCGAGCACGGCCGCTTTGAAGGCGTCGAGTTAGGCGGAGACAGCGCGGTATTGAAGTATCGCGTGGGCGACACACAGATCAGTGAATGGCACGAAATTAAAACCGCGCCCGACCGCCTGGTCGTCATCCGGCATTTTGAAATCGGACCGCATGCGGCGCCGGTGCACTTCTCGTGCGGAGCATCCGAGTGGGAGCTTCCAAAACCGCAGCTCGCGATGCGAAGGGCAAGCAACGGCCGCCATCTATCGATACGCACCAATTCAGCTTCGTTCGCGCTGGAGCGTCGCTCCCAAACTTTGACTGCCACCCTCTCCCCACGAACTGAAACAAGCCGGGTGAGCATCGCAATGATCAGCTCACAAAAGCCCGACCCTGAAATCGCTCTGCCCGCAACGCCACCATTGCCCGCGATCCGGCACACACGCCGTTGGCCACAGACACTGACCACCAAGGGCGCCCTTGATACGGTTCAAGCAAACGGCTTGGCTATCGACCGCATTCCGCTGCCGTTTGAAAATCCCTGGCAACGCAGAATCCGCTGCGCGGATATCGACTTCTTGAATGCGGATCAAGCTGCCGTGGTCACGTACGACGGGGACGTGTGGCTCTTGGATGGACTTCAAAACGCGTCCCTCTCAAAGGTCGGCTGGAGCCGCTTCGCATCAGGCTTGCACGAGCCACTTGCCATTGCGGTCACTCAGGGTGTCGTTCAAGTCGCCACTAAGAATGGCATCGTTCGCCTGCACGACACCGATGGAAATGGAGAGACCGACTGGTACCAAAACTTCAGTGACGTCATGCGACAAAGCCAGAGCACACGCTCGTTCCCGCTGGATATGGATATCGGCCCGGATGGCTGCACCTATGTCTCGGCCGGGGGAATCAAGCTCGGCGGTGATGGAACACCTTTTACGGGCGGCATCGCCCGCATCGCGCCCGACGGCAAAGCCGCCGAACTCATCTCACAGGGTGCCCGCGAGCCTTATCTCACTGTTCATCCAACCACCGGAATTCTCACCGGCACCGACCAGCAGGGAAGCTTCATCCCTTCATCTGTTTGTTACCTGATTCAACCAGGCGCACATTTTGGATTCGGAATTGAAGCCCCTCCGAAACTTGCCCCACCGCTCGTCTGGATCCCGCATACTGAAGATAACTCTTCCGCGTCGCAGGTCTGGATCACAGGCGAGCAGTTCGGTGAATACTCTGGCAAACTCCTGCACCTTTCCTATGGCAACGGAGGTCTTTTCCTGATCAGCCCGGACCTCGGAGCGGAAACCCCGCAGGGCGCCGTGATTCCCCTTGGCGTTGACACACGCATTCCCCTGCTTCAGGGCCGCATGCATCCCAGCGGCGGTTCGGTTTACCTCACCGGGTTCAAGATTTACGATTCACGCGCATCCAACCAGTGGGCGCTTGCGCGCATGCGCCGCGGCAAAAATCCAATCACCACTCCGCTGAACGCGCGTTCCTGCGCGGATGGCGTGATCCTTGAATTCGAGACCGCTCTAGAGCCTGCGTCGGTCAGCGCTGACAAAGTCATTGCGCAAGCCTGGAACTACAAGCGCTCGAGCGCGTACGGCAGCGGCCGCTACCGCAAGGACGGTGGAGCCGGGATGGACCCGGTCGGGGTCTCGCAGGCGGTGCTTTCGGAGGACCGCAAATCCGTTTTCATCCATTTGCCCGAATTGGCAGCAGTCATGCAATTGGAGATACGGCATTCGTTTAAGCTCGCAAGCGGGGCACTGGCCGAGGGCGCGACTTACTTCACCGTTCACCAACCTCGAAAGCTCGATTTGCGTTCCGCCGGATTCAACAAGGTGGACCTCAGCAAGACATCGTTCATCGTCACACATCGGACCGAGGGTCCGGCTTCGCCGGAATTGGGTCAGACGCTGAGCGTCTCGATGGGGTGCATCGCCTGCCACTCAACAGACGGTTCGCAAGAAGGCCGCACTGGGCCTACATGGAAGGGATTGTTCGGGAAGGACCGGCAGTTCTCAGACGGCTCCATCGAGTCCGCCAACGAATTTTATCTGCGCGACTCGATGATCAATCCGCAGAGCAAGGTGGTAAAAGGCTTCGAACCCTCCATGGCCAGCTACAAAGGCGTTCTCACGAAGGAACAAATCGAATCGCTCGTCCTCTACATCAAGACGCTCCGCTGAGCCGTCCAATGGACGCCGCAGCACCTCACAGACCCGCCTTTTCAACTCCCGCAGCGCGCAGCAGCACCCGGGGCGAAACCCAGGTCGTCCATTCGTAGGCTGGATCCTTCAGAAGATCGACTTCAAAGCAAATCAACACCTCACGTCCGCGCCATTCATTCAGCGAGATCTCTGCATGAACCTGTTCGCCGCCGCCGAGCGTCTTTGCGAACATTTCCCGCGTCCACCTCTATCCTGAAAGCAGCCCCGGTACTTTTGGGGTGATTGAGGAGCGATTGGAAGGCAAGCACGCAATCCCCCTTCTCCTCGGGAGGTAGCTCCACCCGAAAAGCAAGCCGCCCACCCCCCTTCGCCATGGGATGCTCCAAAAGCGCAGAGCGCCGCACTTCATCTTCGGGACCAACCATCTTGCGAGAGACGTCCTGCACATTCGCTCGCGATGCAGAGTCCCTGTTCAAAATGAAATCACAAATTATCGTCCCTTCCTCCTAAGTTTTTCTACACGGCGGATCAAAGCTCTGTCCTGTCGCCAGGAGCAGCGCGATAACCGCGATCGTGCCATCACCCTTACCGTCCCAGCGAAACCGTATTTCATCCTTCGTGACCGACACCTTGAACCGGTTCTCCACTGGAGCAGACATCGCCGGTACCGCTACCAATGCAAACAAGATCAGCTCAGCAACACCTGCAGCCCAAGGAAAAAACGCGTCATCCTCTAAAACGCTCGCCTGAGGCCCGCCTTCCGATGCGTTGAGGTAAGACCGCTTATTCGACTTCCGAGAGCACATGGGGTTGTCATGGATCGCATTTACATTAAAGGTCTAGTCCGCGCTGCGCGAGAGGCAATCCCAGTAAAGTTCCTATCGAGGGACTGGATCCTGTCTCAACGCATTCCGACCTCCGGAAAAGCCCTCGGTGATATCCGGATTCAGACCCTTCCAAGATCAAAAATCCCCCATGAAAACCTCCCCGTTTCATCTCTCAATACTTCTTCTGCTGCTTGTTGGAAGTCTGACGCAGGCGGACGCTGCCGCCTCAAAGCCAAATCTCGTCGTTATTTTGTCGGATGACTTGGGCTATGCGGACATTGGCGTTCACGGGTGCAAAGACATTCCAACACCGAACATTGACCGGATCGCCAAGCAGGGAGTCCGAATGACGGATGCTTATGCAAACGGATCTTTCTGCACGCCTACCCGCGCTGCACTTATGAGCTGCCGTTACCAGCATCGCTTCGGCATCGAAGATTTGGGGGGGCCACTTCCTTCGCAAGCGCACACGTTGCCTCAGCGCCTCAAGGCGGCGGGGTACACAACGGGCATGGTGGGTAAATGGCATCTGGGATCCACGGAAGGTTTCACTCCCGTCGACCGCGGGTTTGACGAATTCTACGGTTTCGTCGGGGGCGGCCACCAATACATCATCCAGCCCAATGGCAAAGGCGAATACAACGCCCCGATTCTGCGTAACAGGGAGCCGGTGAACGAACTCCGCTATCTGACGGACGCCTTTGGCGAAGAGGCAGCGGCATTTGTCGAACGACAGCATCACGCCTCAAGCCCCTTCTTCCTGTATCTCGCATTCAACGCGGTGCATTCGCCTCTTCAAGCCGTCGAGAAATACACTTCACGGGTTCAACACATCGCAGATCAAAAGCGGCGCACCTACGCGGCGATGCTCAGTGCAATGGACGACGCCGTCGGCCTTTTGTTGAGCCAGCTCGAGCAGACTGGTAAACTCCAAAACACGCTGCTCGTCTTTACCAGCGACAACGGCGGCCCAACCACACGCAACGCCATAAACGGATCGCTCAACACGCCACTGCGGGGCTCAAAGTGCGAGACGTTCGAGGGAGGAATCAGAGTCCCGATGCTGATGCAATGGCCGGGGGTCATCCAACCGGGGAGCACTTATTCAAAACCCACCATCACTTTCGACATCAGCGCGACTGCGCTTGCAGCATCGGGCGCCAATCCAGCGGGAATTGACGGGGTGGATCTGATTCCATTCGTTACCGGAAAAGCGCAGGGCTCACCGCATGAGATGCTTTTCTGGCGCAGCCGCACCATGAGCAACAACTTCGGCGCGCGGCATGGGGACTGGAAATACGTCCACAGCACAGAGGGGGACGCGGTTCCCGGGCCGAAGCAAACTCCCGCCCGCGACATGCTGTTCAACTTGGCCAACGACATCAGCGAACAACACGATCTCTCAGCGGACGAGCCAGCCAAACTTGTGGAGTTAAAGAAGCACTATGAGAAATGGAGCAACGAAGTCGATGCCGACTGTCAGGGGATGGGGTTGGCGCCGAAATTAGGAAAACCGATTCGATCCGGAAAGGATGTCATCCCATCGTCGCAATAGGATGCCATCTGACGGCCGTTTTGAATGAAACATTTCCGAAGTTGGAAGATCCGAATGCAGAAAAGAAACTCAGCTTGCTGAATGCTCCCCGGCGATTTTAAGCAACGACTCTACATCCTGCTTTTCGACAGCCTATTAATCAGAACCAAAATGAAACCACTCATACAATCTGTTCTTATCACCATACTCAGCTTAGGCTGCGTCACGCATCTGCCTGCGGCCGAGGCCGCCAAGCCAAACGTCCTATTCATCGCGATTGACGATCTGAACCACTGGGTCGGGCATCTCGGTCGGAACAAACAAACCAAGACTCCAAACATCGACCGTCTCGCCGCAATGGGTGTCAGTTTTGCCAACGCTCAATGTGCAGCTCCAGTCTGCAATCCTTCGAGAGCGGCGCTGCTGAGCGGAAAGCGGCCGGGCACGACGGGCATCTACGACAACAACCATACGTTTACAAAGGTTCTTAAGCCCGAAGAGTCCCTCGTGATGCAATTCAAAAACGCCGGCTACGAAACGCTTGGTATCGGCAAGCTCTGGCATGGAGGGCTCGGCTGGAAGGAGCAATGGACCGCCACGCAGGAGGAGACATTCAAGAAGGGAAAAGTGAGCGACCGCAGCATCGGCGGCATCGCATTCGGCCCAATCGTGGAGGGCGATGATACGAGCGTTTCGGATACCAGCATCGCCGACTACGGGGTGGCGGAACTCGGGAAGACGCACAACAAGGCGTTTTTCCTCACCCTGGGCTTTCATAAGCCGCACATGCCTTGGAACGTCCCCCAGAAATACTACGACATGCATCCTCTCGCAGACATCCAGCTGCCGCCAACCAAAGAGGGGGATCTCACGGATGTCCCCGCCGCCGGAGTCAAGATGGCAAAACCGGACGGCGACCATGCGAACGTGCTGGCCTCCGGCCGTTGGAAGGAGGCCGTGCAGGCGTACCTCGCAACGATCTCGTATCTCGATGGACAGATCGGCCGAGTGCTGGATGCGTACGAAAAGTCACCGCAAAAGGACAACACCATCATTATCCTCTGGGGCGACCACGGCTGGCATCTTGGTGAGAAGGAACACTGGCGGAAGTTCGCCTTGTGGGAGGAGGCCACGCGTGCCCCCTTCATATGGGTTGTTCCAGGAGTGACGAAACCCGGCGGCATTTGCAAAAGCCCTGTCGACTTCATGAGCGTGTACCCGACCCTGTGCGATCTGGCATCCCTCCAAAAACCAGCCTGGCTTGAGGGTGACAACATCAAGTCCATCCTGGCCAATCCGGCTGCCAGCTGGGCCGGCGTCGGCGTCACGACATTCGGTCAAAACAACCACGCCGTCCGCACCGACCGGTGGCGCTACATCCGCTACGCCGATGGCGCGGAGGAGCTCTATGATCATGACAACGACGAGTATGAATGGACCAATTTGGCTTCCCAGTCCGAGCACGCCGCCCTCAAGTCCGAACTCTCAAAACACCTTCCCAAAACCAATCTTCCTGCGTCTTCGAATAGCAAGATGAAAGACAACGATGCCGAGGCCTCCCAGCCTTCGCGCGGCCGTCCAAAGGGCAAGAAGGCCGCGGGCAACTTTTGATGGCTCCGCCGCCAAATCACGGACACAATTAAAATGCGCCGATTCCAACCCCTGCTTGCCATTCTCCTTATCACTGGGCTCGGCGCCTTGCTTGGCGCCGCTGAACCGGTTGCCCCGACAAAAAAGATTGTCTTGATCGCTGGCAAGAAAAGTCACGGACCCGAGGGGAATCGGATTCATGACTATCCATGGACCGTCAAATTGCTAAAGGTCCTCTTCGAAAAGTCCGCCATCCGTAATCAAGTTCATGTGGAGGCACATTTTGAGGGATGGCCAAAGGACGAGCGGACCCTTGATAACGCTGATGCAATTTTTGTGGTGTCGGACGGACGCGACGGGGACAAGTTCGAGGAGGCTCCACATTTCAA
>JBILKY010000360.1:0-3644 GCA_044376395.1 Chthoniobacteraceae bacterium | reverse complement strand
TCGGCGTGTCCCCGCTCAAGCCATGTTTCTGCAACTCATCGGTGATCGGGCCGATGCGCTCCACTCCCATGAGCATCACTTTTGTGCCGGGCATTGACGCAAGTTTTTCGTAGTCCAACGAACTCTCAGTTTTCGTCGGGTCCTCATGCCCCGTAAAAATTGTCAGCGAAGACGTGAAATCCCGGTGCGTCACGGGAATACCGGCATAAGCGGGTGCTGCAATTGCGGAAGTCACACCAGGCACGATCTCAAAGGCCAGATTCGCGTCCACCAGCGCTTCCGCTTCCTCGCCTCCGCGTCCGAAAAGAAACGGATCGCCACCCTTGAGGCGCAGCACGCGATTCCCCTCGGCCGTCTTGCGTACGAGAAGCGCGTTGATCTCATCCTGCTTGAGCGTGTGCTGTCCCGCTTTTTTGCCGGCGTAGATGATCTCCACATCCGCACGCGCCCACTTCAGCATCTCCGGGTTGCACAGGTAATCGAAGACGATCACGTCTGCTACTTCCAGCAACTCGCGCACCCGTAGGGTTACCAAGCCCAAATCGCCCGGCCCCGCTCCAGCCAGATAACACACACCCTCCTTGCGGACGTTTTTCTTGGATGAAGTCTTCATTAGCTAAGCGGGCAACCTGATATGAGAATGGGTGAGTTGAAGTGAGTTAAGAACCTAGAGCACAAGAATCCAATAGCGCCCCCGTTAAAAGACAAGCCCCTGCGTGCATCCAAGGATTGCACGGCAGGGGCCGGTTGCCTGAACCTTAAAACACTAATCTTACGGCGCTCAAGTGGCGGATACTTAGGACACTTAGATCGCGGCCCCTTAGATGGCAGCCAAATAAAGGCGCTCAGCCGTTTCCCAGTTCACCACATTCCAGAACGCCTTCATATAATCGGGTCGGCGGTTCTGATAGTTCAGATAATAAGCATGCTCCCAAACATCCAAAGCGAGCACCGGCTTGCCTTCAATCCCAGCGACCGCCTTGCCCATGAGCGGGGAATCCTGATTCGCCGTTGAGCCGACCTCCAGTTTGCCCTGATTCACCACGAGCCACGCCCAACCGGAACCGAACCGAGTCGCGCCAGCCGTCTGGAACTTTTCCTGAAACGCTTCAAAGCTACCGAAGGCGCTGGCGATAGCCTCCGCGAGTTTTCCGGAGGGTTTTCCAGAGGAGGACGGGCTGAGGAGGGTCCAAAAGAGCGAGTGATTGACATGGCCGCCACCGTTGTTACGGACCGCCGTGCGGATGGACTCGGGAACTGCGGACATATCCCGGATCAACTCCTCTGCGGACTTTGAACCGAGGCTGGCATCAGATTCCAACGCCTTATTGAGATTGTCCACGTACGCCTTGTGATGCTTGCCATGATGAATCTCCATGGTTTTAGCGTCGATGTGAGGTTCGAGTGCGGTGGTCGCGTAAGGAAGAGCCGGGAGTTCGTGTGCCATATTTTTTGAGTTACTGAATTCAAGTCCACCCCGACAATCCTCGCGTTTCCGAGCGGCCGGTGCAGGCTTGAAAGATTGAATTTCTAGGTTGCGACAAGAACGGAGCTTTGGCAAGTGCGCCCCGCCGGTCTGGAGTCCGCTCTCTGAATCCACCTTGGCGAAGGACAGCCATCAGCATTTTCCTTAGTGGCGCCCATCTTTTGCCTTGTTTCCCCACCCCATCGTACGTCCACATGTAAGATTGAATTATGGAAACGACCATCGAGAGCTTAGGCCCATGCCAAATCGTTTCTCCCCTGACACACAATTCCTTCGAAGTCAGATTTCGATCTGACTCGGAACGGGTGCTTTATGATCACCTGACCGAAACTGCCACCCCTTCTCAGCGCGACTTAAGCTTCGAGCTGGCGGGCCCTCGCGAGCGGCTGTTTTTCGACCCGAGTAAAACGACTGCCGCCATTGTCACCTGTGGCGGCCTTTGCCCTGGGCTCAACGACATCATCCGTGCGATCGTAACACAATGCCATACCCGGTATGGCGTTACGCGAACTTACGGCTTCCGTTACGGCTACCAGGGCATGATCAGCCGGTACGGGTTCACCCCGATGATTCTCCGGCCGGAGTCGGTGTCGCAAATCCACAATTTCGGTGGCTCCATCCTTGGGACATCCCGCGGACCGCAGGACATTGGAGAAATGGTGGACCTGCTCGAGGAAATGACCATTGACATTCTTTTCGTCGTTGGAGGAGACGGAACGCTGCGCGGGGCGGAAGCGATCTCACAGGAATGTAAAAAGCGCGGGCTGCGCAAGGCGATTGTCGGGATTCCCAAAACCATCGACAACGACATCATGTATCTGGACAAAAGCTTCGGATTCGAAACGGCGTTTGCCAATGCGGTTCAGGCTGTGCGGGCTGCCTATATCGAGGCAACCGGATCGTTGAACGGCATTGGTCTTTTGAAGCTCATGGGGAGAGATTCCGGGTTCATCGCATGCTACGCGGCCCTCGCGGGAAGCAACGTGGACTTCGTACTCATTCCCGAGGTTGCGTTTGAACTGGAAGGTTCTGGGGGATTGCTCGAGGCACTTCATTACCGGATCGCCAAGCGCAAGAGCGCTGTGGTGGTGGTCGCCGAGGGAGCCGGACAAAATCTGCTGGCAGGAAAAGCAGAAACGGACGAAAGCGGAAATCAACGCTACGCGGACATCGGCCTCTTCCTGCGCGATCGGATCGCAGAATCGTTCAGGGACCGTAAGATTTCATCCACGGTAAAATATATCGACCCGAGCTACATCATTCGAAGCGTTCCCGCAAATCCGCAGGACAACGTGTATTGCTCGCTCTTGGCGCAGCACGCCGTGCACGCGGCGATGGCGGGAAAGACGTCCATGCTTGTCGGCCGCTGGCACGGCGCTTTTGTCCACCTGCCACTGCGCATGGTGACGCAAGGCCGCAGAAAGGTGGATCCCCACGGCGAGCTTTGGAATTCAGTGCTTGAGAGCACCGGCCAACCGGCACGATTAAGCTAGCAGCCTGTCGGGCTTAGGAAACGGGATTCAAGGAAAGATGTGGAGGAGGATTCGGTGAAGGTTGCAGCTCTCGGGGGAGCGTGAGGTGGTTGGTGGACTTTGTCCGAATGCTCTCGCGAAAAACCGCACAGAAAACTGCCTTGAGCGACTCCAGAGGTCTTGGTTCGGGGCTTCTTAATCGGCCAGCGTTGCCCTTCCCATGTGGAAAAGTCGCTTGAGGTTGTATGCCAATGTCACCAGAGTCCATTCCCTGCGCACATTCTTGAGGCCGCGCAGGCTGAAGCGCCGGAATCCCAGGGTCTCTTTAATGATCCCGAAAATCGGCTCAATGGTTTGTTTGCGCAGGGCGTAGAGTTCGCGCCCCTCCTTTGTTTCAAGGCGATGCTTCATCCTCTCCTTGGCGCTGGCTTCGGGGCCCGGCGCAGGCGGATCTGCCCGCTGCTCGAGTTCTTGGACGGTACGCCCATGGGACTTGCGCCCGGTCGCTGCGTAGATCATTCGACCAGCTGTTGCTCCACTCGGCTGCTGGACTGCAGCCACGGCAGCGGCACTGTAATACCCACTGTCGACGAGCACCGCCTCGAGACTTTCAATCACTGGGCTCACCGCCGCAAGCGTCGGCCCCAACTGCCCTTTATCATTGGGCGCATCGCTCACGTTCACGC
>JBILKY010000103.1:0-11330 GCA_044376395.1 Chthoniobacteraceae bacterium | reverse complement strand
CCGACGTGCGTCTTCCCAAGATCCTCAGCGACCACATGGTGCTGCAGGCCGACAAACCCGCGACCATTTGGGGCTGGGCCGATGCGGGCGAGAAAGTCACCGTCTCACTCGGGGGCAAGACGGGCACTGCCACGGCAGACGCGAACGGCAAGTGGTCCGTGAAACTCCAGCTTGCCGCTTCAAGAACACCGGCTGAGATGACGGTTTCGGGCAAGAACACGTTGAAGGTGCAGGATGTGTTGGTGGGGGAAGTGTGGATCTGCTCTGGGCAGTCGAACATGGAGTGGAGCGTTTTGCAGTCGGACCGGGCCGCGGAAGAGGCCGCCGAGGCGAACTATCCGTTGATCCGCCATTTCAAGGTGACGAAGACGCCGGCGGAAACGCCGCAGGAAGACCTGGCTGGCGCTTGGGTGGTGTGCGCGCCGGATACGGTGAGCAGCTTTTCCGCGGTGGGCTATTTCTTTGGACGCGACCTGCACAAACAACTCAATGGAGCAGCGGTGGGTTTGTTGGGCTCGAACTGGGGCGGCACCCCGGCGGAGTCGTGGGCGAGCCGCGCGAAGCTGGAAGCGGACGCGAGCTTGAAGCCGTTGCTGGAGCGTTGGGACACGCAGGTGACGACGTTTGATCCTGAAAAAGCCCAGGAGGCGTATGTGAAGGCAAAAGCGGCCTGGCAGGTGCAGGCCGATGCCGCGAAGGCGGAAGGTAAACCCCAACCGCGACCGCCACAGGCTCCGGTGCATCCACGGCAGAACCCGCACCGTCCCGCGAACCTTTACAACGGAATGATCGCGCCGCTGCTGCCCCTCACAGTGAAGGGTTCGATCTGGTATCAGGGCGAATCGAACGTGTCGCGCGCACAGCAGTACAAGACCATTTTCCCAGCGATGATCCGCAACTGGCGCGAGGATTTCCACAATCCTGAAATGCCGTTCTACTTCGTGCAGATTGCTCCGTATAAATACAACAAGACGAATCCGACCGCGGACATTACTCCCTGCGCGGAGCTTTGGGAGGCGCAGTTTGAAACGCTCAAGACGGTTCCAAACACCGGCATGGCCGTGACGATGGACATCGGCAACGTGGACAACATCCATCCCACCAACAAACAGGACGTCGGGCACCGACTGGCGCTGTGGGCGCTTGCCAAAACCTACGGCAAAAAAGACATCGGGGAATACTCGGGGCCGCTTTACAAGAGCGCGAAGGTCGAGGGGGACAAGATCCGGATTTCCTTCGATCACGGCAAGGGATTGAAAGCAAAGGATGGCGCGGAGCTGAGTTTCTTCACCATCGCGGGAGAGGACAAGGTGTTCAGCGAGGCGAAGGCGAAGATTGAGGGCGACACGCTGGTGGTGAGCAGTGCGAGCGTGCCAAAGCCCGTGGCGGTGCGCTTCGCTTGGCGGGAGGACGCGCTTCCGAATCTGGTGAACGGCGCAAACCTGCCGGCGAGTCCGTTCCGCACGGACCAGTTTCCCATGGTGACGGAAGGCAAGTTCTAGAAAGGGCGGGGATTGGCGCGCGCTCCGGCGCGGGCGGCCTCGGAGGCCCGGCCGGGCGCGTACGATTCCCGATGGATGCGATCATCTTTAGCGACCATTTTACCGCTGTGTTCGGCGCTGGGTTACCCGTTTGCGGCGCTGATGCTCAAGAGGGCGACCGAGGGCGGCACGGGCCCCTGGCGGGTTAGTGCGATCACCAACTGGATCGCGGCGCTTGCATTCGCGCCATGGTGGCTGATGGGCGGGCCGCCGCTGACGTTGGACGGCGTGCTGAAGGCGGCGCTTGCGGGCGCGTTGTTTTTCGCGGGGCAAATCCTGACCTTTCTCGCGATCAACCGCGGCGACGTGTCGCTCACCACACCGGTGATGGGCACGAAGGTGATCTTTGTGGCGTTTCTCGCGGTGTTTTTTGCGGGCAACACGCTGACTCCGACGCTCTGGGCGGCGGCGTTACTGACGGTGGCGGCAACGGTCCTGCTCGGGGGCGAGATTCGTGCAAACCGCGAGCGCGTCCTGCCGAGCGTGGCGTGGGGATTCAGCGCGGCGTTTGCATATGCTCTCACCGACGTGACCCAGGTGAAATGGGTGCCTGAAATCGGGTTTGGTCACTTTGCGCCGATCATGTTTGCAACGCTCGGCTTGCTGTCGTTCGGGCTGATCCCGTTTTTTGGGAAACCACTTTCGGAAATGCCAGCGTCCTCGGCGCGGTGGGCGGTCGGGGGCGGGCTGACGCTTTCGCTGCAGGCGACGGGCATCGCGTACTGCATCGGGATGTTCCACGAGGTCACGCTCACGAACATTCTCTACAACACGCGCGGGATCTGGAGCGTGGTGCTGGTGTGGGTGATCGGGCACTGGTTCTCAAACACCGAACGCAGCATCGGCAAGCGCGCCATGCTGCGGCGCTTTGCGGGCGCGCTCATTCTGCTCGCCGCAGTGATGCTTGGTTTGCGGAAGTAAGGTAGATCAGCGGGTCGTTTTCCCGCGCGCTGCTCAGCGCTTTTGACAGCGCCCTGGAGTTGTCGCGGCCTACTGGCCGTACTGCGTTTTGAGCCAGTCGCGGTACGATCCCGAGACAACGCCCTGCACCCACTTCGGATTATCCAAGTACCAGCGCACCGTTTTGCGGATCCCGGAATCAAAAGTCTCGGCGGGACGCCAGCCGAGCTCGCGCTCGACCTTTGAAGCGTCGATGGCGTAGCGCCGGTCATGCCCCGGGCGGTCCTTCACAAACTGCATTTGATCGCGGTAAGATTTTGCACCTGCACGCGGGCTCAGTTCGTCAAGAATGTCGCAGAGGGTGTGGACCACCTCGAGGTTGGTTTTTTCGTTCCAGCCGCCGATGTTGTAGGTTTCACCCACGGCCCCCGCCTCGAGCACCCGCCGGATCGCGGAGCAATGGTCGGTGACGTAGAGCCAGTCGCGCACGTTGCGTCCGTCGCCGTAGACGGGCAGCGCTTTTCCATTGAGCGCGTTGAGGATCATCAACGGGATGAGCTTTTCCGGGAAATGAAACGGCCCGTAGTTGTTGGAGCAGTTGGTGGTGAGCACCGGCAGGCCGTAGGTGTGATGATAAGCGCGCACCAAGTGGTCGCTCGCAGCCTTGGAAGCTGAGTACGGGCTGTTGGGCTCGTAGCGGTGCTGCTCGGTGAATGCAGGCTCAGTGTCTCCGAGCGAACCGTAGACCTCATCCGTGGAAACATGGAGGAATCGGAAGGCTGAGCGTGCCTCGCCCTCCAGCGCGCCCCAATACGCGCGTGCCGCCTCGAGCAACTCGAAGGTGCCGACCACGTTGGTCTGGATAAATTCACCCGGGCCGTGAATCGAGCGGTCGACATGGCTTTCCGCGGCGAAATTCAAAACAGCGCGGATGTTGTGCGTTGTCAGCAGTTGAGAGACGAGCGCCCTGTCCCCGATGTCGCCTTGCACGAGATTGAAACGCTGGTCGCCCTGGACTGCGGCGAGGTTTTCGGGATTGCCCGCGTAGGTGAGCTTGTCGAGCACCACGACGGATTCGGAAGCCTGTGCCAGCCACTCGAGAACGAAGTTTGAACCGATAAATCCGGCGCCGCCGGTCACAAGGATTGCCATAGTTAGAAAAACGCTGTTTGGAATGAATGCCGTGCCGATGCGCTCAGGAGATCAGACAGGTCGCCCGCATGAGTCCGCACTAACAGTATCGCGCTTCGACTGCCGGAGGGACTAGAGAGCGTCGTTGAGAATATCGAAGATGGCGGTGTTGTCTAAAAAACCGCGGAGCCGCTCAGAGCCGGGGCCGACGCCCACGCCTATCATATCCTCGGCCGTGTTGAGGCCCGAGGGTTGGACAATCGCAGCGGGTTCGTTGCGCTGCGCAGGGGCGCCTGGTTGCGGGCCGTTCGGGCCGGAAGCCCAGGTCAGGTAGGGGTAACCCGCAGGATCGAGTCCGAGAAATTCCGGTCCTTTTTGCTGGCGCAACGGGTAACCGCTCATGGTGAGCCCGCCTGTGCTCAAACGGCCGACGGCCATGATCAGCGCCTTGTCTCCGGCCGCTTCGCGGGCGGCTGCAACGGCCTCGTCCAGCGACTGAACCTCGCGGAGGGCGCGCTCAGCCTGGTTCAACTCGCAGGCGTTGGAGTAAAGCGAGGCATCCACAACGAGCAAATAACTGCTGCGGCCCCCGCGCAACCGGTCGCTGCGCAAAAGCTCGATGGCGCGGCGGGTCATGTCGGCGAGAGACGGCTGCTGGCTGCCGGATTCGAGTTGGTTGGCGTAGGCCAGCGGGCCGCTGCCAAAAAGGCCGACCACGCGGCCCTTTTCCCAAGCGCCAGCCTGTTCAAGCTCGGCCTTGCTGCGGACCACTTCGACACCCTGCGCAGCCCATTCCGCGATCAAATTACGGCCGTCTTTGCGGCGGCCGGGCCAGTCGCCCTCCGCGTTTTCAGGCAAAAAATCACCACCACCGCCGCCGAGGATGAGGCGGATCCAGTCGCGCTCGAAAAGTTGGAGGGCGATGCCCTCGGCGTCATGGGAACGCGGAGTGTGGGCGTAGAAAGCGGCAACCGCCGGCGCGGAAAGGCGGGAGTTGGTGATCAGCCCAATGGCGCGCCCCGATTCGTGAGCCTTCTCAAGGATGGTGGGCAGCGGATTGCCGGTTCCGGTGGCGGAGACCAACCGGTGACTGGAACGCTTGCCGGTGGCGAGAGCGGTGGCCGCGGAAGAATCATCCGGCACGGCGAAGTCCTCGGCGGAATTGCGCAAAAGAGCGGTGTTGGGAAAACTCTCAAGCGCGAAGCGGTAGTCGGCGCCGCCAGCGTAGAGCCGTGCCGCCGTCAACGGCCGCGAGGCCAGGGCGTCGGAAACAAACAGGATGATTTGACTGGGTTTTTGCACGACCCACATGCGGACATACAAAAAGCCGAGGCCCGCGAACGCCAATAAACAGGCGAGCGCAATGAATTGGTTGCGAACTTTCATTCAGTAGAATCGTTCTCAATAGCGAAGCTTCTTCCTGAATGCAAAAGGCATATTCGGCGGGAGCCGCCAAGAGTTGCTGCAACCTCCCCCTTCCCTTGCAAAAAGCTTTCAAAAAGCACGGCGCACCCCACCCTCCCAGTTGGCGCGGCCGCCGGCTACATCCGCAAAGCTCTCGCCCCTCGCCCGAACCCCAGATCCTCCCCAAAAACCCACGAAATGAATTCCTGCAAACCGTTTCGCTTAAGCGCACTGCAACCAATACTCATCGCCCTGCTCAGCGCTTGCGCCGCTTCCGGTGCGCCGCGCCTTGAGGTGTCGGGCGTCTACCCCCATCTCGGGATCTCCAACCAAGAGGGCGAATGCGGCACAGGCGCCGTCGTGCCGTGGGCGGACCGGTTGTGGGTGATTTCCTACGGACCGCACCTCCCCTTCGGATCTTCCGACAAACTGTACGAAATCACGCCGGACCTTGAGAAGATCATCCGGCCCGAGAGCGTGGGAGGCACGCCAGCGAACCGGATGATCCACCACGAGAGCAACCAGCTCATCATTGGTCCGTACTGGATCGACGCGCAGCGCAACGTGCGGGTGATTCCCCCCGCAAAAATGTTCGGCCGCCTCACGGGCACTGCCCGGCATTTGAGTGATCCGCGCGGGAAAGTGTACGTCGCCACGATGGAAGAGGGATTGTACGAAGTGGACGTGCACTCGCTGGAGGTCACTCCAAAAATCCGGGACGGCAACCTAGGGGCAACCGGCGGGAAGTACGCCGACAAAGTCACGCCAGAAACGCTCGCATCGATCGTGAGCGAACTGCCTGGATACCACGGGAAGGGATTGTATTCGGGGCAAGGCCGCTTGATGTATTCCAACAACGGGGAGCGTGGAGAGAAGGCGCTCAAGGACCCGACAACCGCCTCGGGGGCGCTGGGTTGGTGGGACAGCAGCGGAGACTGGCAGTTGGTGCGGCGCAACCAGTTCACGGAGATCACAGGTCCGGGCGGCATCGAAGGCAACGCACATCCCGACACGGATCCGGTGTGGGCACTTGGATGGGATGCAAAATCGCTTCTGCTGATGCTGCTCGAAAAAGGCGAGTGGCACGCGTATCGATTGCCCAAAGCGAGCCACTCGTATGATGGAGCGCACGGCTGGAACACCGAGTGGCCGCGGATCCGCGACATCGGCGAAGCGGACTTGCTCATGACCATGCACGGCGCGTTTTGGCGGTTTCCGCGGGACTTCTCCGTGGGACACAGCAGAGGCATCGCGCCGATCTCGAATTATCTCAGGGTGGTCGGCGACTTTGCGCGCTGGCAGGACCGCGTGGTGTTCGGGTGCGATGATTCGGCGAAGTCTGAGTTTCTCAACAAACGCTCCTTTAAAAACGAGCATGCAACCCCGCCCCAATCCAACTCAAATCTGTGGTTTGTGGCGCCAGCGCATCTCTCAAATCTCGGCCCCGCGATTGGACGCGGCTCCGTGTGGCTGCGCGAAGACGTGAAGGCCGGCGACCACAGCGAGCCGTTCCTTTTTTCTGGATTTGATCTGCGGATGCTCCATCTCACCCATCACTCCAACCAACCCGCTCGGATTCGCATCGAAACCGATGACGCTGGAAACAACACATGGCGCGCTTGTTCGCTCATCACGATTCCCGCCAATGCCAGCATTACACACACTTTCCCCGCATCACAAGCCGCAGCTTGGATCCGCCTTGTCGCAGAGGATCCAATCAATGAAGCAAGTGCGAGTTTCCATTTCAGAAACCGGGACAAGCGGCAGGATGCAAACGGAAAACTCTTCGAGGGCTTTGCGCCTGCGGTCGCCGTGCAGAAAAAAACAGGAAAAACGCCACCGCCCGCGCATGTCCGGAGTTTAAGCGCGCAGAAAATCGGATTTTCCGTTCCAGACGGCGGTTTTTATGAAATGGACGCGGCCCTCAAAATCCGCCCTGTCGAGAACCAAGAGCTGCGCAAATCGGTCGATCTCGGCGCGCCGATTGATGTGAAAACAATCCACACCGATAACGCGTCGATTGTGATCGAGGAGGATGGAAAGCGTTACCGCGTTCCGAGCGGCATTGCGGCAAACAACTCCACCCAAACAACCGCTACGCCAGTGCGCGTGTGCCGCGAAGTCGCCACCGAGCGGGACCTGCTCAACGTGGGCGGCACGTTTTTCGAGTTACCCGCACGAAATGCGCAGGGCCTCGCGAAAATCCGTCCCATTGCGACCCACAATCTCGCGATCCACGACTACGCCTCTCAGTTCGGGCTGATGCTCGTGACGGGAAAAATCAATCCACGCACTGCTGATTCAACCCGGATTTTTGAAAGCCCGGACAAGGCCGTGCGGGTTTGGGCTGGAGTGATCGACGACTTGTGGCAACTCGGGAAACCGAGGGGCACAGGCGGCCCGTGGCGCGACTCAGCGGTGCAGGCAGACCTGCCCTCGGACCCATACTTGATGAGCGGCTACGATCACAAGGAGGTCGCGCTTTCGCATACGGCAAAGGAACCCGTCACCATCCGCCTCGAGGCGGACATAGACGGAACCGGACTGTGGGTCCCGTACCAGCGCTTCTCGGTGCCGCCGGGGACGGAGATCCAGCACACATTCGACGAGGCGTTCGGCGCGTATTGGATCCGCGCAGTAGCGGAAACGGACTGCGGGGCGACGGTGCAGTTCACCTACCTGTAGGGTGCACACGCTTCGGACGCGGTGGAGATTTGAGGGTGAGCGCGAAGTGTGCACGCTTCATTGCGCGAGATTGTAAGAGGCTGGGGGGTATCCGGGACGCTATTTGAATTCGCCAAGCGCAGAAAACCCCACGTAGACTCGCGTTGATGAAGATCCCCTCCCTCCCTTGTGCGTTGCTTGCAACGCGTCTAGTTCTGACGGCACCCGTCATCTTTTCAATCGCCGCCGTTTCCAGTATCGGCGAAGTTGCCGCGGCCGAATCCAAGGCGACCGCGGACAAGTGGGCGCTGCCCACAAACGAAACCAACCTGCCCGGCGAAGGCGCACTCAGACGCTACGATGGTTACGTCAAAAAATGGCAGCAATCTCGGAGCACTTGGGCCACGCAGATCGAAGCGGACAAGGGCGCTGTTGTTTTTCTCGGGGATTCGATCACACAGGGCTGGGGCAACGATTTCAAAGGCGCTTTTCCCGGGATGAAACTCGCCAACCGCGGGATCGGCGGCGACACCACGCGCGGGATGCTAATCCGGTTGCAGGAAGACGTGCTCGCGCTGAATCCCTCGGCGATCGTGCTGCTGCTCGGAACGAACGATATCGAAGTGGAGGTTCCCGCAGAAGCGATCGGCAGAAACTTTGAGAAAATTCTCAAAGCGATCAAGGCGCACAACAGCAAGGTTCCGATCGTTCTGTGCCGCATGTTCCCAAGTTCCGAGACAAAGAAGCGGCCCGCGGCAACCATCAAAGCGGTGAACGCGTTGTACGAAGCAACGGTAAAAGGCGATCCGCAGGTGACCGTGCTTGATACGTGGTCTCTTTTCGCAAACGCAGAAGGTGATGCCACGCCCCAGTGGTTTCCGGACCTGCTGCATCTCAACCCCGACGGCTACGCACGCTGGGGAGGCGCGCTACGCACCATTTTCGCGACTTTGGGATTCATGGACAAACAACCCGATACCTTCCAGTCCGAGGCCGGATTTGTGAGCCTTTTCAACGGGCGCGACCTCACCGGTTGGGGGTTCCGTGCCACGCCGCCGCGCAACAAGCCCGCCAACCCGAAGCCAGATGCCCCTGTTTTTGTCGAGACTCCCACCCCGGTCAACTTCGACGGCAAAACCGCGAGCAACGACGACCGGTACCGCGCGATCAACGGCCGCCTCGTCGTCGCGACTCCGCCGGAAGGTCGCAAGATTCAGCAGCTGTGGACGACCAAGGAGTTCGATGGGAATTTCGTACTGAAGCTCGAGTTCCGTGCAGCGCCCAACGCCGACAGCGGCGTGTTTATCCGGCAACCCCAACTACAGTGCCGCGACTACCCGATCGCAGGCCCTTACAAAGATTTGAAGAACTACAAAGTGCATGACTGGAACGAGCTTGTTATCACGGTGAAAGACGGCGTGGCGCGCGCAGAATGCAACGGCGAACTGCTTACGGACGATATGAAGGTTCCACCGATGGGGCCCATCGGCCTTGAAGGCGACCGGGGCCAAATGGAATACCGACGGATCCGTCTCAAGCAGCTGCCGCAGTAGACCAGAGCACCGAAGGTGCGATTGAACCGGACCCGCAACGCTTAGCGGGAGCGCTTTGAGTATTTTTCGAGATGAAAATGCGCGAAGCCGAGATCCACTTTATGGCGCGCCTCAAGACGCAAGCCTTGCCGCGTCTCTGGATTTTCGAGCGGATTCACAAAGACCAAACGACCGCCCTCGCGTAACCGCGCCCGCGCGACGTCGAAGAGCGCACCGATCAGCACCCGCAAATCTGCGATCGGCACGCGTTTTCCAAGCGGAGGATTGGTCACAATCAGACTCAAATCCCGCAGCTCTGACATGGCTGCCGATTCGGAGGCCGCCCGAAAATCGCAAGCCGCGAAATGCATGCGCGGAACGCGTTGCTGCTGCATTGCCGAACGCATGTTCGCTTCCGCGATCTTGATCGCATCCACGCTCAAGTCGCATCCGAACACCTCCGCCACCTCGCCTCGCAGGGCGCATTCCACCAACTCAAGACCCGAGCCGCAAAACGGATCCCACACCCGCTCATTTCTTCCGAGCGCGGCAAGGCGCGCCATGGCTGCGGCCAGCGGCGGATGCGACGCGGCGGGAACGTCTCCTCGCCGGTACGCGTACCGCGGATCAGGACGCACCCTTGGCCGCAAATCGACACGGATGCCCTTGGCGGATTCACGCACACAAACCTCCCACAACGCCTCGCGCGGATCGTTGAGCAGCTCCGGACGGGCGGCGTACACTTTTCGCGCAATTTCCCGCACAAGGTAAACGTCGGCCTCACGCGAAGCGAACTCCAACCGGTAACGCACAGGCCCCGAAGTGAAGGCCCTGACAATTCGATGCGTGCTCTCGGATATGATGAGATCGGCAAGAATCTTAGCCTCCAACGGGGCACCGGCTGTGGGAAGCGGAGGCAGTTCGGCGAGCGGAAAACGGATCTCACTAAAACAACGCAGTTCAAAGACGTCGCGCGGCGCGAATGCCTTTTGCGCCACAAGCTCAATACGTCCACCGCCGCTGCGAAGCACCCGAAAAACTCCGACCAATGCGGCGCACTGTGCGAGTTCTTCGAGCACGAAGGGTTCGAGGCCGCTGCGGCATTCCAAATTCACCCGCACCTGCGTAGGGTTCTCCAAACGTCGCTCGAATTCGAGCGAACCGTCCCCGCTCCTCCTCGCTATGTTTGCCTGCACCCTCTGTGTCGAATCCGCAAGACTCCGAGGCCCGGCCGAAGCCGTGCGCCGCAGAGTCTCCTCGCCCCCGATGCGCTCAAGCGTCTGCGCCACAAACTTGTCTTCCCGCGAACTTGCTGGATTTTCGAGGATCTCCAGCAACTTCGCCTCTCCGGACTCGCCACCGCCCAGTTTCGTAAGGGCTACCATCGCGTAGCGCCGAATTTTTTCTTCCGGATCATCCAACAATGACGTCAGCCAAACACGAGCGCGCTCTTTCTCTTCACGCGAACCGGATTCGCTAAAAACCACACCAACGGCGCGCACGACCGAAACGAGTTGCATGCGTTCCCTTGACGTCGCGCTATTGAACCTTGGGACCTCGCGACTCCACAACGTTGCACAGTCGAGTTTTCGCAGGAGCTGGTAGTGCTCCCTGAGCTTTTCCTGACCCGGATTTTTCATCACCGACCTCCCTTCGCGTCGCCGCAAACAGTACTCACGGCTTTGCAGTCTCCCTGATCGCCTTTGCGACCGCTCCGCTGATCAAGGTGTACCCCTCGCTGTTGGGATGCACCCGGTCAGGCACCATCTCCGGTTTACCCTCAAGCACGGCGTAAAGGTCGATCACCTGCGTCTTCTTTTCAGACGCGACCTCCTTTAACTGGGGTATCACCCCGTTTTTGATCACATCATCGGTGATGCCGAAGTTGTCGGGAAATACAGGAACCGGGAGACAGACAAACACCACAGCTTTGGGATTCGCCTCACGGATCGCGTCAATGAGCGAGTGCGCGCTTGGCTTGAATTCGGCGCGCTTCACCCAGTTGTGCGGCTTTGTATCGTTGGTGCCGAGTTTCACCACATAAATGTCGGCCTTCATCTCAAGCATGCCCTTGTATTGCGCCTGCATCTGGTAGGGCCTATCCCCGGAACGGATCATGGTCGACCCGCTGTTCCCGAAATTTTTCACCTCGTATAGA
>JBILKY010000359.1:0-3658 GCA_044376395.1 Chthoniobacteraceae bacterium | reverse complement strand
TTCATCTCCGCCAACCCATTTGAATCTGCAAGGGGTGACTTTCCGATCCTCACACAAGAGGTAAACGGGCATCCCCTGATTTATTTCGACAATGCGGCCACCACTCAGAAGCCGCGGGCGGTTCTGGACGCTCTGATGCACTATTACGAGCGCGACAACGCCAATGTTCACCGTGGCATCCACACTCTCAGTTCAAGGGCCACGGAGGCATTCGAGGGCGCCCGAGCGAAGGTGGCCCGTTACATCGGGGCGGCAAGCCCTGAGGAGATCGTGTTCACCAGGGGCACCACCGAGGCGATTAATCTTGTGGCGCAGGCCTGGGGCGGCGCGTTCCTGAAGCCCGGCGACTGCATCCTGCTCACTGAAATGGAACATCACAGCAACCTAGTTCCATGGCAGCTGGCAGCAAAAAGGACCGGCGCGCATCTGCGTTTCATCCCGCTCACCCCCGATGGGTTGCTTGACCTTGAATCCATCGACTCCCTGCTCACCCCAGAGGTGAAACTGCTGAGCCTGACACACATTTCAAACTTTCTGGGGACGATCAACCCGGTGAGAGAGCTGTGCGCTAAAGCGCGTTCGGTCGGAGCAATCTCGATGGTCGACGCCGCGCAAAGCGCGGGCCACATGCCTCTCGATGTTGGAGAGATCGGCTGTGATTTTCTGGTTTTTTCCGGACACAAGATGTGCGCTCCCACCGGAATCGGTGCGCTGTACGGCCGCAGCGAGGTCTTACACGTGACACCCCCATGGCAGGGCGGCGGAGAGATGATCCTTTCAGTGCGCTACGAGAGCAGCACCTACAAGGAAGCTCCATCGAGATTCGAGGCCGGAACTCCCAACATCGCTGGGGCAATCGCGCTGGGCGCGGCCGTGGACTATTTGGAGGCCATCGGGCGCGAATCAATTCAAGCCCATGACTCGGGCCTCGCACGGTTGGCGTATCAGAAAATCTCCCAACTCCCCCATTACCGTGCGCTGGGCCCCGCGGGGGATCGCGGCGGATTGGTAAGCTTCGTGCACGAGTTCATTCACCCGCATGACCTTACGGCTTTCTGTGATCAAAAGGGGCTTGCGCTTCGGGGCGGTCACCACTGCAACCAGCCACTGATGCGCAAACTCGGGTTTCCAAGCACCAGCCGCGCCAGCTTTTATCTGTACAACACAGAGGCTGAAGTCGAGCGGATGATCGGCATCCTCATGGAAGCCAATGCTTTTTTTAAATGAACACGGAATTTGAAGAGCTCTACCAACAGATCATCCTCGATCACTCCAAGCGCCCGAGGAACTTCGGGACCTTGGACGACCCCGCTGCTGTTCATGTCGAGGGGGACAACCCCTCGTGCGGCGACGAAATCCAGTTGCACGTCAAATTCGGGGCCGAGGGTGAAGTAGAGGACATCAAATTCACAGGCGTGGGTTGCGCGATCAGCCAGGCGTCCGCGTCACTGATGACGCTGAAGTTAAAGGGGAAATCGCGACCCGAAGCAGAGCAAATGCTCAAAGCTTTCACGGAGCTTGTGACGAAAGACCAGCAGGAAGGGCCGCGGATGCTGGGCGACCTCAGGCTTCTGGGAGGCGTGCGCCGTTTTCCGCAAAGGGTGAAGTGCGCGATGCTCGCATGGCGTGCCTTCGAGCAAAGCATCACCGAGTCACCGGGCATCGAGAACGTCTCAACCGAGTAGCTCAACTGAGTAGACTTGCCGCCGCACGCGGACTGGGGTCAAGCCCACGGAAACCACCGAAAGAAGGACCCTTGCACACATTTGGAAACGATGGCACTGTAAATTGTTAGAAAAATTAGTGCAACCCGCCAGAGTCGTGCATGCGCCTTAACCTCCCACTCACCAAGAGCCACCCAAGGCAACCCCAGCGCTCTTCCTTTGGGGCCGCTGGCTCCGAGGCTACGGGCCCGGTAACCCGCTGCGGCGACGGGGGGTTCACTTTGGTTGAAATCGCGCTAGCGATGTCCATTTTCTCGTTCGCGCTGGTCAGCATGCTTGGCCTGCTTTCGGTCGGGTTAAAAAACTCACGCAAAGCCAGCATCCAAATTGCGGCTGCGAACATTTTGTCCACGATTGCCGCAGACATTCAAGGGGCGCAAATCTCGAACGTCGCTAACGGCGAGTACACCGCAACCTCTCAAAAGCTTAAGATCAAGGCGATAGTGGCATCGACTGGAGCCACTCAGATCACTTACCCAGAACCCTTGGTCGTAGATGAGGCCTGCTCCCCCGTAACCCCAGCTGACAACCAGGGACTGGTGAAAACCTTCCGGGTGACTCTCTCTGCGGCGGACCCCAGCGTCAGAGCGGTTCGCGTGCAAATCCGGTGGCCTTCAACAACTCCCGACAGTGCACAACCTGAGGGCTCATTGAGTTCCTTGGTTGCGATTCCCTCTCCTTGAGATGAACACGTTTCACAGCACAAAAAACCGGCCACTTCGCGAATGGGACGGCGGCTTCACCCTGCTGGAACTCATGGTGGCGATCTCCATCCTTGTGATGCTGTGTGGATTGGTGATGCAGTTAATGGGCTCGGCCACGCGCCTTACCAGCACTTCAAAGCAATCCTCGGACTGTGACTCAGAAGCACGCTTCGCCCTTTCGCAGATTGCCTCGGATCTGGGACGCAGGATTCGCCGTCCAGACGTCGACGCTTTTCTCGATAAAACAAACGGAAACGATCGGCTTTTTCTTTTCAGCGAAACCGCGGGATGGGCCCCGAATGCTCCCAACCCGAGCACCGTTTCGCTCGTCGGATACCGCGTATACAACCCGGCCGGCAGCAGTACTTTTCAGCTGCAAAGATTTGCACGAGCCCTGCCATGGACTTCAGATGGGGGACAAGGCATTCCCTTTGTCGCTCTCGACGATGCCCGCCTGCCCGTGCCAAGCACGACTCTGGCCGGAATGAATCAGAAGGGAACAGGCGGATCTTTCCCGAGCGTCATCTCCGGAAACGACACTGAAAATAATTTCTACCAACTACTGGCTGAAAATGTCGTCCGCTTTGAAGTTTCGCTGATACGCAAGCCGAACCCACTAAATCCAACATCTGCGGTCCAAGCAGTGGTTCCCGATGATCAAGTGGTCACGGAACTAGCGTCTTACGGATTCACCCGCCTATCGGGAGTGGTGATCTCGATGCTCGTCGTGGACTCGCAAAACATGGCGAGAATTTCGCCTCAAGATTTTTCGCCGCTTGAAAATTTTGGCGACACGAATGCGTCGATGTATCCGCTTTTGCCGATGGACGAGTGGATGAGGACTTTTTCGCAAATGTCATCGGGTTGGCCTAAACCGCTCAGATCTGGCATGCGGTTTTACCAGCGGACAATTTCCCTCTAAGGGATCCCTATAAGACCTGGGTACCGGAGCAAAAGGCACGGTGGCCACCGAAGGGTATCGATTGAAATCGCAGTCAGCAATTGGGATCGCCTTGAGCGAAGTGGGATCGCCTTGAGCGAAGTGGGATCGCCTTGAGCGAAGTGGGATCGCCTTGAGCGAAGTGGGATCGCCTTGAGCGAAGTGGGATCGCCTTGAGCGAAGTGGGATCGCCTTGAGCGAAGTGGGATCGCCTTGAGCGAAGTGGGATCGCCTTGAGCGAAGTGGGATCGCCTTGAGCGAAGTGGGATCGCCTTGAGCGAAGTGGGATC
>JBILKY010000358.1:0-3661 GCA_044376395.1 Chthoniobacteraceae bacterium | reverse complement strand
GGCGCCTGAGGAGCACGGGGTGCCAAGGAGGACACGTTGGCGGCAGCAGCTGCCCGGGCGGGCGTCAGACCCATGTCTGTAAAAAGCCCCGCGAGCGCCAGCGTGCCAAAGCCGAGGCCTCCTCGCGAAAGCGCTTCACGACGTGAAATGGGGAGATTGGGATTCATTCGGTTTTAAATTGGTTCAGGTGTGGGCCTCTCGATGCGGCGTGAAATGCGACTGGGAAAAACCATCGGCAATAACGTCAACGGAACGGTCGGTTTAATCGACAAACATAAATTCATTGGTCATCAACAACGCCTGCGCCACCTCCTCCAGGGGACTCAGCTTTGGCGGCGGCGGCGGCTTGAAATCAGCCTGCGAATCCCAAACCCCGGGCGGCTTCCCGTGCATTACGTTGGCATCCGCACCACGAACCACCAGCGACCAGCTAAACCCGTCGCCGGTTGAGTTCTCAAGGCAGTCCACGGTGAAGTCGAGAATTTCGCCGGCCCTCAGAGCGACTGCATCAAGCGAGGTTTCACAAGATGTCAGCTTCTGACGGTCCAAGATCCATTCCCTCATCAGACCTCCCTTTGAAGAAATCACCCGGGCGCGCACCCCGTCCCCGCTTCCCTTCGGATTCACCGCGACTTCTCCACCGATCGTAAACTTGCCGTCGCACGGGGCGATCCAGCGGCGGATGGCCGCAGACTTAATGTCCGCCCCTGGGTGCCCGCCGCGCGCGCTCAAACTCACGTATCCAAATTCCCGATCCGGGAAAATCGGCGCGGCCTGGTACCGCTTCGACTCTCCGTCGAAATGAACCAGCTGCTTAAACGCACCGGAGCGCGGGATATTCGGATCGGCGCTTCCAACGCCATACTGCCAAAATCCGCCGCTGGATTCTGGAGCCGGAACGGGCCCCTCGCGCATCAACTGCATCGCGAAACGTTCCTCTTCTTCCAGTGGCATTCGCTGGTGCACACTGCGGTAGAGCCTCCTTGTGGATTCGCGCATGAGCGCCTCCTCCAACGCCAGCGTCTTCGCCGGATCGCCCGCAGCCATCACAGCTTTCGCCTTTTCCAGCGCGGCCGCTGCGAGAGCGCGTGACTGCGAAATCATAAACGCATCGTTGAGGGCGAACAACGCCTGTTGCGGCACCAGCGTTTCGGTGCGTTCCGTGTTCGATATGTCGGGTGAAGGAAAATCAAACGCCACGAACATCGGATCAACCCGCACGCGGTCCACAAACCCGTAGACCGTTCTGCGTCCCGTAAAAGGCTCTGCGGAGAGAGGCACGGCACGGCCGCCTATTTTCGGGTCCAACCTTCCGCTCGCGGCGAGCACCGCGTCCCGCATCGACTCCAAATCCAATCGGCGTCTGTTTCCGCGCCAGAGCCACACGTTGTCAGCGTCAGACTGTTCTGCGGATCGATTCTCCAGACTGGCCTGCTGGTAGGTGGCGCTCAACACAATGTCGCGCACCAGCTTCTTGGTCGACCAGTTGCGCTGAACAAGAGCCGATGCGAGCCAGTCCAAAAGCTGCGGATGCGTTGGGGGCTCGGATTGCAGCCCGAAGTCGCCCGTCGCTTTTGTGAGAGGCCGGCCGATGAGGTGACGCCACACATGATTCGCCCACACCCGGGGTGTGAGAGGGTTTCCACTGCTTGCGATGTGCTCGGCCAGTTCGGCGCGTCCGCTCTGCACAGCCGCAAACGGCTTCTTCGCGGGAGCCAGCACTTCGATGAAGCGCCTCTCAACTGCGTCGCCGCGTTTTGATGGATCCCCGCGCACGAACACCGCGTGATTTTTAATGAGCGGATCCGCATCCTTCACCACCATCGCACGGATCGGCGCCCCGAGGTGCGTGCTCTCCGTTTCCGCCAACTCACCGTACAGCTTGCGGTACTCATTGCGGGCATCGACGGTGTTCGGGGCGGTTTTTTCAATGTCCTGCATTTGGAAATCCAACAGCCCGCCACTCTGCAGAAATGCGTCGCGCACGGCACTCCCCCCCGCCTCCTCAACCTTCTGCGCGAGCGCGAGGATTGCTCCATGAGCGCGGACCAGCGCCTCCTCGCTGCCGGGCTTTTTCTCGCGAAGGACGCGCAACACCAGCGGATGGATCTCAGCACCCGCGCCCGGCACGCGGCCGGTTTCCATCATGGTTTGAATCAGGGCCGCCTTCTCACTGGCGGCAGCCGCCATGGTCGCGGCGACCGGCCCAAGGATCGCGGAGTCGCACTTCGCCGCGTTTTTTTTGAGGAAGTTGAGCTGGTTCCCGAGCGGAGTCAGCACACAGTTTGAGAGCTTTGTCGTGTTGAGGATCGAATTGATCGGCTTTTTCGCGTATTCGATGTCGCACACTGCATCAAAGTACGTTTCGGGCTTGGCGAGGGCCTCGGCAACCGCCTTTGCGCGCTCCCTCTCGGTCAGCTCTTGGATGCTCCTTTGTGTTTTGGCTTTTGCCGCTTCGTACTCCGCGCGCAGCTTGGCGTCCTCGCCGACACCCGGTATTTTGATGGCTGGCAGTTCGTCCGGGATGACAGAATTCTGGAAAATCCCGTGCAGTGCGTAAAAATCTGCGGTGGGGATCGGATCGAACTTGTGGTCGTGGCAGCGTGCACACGCCACCGTGATTCCCATAAGCCCGCGCGTCACAACGTCGATCCGATCGTTGATCTGCTCCTCCTTGCTCCTAAGAAAGCGCGGCCCGACGGTGAGGAAGCCGAGGGCTGCAAGTGTTGAGTCGTCCGGCTTGAGCCCCATGAGGTCCGCGGCGATTTGCTCCCGAATGAACTGGTCGTAGGGTTTGTCCGCATTGAAGGCGGCGATGACGTAGTCGCGATACGTCCACGCGAACGGGTAGCGCAGATCCTGACCTGGAAAAAGATCCTGCGTGTCGGCATAACGTGCGATATCGAGCCAGTAGCGTCCCCACCGCTCGCCAAAATGCGGTGATGCGAGCAACTCATCGACCTTCGCGAGAATCGCCGCCCCGGGATCGCGGGCGAACGCTGTTTCGAAGATATCCGCCTCCTCAGGGGCCGCTGGAAGACCGGTCAGATCGAAGTGAAGTCTTCTGAGCAGCGTGCGCGCCCCAGCCCTGGGGGATCCCGCAAACCCCCTCTCCTTTCGTGCGGCCTCGACGAAGCTATCGATTGAGGCGGGACCCTTCTGAAGCGACTCCAAGCTCGCTTTCACAACGGGTTGAAAAGACCAGTGCGATGCAGCTTTCTTGAAGAAAAGCTCCTGATTTCCCAGCGTCGAGGCGGCACCTTGGCCCACGCCCTTTGGTGCCCACTCTGCGCCTTGATCAATCCAAGTCCTCACCAGCGCGATGGCGGTCTCGGAAAGTTTTTCCTTCTTCGGCGGCATTTCCATCTCAGGTTCGAGGTGCGCCATGAACAGCAGCATCGGACTCTCCGCACTCTTTCCGGGAACAAGCGCCGGACCGTGCCCGGAGCCGCCCATCATCGCCATTTCGCGTGAGTCCAAACGAAGGCCGCCCTTCTGCTTCTCCGGTCCGTGGCAGGAAACGCAATGCTCCGCAAGGATGGGATGAATATCCCCAAAGTACTTCACGGGCCGCGTCAGCGGTGCGGGAAGCTCTGCAGGATCGATCCGCGGACGGACTGGAGCGGCACCCCATGCGCCTGACTGCGCGAGCGGCACTCCA
>JBILKY010000102.1:0-11370 GCA_044376395.1 Chthoniobacteraceae bacterium | reverse complement strand
CTTCGGGGAGGTGGTGACCTTTTGTGACAATTACCGGACTTTCATCGACTATCCTGCGGTCAGTGCGAGAAGCTTTGGTTGGCTGGCTTGGAAGTTCGGGGCGCGCGGATGGCTGACGTATGAAACCTTGGGCTCTTTTGCCGAGGCGTGGGAGGGGCCGGTTTTTGTTTATCCGCAGTTTGGGGGAAGCACGGTCTGGGGCATGGGGCAGATGTTTTATCCTGACACTCATGGCGCGGGGGCCGTTGCTCCGAGCCTGCGCTGGGAAATGATGCGGGAGGGTGCGGAGGATTATCAGTATTTGTGGCTGCTTCAAAACACGCTGGATGGACTTCCTGAAGCATTGAAGCAAACGGAGGAGGCGCGGGAGGCGACTCGTATTCTTGCAAATTGCGCGAGTGAAGTAGTGGGAGGTACGGGCGACGCCGAGGTTTCAAGCAAGGAACGAAAGCCAAACGCCCAGAGCAACATCGTGCCGCTGAACCTGCGTAAACGTGTGGGTGATTTGATTGAAAAAATTGGCAGGTAAACTTTGCGCCGTTCCAACCCGCAATTCCACACGCTTGTGAGAAGAGTTTCTTCAAATGACGCGCTTGGTCGAAGTATGATTTACAGAGCGACAAACCATTCAGACGATTTCGATTTATGAAACAGCGCTCCTCAAAAGTTATTTTCGCAGCATTGGCGCTCGGACTCATGAGCGGACGGCTTCATTCCGCGTCACCCGGGAATCCAGAGTCCTTTCCACTGTGGCCGCACGAGGCTCCGATTGGTGGCGGTGCGACCGCGCCATCAAAAGCCACGTTGACGGTGCATGTCCCCAAGACACCAAACGGCGTGGCAATGGTGATTTGTCCTGGAGGTGGATATCGAGGAAAGGTGACCGGAGCCGAGGGGCATGGGATCGCACAGTGGTTGAATCAAAACGGCATTGTGGGGGTGGTGTTGGAGTACAGGCTTCCGAACGGCAATTCTTTCTTGCCGCTGGCTGACGCGCAGCGCGCGATACGGACTGTCCGATCGATGGCTTCGGAATGGAAGGTGGATCCCGCAAAAATAGGGATCATTGGTTTTTCAGCGGGTGGCCATCTTGCGTCAACGGCTGGAACACATTTCGAGAGCGGCTCGGAGGCTGCGGCGGATCCGGTCGAGAAGTTGTCGTCGAGGCCCGACTTCATGTTGCTTGTCTACCCAGTGGTGACGATGGGGCAGGCTAGGCATGCGGGTTCGACAAAGGCGTTGCTTGGTGACATGCCAACCGAAGAGGAGATCCGAAATTTTTCAAACGAAAAGCAGGTGACTGCAAAAACGCCACCCGCATTTTTGGCTCATGCTATAGATGACAAGGCAGTTCCACCTGAAAACAGCGCTGATTTTTACAAGGCGCTCAAAGCAGTGAATGTAGCCGCTGAATACCTGGAATTGCCATCCGGCGGCCACGGACTGAATGCGTACAAAGGGCCGATGTGGGATGCCTGGCAGACACAATCTTTGGAATGGCTTCGCAAGATCGGAATGCTGCAGGTGGCGAAGTGAAATACGGTAAATAGTTCCGCTTCATCGAGTGGATTGTGGCGCTCGGGCCAACCTCTATGCGTGGGCGGATGGGGTTACTCCTACTCCTTGAAAGGTGGCTTGGAGAGATCGACCTGATAAAGCACCTGATTGTATTCCCAACGGGGCGTTGGCTGCTTGTTGCTCGAGAACATTGTTGTGTAAGTGCCCTCAAAGTAAATGAGCGGCGAGTCGGCGGTGAAAAATTCTGGGTGAAGCACGGGATTGTAGAAAGTGTAGTCGTCATGCGAGAGAACCTTTCGGGCGTTCACCCATGGGCCCTCCGGTCCGGCCGCTTCAGTGAGCCAGATTTCTCCAAGAAATGAGGGGGCCCCTCCTTTTTGCGTAAAAATTGCGAGCCATTTGCCGCTCCATGGATGCCAGGACATGTGGCCGGCATGGACCGGGATGGCCTCGCCGGCGGGCGTCGCGGCGGTGCTGCAGGGGCGAATTGGTTGCCATGTCTCCGGGTTCTTCCAACCCTCATATGTCGCCGGTGTGCGGAGGGTTGGAAAAGGGTTGCAGAAGAGGATCCACTGATGACCTGCGGCATCAGTCCACGGTACTGCGTGGCCGTTGGGCACTGGTGGTGGCTCTGGGTGGGCTGTATTCTCGTTCCAGACTGTCCTGAGCGGAAGGAAGAGCCTATCGCGCGGATTCCATTCAACCAGGTCCCAGCGGTAGGCGTGCAGCTCTCCCTTGACCTTCACCGCGGAGGCGACCAAGTGCGGCGTGGCGTTCGCGTCGGGAAGAGTGATTGCGCCCCAAATCCAAGTCGGCCCCTCGCCCGGAACCTCCGCCATGCCGCGCGGACGCTCGCTTCCTGAGGCGGCCGCGTTTGTGCGGGCGGTGAAATAGAGGTAGGGTGGTCGGAGCGGCGGCTTCGCAGGGGGTGCGAATTTCTCGGTCGTTGCTGCTGAGACGTTGAAGATTCCCAACGGATGGTGAGCAAGATTCGTGTCGCCCCAGAACCAGTGCAGGCGGCCGTCGAGTTTCGCCGTGACAACACTGTCGCATCCGAGCACGCCGCTCTCCTTCCAATCGATTTCCTCGCCGAGCTTCTGGGATTCCGCGAATAAACCTGCGCCTGTAAGTCGGCCGACGCGGCGTGCGATTATCTCGCGTTCAACTTCCACGGTAAGCGTCTTGCCGGGCTCAGGCGTCATGCGTACCCCGCGGTAACCAAAGCCATCGGCCTTCACTCTGTACCCATGGCCGAGCACGTCAAACCAAGATTCCCGGCCCATGAGCTCGGGCAGGTCGCAGGCGATCACTCCGGCGTTGTCCGAAACAAGGCGAACGCTGTGCACGGTGCGCAATTCGACGCCGGGCACGGGCCAGCCGTCCTCTTTGTCGATGAGCACGATGCGGCAGGGCTGCCCGGCCAACGGGTAAGTCGTTGCTGACAAAAGCAAAAGACAAAGGGCCGCGCGCATGCTCGCAGTCTGGGCTCTAGCGCCGCTGAATCAAGCCCCTTGAGTATGGCGGGCAGCTCGAGCCAGGCGATAGTGCAGATCCGGCTTTACGGTGGAGTGATGATTCGGGCGCTTGGGACGCCTGAGATATCGGACCCGGTGGCGTCCAAAGCGCGATGACCGCATCACTCACGGCAATGTTAAAATAATGCGTACGAAAAATCATTGAGACTCCAAGTCGCCGTTTTTCAATGGGATGAAAACATTGTTGGGATGAAAACGAGGGGCCCGGAAAGTCGCCGGCCTTGTCAAGCTTGGTTCAGGCAGTTTTTGGGCGTATCTCGCTTTAAAAAACCTCAAAAAAAATGACAATGAGGATTGTGCAATCCGTGAACTCGATCGAGGCCGATTGCGCGTTAAGACATTGGCTGCACCATGAGTTATTCTCGGGACTCCGCGGTGGATGGCGAACACAGGAGATACAGAAAGATCGTGGCGTTCGAACCCTGCAGGCAATGGTTGATCCTCGCGTCAATGCTTGACGCGTACGCCGCGAGGTAGGACGCAGACGGATGCACGCGCTTCATTGTCGCGAGCGCCGGAGTCTTTTTTTTGGACTTAAGACCAACGCGTACGCGCCGATAGTAATGATCCGGAAGCTTGGATTCTGACTGCGTGCAAGGCGTGTCCACTCGCAGTTGCGATCGAGATTCCACTGTTTTTATGGCGCTAACAATTAATACAAACACTTCCGCCTCTTATTCTGCAGCAAACCTGACGCGTTCGTCAGATTTGCTGCAGAAGAGTCTGGCGCGTCTCTCTAGCGGTTCGCGGGTTTCGTCGGCTGCAGATGATGCCGGAGGATTCGCGGTATCCATGAAACTTGCGGCGGCCTTGAAGCGAAATGATGCACAGTCGGCGAATGTTGCAAATGCGCTGGCTTTCCTTCAGACGGCTGCAGGATCTTTGAAAACTGCTGCTGCGGTGTTTGAGCGTCTCTCTGAGCTCGGAACACTTGCCTCGGATGTCACGAAAGACTCCAGTGATGTTGATAATTACGCCACCGAGTACAACGCGCTCGTGGCGGAAATCGGCAAACTGACGGGGGACACGTTCAACGGTCTGAGCTTGTTTTCGAACACAACTGGCGGGGGGAGTTTGAGCGTGTTTCTGTCAGAAGACGGCAGTCAGTCCATGACAATCACTCAGAATAACATCTCGGACATCATTAATAATATTTCGAGTCTAAGCCTCGTCACGGGCTCTACTATTTCTGTTGCGGCCAGCGCGATCCAGAATCTGGCGAACGAGATCGCAACGAACGGTGCTCAAACTTCGCGAATCCAGTTTGCTCTGGACTCTTTGAATACTGTCGAGCTCAATTTGGAATCCGCGAGGAGCAGGATAGCCGACGTGGATGTTGCCTCGGAGGCAACCAAACTTGCTCGGGCCAATATTTTGGTGCAGTCAGGAGCCAGCATGCTTGCGCAAGCGAATGCGGCCAGTCAGGTGGCTCTGAAATTGCTGCAATAGGCCACCTTATTGTTTGGATGGGTTAGTGTATGGTGCGCTCCGGTTGCGATGCGTTGGGGAGCTGATGCGTTGCTCAAGTAGTAAGCTGATTGCGGGGGTAGTTTTTGCACCAAATTGAACCTGGGTATTGGTAGTGCTCTTTACCTTGCGGCGGTGAGTCCTCCGCGAAGTTCAATCGTGGGGGAAAAGTTTGTGATGGGAGTGTCATCAATCTAGCGGAGTGGCTGCGAATCGCAGTTGCCGAGGAGTGGTATATCTCCGAGCGATCCTCTGTATCGACTGGTGAAGTCCTCCTTTGTTCTCGAAAGCCGATCCGCCGTGGCTTTTGAGGGGAAGAAGTAATCGGCAATGCTCCGTCCCGGCATGGAATTTATTTGGATTGAGGCCGGCGGAAGTTTTTCTTCAGCTGAAAGGCAACTGCGCGCATGGTGTGGGGTTAGTCACCCGTTCACTCTCACATTCTCCCGCCTCAAAGCATGAAAAGATCGCCCAACTTTCTGCAAATCGTTGTTTTTTGCCTATTGCCGCTGTGGGCGCTGCGCGTGGAGGCTGCCGCACAGGGCAAGCCGAATATTCTGCACATTCATGCGGATGACCACCGGGCTGATGGCTTGCGCGCGTTGGGGAACAAGATTCTCCAGACTCCAAATCTCGACGCGTTGGTGGAGCGGGGGACATCGTTCACTCACTGTTACACGATGGGCTCGATGAGCGGCGCGGTTTGTCAGCCGAGCAGGACCATGATGCTCACCGGCAAGTCGTGGCTTCGGATCCCTCCAGCTAGGACTTCCTTAAAAGAGCTGGATGCCTCCACTTTCATGCCGCGCGTGCTCGCCTCCGCTGGGTACCAAACGTTTCATGTGGGCAAGGGCGGAAATGAGTTCACTCCGGGGCTTCAGTCGTTTGATCAAAACATCACCATGAATGATCATGCTCCCGACCAGCGCCGCGGCTCCAGTGAGCGTCATGCGGATGCCGTAATCAGGTTCCTAGACGAGCGCGAGACGGCCAAGCCGTTTTACATCTATCTTGCCCCTCCTGTTCCCCATGACCCTCGGGTCGCTGCGCCGGAGTTCGTGGACAAGTACGCCCCGAATGATGTGGTTTTGTCGCGGGCGTTCATGCCCGTGCATCCTTTCGATAATGGCGAAATGACTGTCCGGGACGAAAAACTCGCTCCATGGCCTCGCACTGTCTCGGACACCCAGCAGCAGACCGCTGACTATTACGCATGCGTCACTGGTCTCGACCATCACGTGGGAAGAATCATTGAGCGTCTGCGGAAAGAAGGAGAGTTGGAGAATACAATTGTGGTTTTCAGCGGGGACAACGGTCTCTCGCTTGGAGAACACGGGTTGTTCGGGAAGCAGAATCTGTACGAATTCGGCGGGATGCATGTTCCTCTGGTGATTGCTGGGCCCGGAATACCCAAGGGCAAGTCAGAAGCGCTGGTTTATCTGATGGATTTGCTCCCGACGTTCTCTGATCTGGCGGGCGCCCGAATACCGGAGGGTGTGGAGGGAAAAAGTTTGGTTCCTGTAATCAAAGGAACGAAGCCAAATGTGCGGGATGTTCTCTACACAGCTTACAAGGCGTGTCAGCGTGCGGTTCGGGATCAACGGTGGAAACTCATCCGTTATCCGCTTGTGAACGTTACGCAGCTGTTCGATTTGAGCGTTGATTCACTCGAGTTAGAGAATCTTGCAGAAAAACCCGAGCACGCCGCCAAGGTGAAAGAGATGACATCCATCTTGGAGAAGGAAATGATGACTTACGGGGATACGGCGCCGCTGGTGGTGCCAGATCCGGCTCCATCCAAGTGGTGGCCACCTGCACAAGAGGAGGAGCCAAAAAAAGCGGGTATTTGAGTCGGTGACAGGTGTCAATCTGGCAAGCTGCAAATCAGCTGCTTTGTGGTGACGAACATAGAGGCCCCTTCCGAGGCCGGTTCCTCGAACGTATGCTGAGGGTCATCGCCCAGCCATGAGTAAAAGGAGGCACTCCGCGCAGGCCTTCGCAAAAGAAGGATCGTTAATCGAGCAATCCATTTCCCGTACTTCGATCGCCCGCCGCAGATTAGATTTGAGCGCGCCGAGCAGAGCGGCGTCTGCCTCGGGATCGTGAAACGACTGACCCGGCGCGCTCAGCAGGCTGATGCCCTCCCTCGGCCAGAAAACCTTCACTTCGGCGGAGTACTCATTGATCTTCTCCGCGAGCATGAGTCCTAGTTCCGCGCATTCGGCGGGGCTAGTGCGCATCAAAGTCACCTGCGGGTTGTGCTGATAAAATCTGCGCCCCGCAAAGCGCTCCGGTATGGATTGCGGTTCGCCGAAGTTCACCATGTCCAGACAACCCGGCGCGATCACAGCGGGCACGCCGGCCTTGGCTGCAGCTGACAACCGCTCTTGCCCCGCGCTGAGAATGCCGCCGACGAGTTCATCCGCTAACTCAGTGGTTGTGATGTCCAGCACCCCAGAAACAAGGCCGCTCGCAATCAACGCTTCCATTGCTTTGCCGCCCTGACCTGTGGCGTGGAAGACGAGGACCTCTTTGCCGGCTGCCTCCATGATGCGGCGCGCTTCATTCACGCATCCGGTCGTGTTGCCAAACATGCTCGCCACCACAACAGGACGGTCGCTCTCTTCGCCCCGGTGCTCGGGTGCATTCACCATTCCACAAATAGCACCCGCCGCGTTTCCGAAAATCACACGGGAAATCCGGTTTATGCCGGCGACGTCGACGACCGCCGGCATCATCACGATGTCAGAGGTTCCGACGTAAGGCGCGACGTTGCCGCTGGCTAGTGTTGAAACCATCAGTTTTGGGAAGCCGATCGGCAGGGATCGCATTGCGGTGGTTGCGATCGCGGTACCGCCACCGCCGCCCAAGGAGATTACGCCATGGATTTCGCCTCGCCCGGCGAGTCCCTCGAGGTGAATCGCTGCAGCCCGCGCAATCAAAGCAACCCATTCCCCCCGGTCGCGCTTCGCCAGCACCCTCCGCCAGTCCTCGCCTCCGCGAGCAGCGACCTCATGAGCCGTGATGTCCACTATCACTGCCGGATCACCGCTGCCCACATCAATCTGAAGCACTCGAAGCCCGCGCTCGCGGATCATCCCAGACAGAGCATCGAGCTCCGCCCCTTTCGTGTCGAATGTACCGAGGATTGCGATGGTCTTCATAGACGCATTCGAAACGTGTTTACTTCACGAATTCGCAGAAGCGGGTGCCAAAGCAGTTCAGCCTCTGACTGGCACTCGTTTGAATTCCCGAGTCAGCGCCGTAAGCGAATGCTCCACGCCCATTCGCTCCAGACTGCTGGCGCCTACGAAGCCGTCCGCCGATGTTTTGCTGAGGATGAACTCCACATCTTTTGGGGTATTGATCGGACCTCCGTGGGTCAGTGTAATGACGTCTTTGCGCACCCCTCGGGCTGCATCAATGATATCCCGCGTCACGCGGACGGTATGATCCCATGACACGACCGCCTGGTTGACTCCAATCGAGCCACCGACTGTCGTTCCAACATGCCCGATCACTGCATCAGCTCCTTGCCGGGTCATTTCCGCAGCCTCCTCGGGGGTTGCGACGTAGACGATGCTGAAAAGGTCCATGCGCCGTGCGAGGCCCACCATTTCAAATTCCTTTTGCACGCTCATGCCGGTTTCTTCAAGCACACCCCGGAATAGTCCGTCGACGATTGTGTGGGTAGGGAAGTTGTTAACCCCTGAAAATCCCATGTCCTTTACCTTGCCCAGCCAGTGCCACATCCGCCGCCGAGGATCGGTGGCGTGTACCCCGCAAATCACGGGAATCTCTTCCACTACCGGCAGCACTTCGTATTCACCGATCTCCATGGCAATAGCGTTGGCATCACCGTACGCCATGAGGCCTGCGGTTGATCCGTGTCCCATCATGCGGAAACGCCCGCTGTTGTAGATAATCAGTAGGTCAGCACCGCCGCGCTCGATGAACTTCGCGGAGATGCCGGTGCCGGCGCCTGCGGCGATAATTGGTTCGCCTTTGGCAATCGTTGCCCGTAGGCGGTCGATCACCTCCTGACGGGTGTACGGGTTTCCTTTACCGGTCCATGGATTGGGCATAAGCGGAAGAAGTTAGAGGCGAGTGACACGCGATTCCTGTGAATCCGAAGATTCGAAGCGGGATTGATATTGTGAAAGCCGCTGCAAAATTTCTTGAGTTTGCGCTGCTAAAGTACGGAGCAAAAGTCGAAGAACCCGACGCTCTCCAATTCCGAGCGCAGTTCCTTTGCCTTCGAATCTGACAGGCTGCGCAACGGCAGGCGTGCTGGGCCGCAGTCGAGCCCGATCATTTTCATGATCGCCTTTCCTGCGATTAAGCCGCCGAACCGCAGTAAGACCGAAATCATGGAGTTTGCGCGCGCTTGGTGGGCTTGCGCGCTGGCAAGATCGCCTTCGGAGAAAGCTTTGATTAATCTCAGGTAAGTCGGTGCGGCGAAATTATACGTGCTCCCGATTGCCCCCATCGCGCCTGCGGCCATTCCCGAAAGAAGCATCTCATCCCGCCCAAAGACAATGTCGTATCGTCCATCATCTAACCGTGCGCATTCGGCGAAATCCATAAGGTTTTCGTAGGTAAACTTTACTCCAGCAAGATTAGGCACCTTTGCTTGCGCAGCGCGTAGAAAATCAGCCGCGGCTAGACTCACCCCAGTCATCGACGGGATGTGGTAGTAATAATAGGGGAGCGCAGGTGCCGATGCGGCCACTGCTGCACAGAAATCTACGAGGTCGCTGGTATTTACAGGTTTAAAAAAGAAGGGGGCAAAGTTGCTGAGTCCAGAGGCGCCTATTTTTTGCGCGTGTGCCGCTAGCGCCTGGGATTCACCCAGAGCTGTGTGCCCGACGTGCACGATGACGCGGAGGTCTGAGCCTGCAAGTTCGCACCAGCGGGTTGCCACTGCCATGCGCTCCGCCGTCGTAAGAGAGGCTCCCTCACCAGTGGTTCCGCAGACGAATGCGCCCTTTACTCCGCTGGCAACCAGCGAATGCGCCTGGGCTTCGATTGCGGTCAGGTTCAATGTGCCGTCACAGTTTAACGCGGTGAACGGGGCGGCGATCAAGCCGTTGAGTTTTATCGGGCTCATAGCGGAGTGAAGTTTTTGGTAGGCCTTGCGGTATGAGGGGCATTTAATCTCGCGGAGTCAAGATGGATGAGGCCTCAGCACGATCTAACTGATGTTGATTCATCCGTGGCAAATGAGTCACACGCATTTGCTCCGCCGCCGCAAACCCTGGCATCGGTGACTGGAACGAGGGGGCGCTAACACCGGTAAATTCGAGGACCGTCTGAGCTGCCTATTTGTTTGATGGGCAAAACCGGTGCCTGAATGTGTCTAGCCATGCAATCTTAAGCCGCCGGATGCGCGAGACGTGGGGAGGGGAATCCTGTGAAGCCCAGAACAGTCCAATCGTTCCGGAGTTGTCCAAAAACTGTCTCCGCTGAGTGGCGATTTTCATTTTCCTTACCCGAGGGGAGAATCTCGGGCAACGCGTTCGCGAAGAGAAAGCGAAACTCCAGGGTATTTCGCGACCCCAGCAGACCCGGGGTTCGTCGTGCTAAATCGGCTCACGCGACCTCACAACCTTCCTTCTGAAAGCGACCGGAGTCATGCTCTTCCATGCAAGAAAACGGCGGTTGAAGTTAGATAAATTCGCGAATCCTGACTCGGAAGCCACGGTTGCAACCCTCAAGTCGGTTTCGGAAAGCAGCCTTGCCGCGCGCCCAAGGCGGATTTCATTCAGATAAATCGGGAAGGTGCGTCCCGTGCATTTCCTGAAGAATCGACTGAAAGCGCCCTCGCTCAATGCAGCCACCTCAGCTGCTTCGCGCCGACTGATATGTTTTCCGATTCGTGCGTGAATGAAATGCATGACGCGGCTCACTCGGTCTTGATCTCTTGCGTCGATCGGAGCCTCGTAGCTTGGCGCGCACAGGGGAGTTAATCCTTTTGCACTGGAAAGATGATCCAGAATCTCTAGCAACCGCGCGATCCTGCTGAGCGGCCCGAGTGAAGGTAGTGTTTTGAGTTGCGATGCGACTTGGTCACGCAAAACGCCGCCCAGTTGAAATCCGCGGACCGCTCTATTGAAGAGACGTTTTACAGGGTTGAAATCAGGATGTTGAAAAAGAGAGTGCCCTGCGAAGTCCGCGTGGAACTGCACGATGAGGGCATCAATCAATCCGGCGCCTTGGTCGTGATAAAAGACGTGCGGGAGCCCGCCGCCGATAAAAAAAAGGTCGCCTGCGACAAGGGTCGCCACATTGTCACCGATCACTCGATACCCGCCGCTTTTGCGTACGAAGGCAAATTCCAGCTCCGGATGAAAATGCCATGGAGTACCGTAGTCATTGCCCTGTATGGACTCACAGAAAACGCGTTGCTCCTCGCTCCAAGGGATCTGTTCGCGAATGGCAAGCCGCCTCATGTCATAAAAGTATCAGTACGCTGGCCGGTGCGCGACCAAAAATCGCCATTGTCTCTTGGATGGCGAATGGTACGGCCACCGAGCAGATGACTTTAAAGGTCTTTGATTTGAGATGGTGACATCGGGGGCTTCGATATTTAAGTTTTGCACGCCTCCCGAACCATGAAACTCATTCTCACCATCACTGCTCTTTTGTGTGCCGCCGCGGCAATGACCGGCTCCGCGGAGGAAAAACCTCCAGTATCAACGCCTGTCAGCGCAGCACCGGTGCGCGCTTTCATGGATGATGAGGGCCCCGGTTGGCGCGTTCTCACAGAGGCCGACTTTGCAAAGGTGAATAGTTCAGACGAGACGTGGTCATGGAAGGATGGTGTGCTTCATTGCACTGGGCAGCCTGT
>JBILKY010000357.1:0-3666 GCA_044376395.1 Chthoniobacteraceae bacterium | reverse complement strand
TCAGCATATCTATACCCAAATGCGCATTGTTCTTAAATTAGGCTCGGGAATCCTGGCAACCCAGCGTGGCAACACACTGGATTCGAAGCAGTTTCTCCGATTAGCTAAGGAAATTGCAGCCCTCGTTGACGACGGTCACGAGTGCATTGTGGTTTCCAGCGGCGCGGTGGCCGCCGGATTGGGAGCCCTCGGTTTGACGGCGCGCCCGGACGACCTGCCGTCGCGTCAGGCCTGCGCCGCCGTGGGCCAGTCGAAGCTCATGCAGAAGTATTCGGAAAGCTTCAAGCCACACGACCTGCAGGTGGCGCAGGTGCTTTTGACTCACGGCGACATCGACAGTAAAACCCGCTGCGAAAACGTCAGAACCACGCTGGGCTGCATTCTTCAAAGGCGCAGAGTCGTGCCGATCATTAACGAGAACGACACCGTGGCCACCGAGGAACTCCGCTTCGGAGACAACGACCGCCTCTCGGCCGAGGTTGCGATGCTTCTAAACGCAGACATTCTGATCCTCCTCACGAGTGTCGACGGGTTGCTCAATTCCAAGGGAACCCGCATCGGCGAAGTCCACGACGTGGATTCGGTATCCCGATACGCCCGCAACGACAAAGGCAGGCTGTCGGTGGGCGGGATGGTTTCAAAGCTGCAGGCCGTCAAGCTGGCGGTGGATTCAGGAATCACGACCTACATCGCGAGCGGCCGCAAGGCCGGCCAAGTCGCGTCAATCCTCGCCGGAAAAAATGTCGGAACGCGTTTTGCTCCGACCTCTCAGGGCGCGGCGAAGAAGTCAAAGTAAGGTTTTTATGAGCGACCTCCAACAAACCATTCTCGCCTATGGCAAGCGGGCCCGCGCAGCCGCGCGTCAGCTTGCGCGTTTGAGCAGTGAGCAAAAAAACGCTGGTCTTTTGGCGATGGCGGATGCCCTCGAGAAGAACGAGGCGCAGATTCTCAAGGCAAACGAGAAGGACCTCGAGGGCGCCCGCGCGCGCAACCTCTCGGCCGCCATGATCGACCGTCTCAGGCTGGATCCGAAGCGCATCCGGGTGATGAGCGACGGGATCAGGCAGGTGGCAGCGCTCGCGGACCCGGTCGGGGAAGTGATCCGCGAATGGACGCGTCCCAATGAGCTCCAGATTAAAAAAGTGCGGGTGCCGATCGGCGTTGTGGGGATCATCTATGAATCACGTCCAAACGTGACGAGCGACGCGGCGGTGCTGTGCACCAAGACCGGAAACGCGACGATCCTGCGCGGCGGGTCCGAATCAATCCATTCGAACCTTGCGATTGCAAGCGCGCTGTCGGAGGGCGCGGCGTCCGCGGGTTTGCCTGCCGACGCCATTCTGCTGGTGCCGGTCACGGACCGGGCCGCAGTCGAGCATCTTTGCGGAATGGACCAGTATCTGGACGTGATCGTTCCACGCGGCGGCAAAGGTCTGATTGAGACCGTCGTCACCCACGCGCGGATGCCGGTCATCAAGCACTACGACGGCATCTGTATTCTTTACGTGGATTCACAAGCGGACCTTGGGATGGCCGAAAAAATCGTTGTGAATGCGAAGTGCCAGCGCCCCGGGGTCTGCAATGCCGCCGAGACCGTGCTCGTGCACCGACTCATTCTGGATGCATTCATGCAAACCACCGGCAAAGCCCTCGCAGCGAACGGAGTCCAGCTTCGGTGCGACCCTGACGCGCTGGCGGCCGCCCAAAAGATTTCGGAGGTTCGCGCCTGCGCGATCGCAGCAGAACCCGCGGACTTCACGACGGAGTTCCTCGAGTTGATTCTTGCCGTCAAAGTGTTAGGCGGCGTGGACGAGGCAATCGAACACATCGAAACCCACGGGTCCCATCACAGCGATGCGATCATCACCGCGGACGAGTCGACGGCCGAGAGATTTTTGTCCGAGGTGGATTCGGCAACCGTTTATTGGAACGCGTCGACCCGTTTTACAGATGGCGGTGAATTTGGCTTCGGCGCGGAAATCGGGATTTCAACTGACAAACTCCACGCACGGGGCCCGATGGCGTTAGAGGAATTGACTACTTATAAGTATCAGTTAAGAGGTACGGGTCAGGTTAGGAGCTAGATAACTCATGCAAATCCATCAGCACAAACAGCGCACTCAAAACAAACGCAGGCTCTCTTTGTTTGCGTTGAAAGTGTTAGCTGGTGTCTTTTTGTCCGCGTGCGCGACCACCGGCGACGATAAGGGCGCGCTGGAGTCCTCGAATCTCAGGTTGATGGAGGCCTCGATCACCAAGGACCAGGCGGTCGTTCAGTCCCTGCTGGCGCCTGACTTCACCTGGAGGGAGGATGAGGCGCCGCTTCAGGAAACACCCTTTGAATTCTGGAACAGGCACAACCTCTGGGTTCCGCTGAACAAGCTTTTAAACCAAAAGACATTCGACCAGGGCGCGATGAAGATCGCGCCGCGCGAAGCGAAGAGCGCCTCCTACAAGGGACCGAGGCTGGCATGGCGCAAAGTCGGCGATGAATGGCGGTTGGCCTATTTTTACGCAGAATCAGCCCCACAATAGCGGGCAACCAGCCCCGCAGCCCACCCCAGTCTTGAGGGCTTCAAACCCACTGAAGCTCCGAGGCCGGCGCATCAAGCAAGCCGGCTGACGCCAGCTCCGAGCCGAAGCACGCGAGGCCCCGTTTCTCGCGGGTTCCCACATGGAAGCGGATACTCTCATTCAAGTACCGCTTTGCTAACGCCTCAGGAAATTCGCCGTTCTCCGCAGCGATTCTGTCGCGCTCCAAGAGCCCGCGCGCGGCGACGGAACGGAAATCCTCCGCCGCAGCAGCCGCAACCGATGGCTCCATGCCTCCACGCAACACCCAGACCGCATAAACAAAGGGCAATCCTGCCCAGCCCGACCACGCCTCCCCAAGGTCCCAAAAGCGCAACGACGGACGGGCTTGCTCGGATTGGATACGGTGCTGGATCGCTTGGTTTCCAATCAGCAATCGCGCGGCGTCGCGCTGTGCCGGCGTTGAATCCTCCTCCGCCAGAACTTTGAGCGGCCGCTTGAGCACCCTTCGCCAGAGGACCTGCATCAAGTGCACCGACGTCAGTGAGGCCGGATCCGCCACAACTGCGTCCACGTCACGCAGCTCGGCTGCATGTGCAACAAAGACGCTGTAAACCGGGCCGTCGCTGCAGATTCCCACGCCGTCCACAAGCCGGTACCGTCCGGCGGGCGCCCGCAGCACCTCAAACACCGGCACCAAGGCGGCGTCCAGCTCGCCCGCCCGCAATGCCGCGGCGAGCACGCTGGGATGCTCCAACCGCACTTGGGAAAGCCCTTCGATCAACGGGCGGCTATTCAAATAACGCACACAGCCAATCCGCAGTCCGCGCAGAGAGTTCACCGGGTTCACGCGGAAATCGGCTGCGGCAATCGGCGGTACCACGTGTCGCGCGGGACGGGGTCGCGCCCTGCCTCGCGGATGGCTTTTTCGAATGCAGCGTGGGTTTGTCCGACCGGGGTTTTGGCTCCGGCCATGTGGAATATTTTCTCCTCCATGATCGTTCCGTGCAGGTCATCCACCCCGTAGTTGAGGGCGATTGACGCGAGCGGCAATCCGAAGCTCACCCAGTAGGCGGTGATGTGTTCGAAGTTATCCAGATACACCCGGCTGACCGCCAGTGTGCGCAGTTCGTC
>JBILKY010000101.1:0-11384 GCA_044376395.1 Chthoniobacteraceae bacterium | reverse complement strand
CCAATCGGGTAGCCGTATACTGAGACTTCCGTTTCGATTTCAGGAATGTCTCCTACCTCAAGAGGCACCGTGCCCTTGAAAAACGACGGGTCCTCCACTTTGAGCACGGCGAGGTCGCAGTCATGCGCGATGTGTTCGACGGCGGCGATGTATTTCTTGGGATCATTCTCCTTTTCGAGGGTCAAAAAACGCGCGTTCGAAACCACGTGCGCGTTGGTCATGATCCGATCGGAGGACACAACCCATCCCGTGCCGGAACCGCCGCCGGTCACTCCGGCGAGCCAGGGCTGCCTGTAGTTCGGCTCCTGCGAGGTGTTGTTGATCCGCGCGAGGCTTTTTTTGATCTGACCAGGGTCGGCTGCCTGCAGGGAAACGGGCTGGGTGAAAAGGCAGGCGGCGAGGAAGAGTAGGGGAGGTAGGCTGCTAGTGCGCATTCTTCCTGAAGTCTTAGCCGAGCATCAGCGAAGCGCAAACTGTAAGAATTTGGGTCTCTCCCCAAGCGGGTCCTGATCCGATCGCGGAAGACGGCTGCAGGGGTTTTAAACGTTGAACCTGAACTCTACAACGTCCCCGTCCTGAACGACGTACTCTTTGCCCTCGATCCGAAGTTTCCCTGCTTCACGGGCTTTTGCAAAGGAGCCTAGGGCCACCAAATCTTTGAAAGCCGTGATCTCCGCTGCAATGAATCCGCGTTCGAAATCCGAGTGAATCACTCCCGCCGCTGCCGGTGCCTTGTCTCCTGCGCGAATGGTCCAGGCTCGGGTTTCCTGCTCGCCGGTTGTCAGGTAGGTCCGCAGGCCGAGCAGATGGTATACCGCACGGATGAGTGTGCCAACGCCGCTGCTTTTCACTCCGAGCCCTTCAAGATATTCATGGGCGTCGGCTTCGGGTAGATCGACGAGCTCGCTCTCGATTTGCGCGCTGATCACCACTGCGGTGGTGGCGAAATGCGCTGCCGCGTATTGCTGCACGGATTTCACATGTACCGCAGCTGGAATCGAATCGTTGGCCAGGCCCGTTTCAACCATCGCGGAGACTGCCGCGAGATCGCTTTCCGCGACATTGCAGGCGAAGATCGTCGGTTTGCTTGTGAGAAGAAAAAATTCTTTGGCGAGGCGCGCTTCATCGTCTGAGAGCTGAGCGGTGAGGGCGGGTTTTCCATCATTCAAGTGCGGCAGAAGTTTCTCGATGAGAGATGCTTCCACTTTGGCAGCTTTGTCCCCGGTGCGAACCGCTTTTTGCAGCCGTTCCGCCCTTTTGGTGAGCGTTGCGATATCCGCCAGAACCAGCTCCGTATTGATCACTTCGATGTCCCGCACGGGATCGACCGATCCACTGACGTGATGCACATCGTCGTCCTCGAAACACCGAACGACCTGTACGATTGCGTTCACCTCACGTATGTGGCTTAGAAACTGATTTCCCAGCCCTTCGCCTGCGCTCGCTCCTTTGACTAGTCCTGCGATGTCGACGAACTCGATCGCGGCGGGCACTAATTTTTTAGAGTGCGAAATTTTTGAGAGCACCTCCAGGCGTGGGTCTGGCACGGTGACGATCCCCAAGTTTGGATCGATGGTGCAGAACGGGTAGTTCGCGGCTTGCGCTTTTCTAGTCCGCGTGACTGCGTTGAAGAGGGTGGATTTTCCTACGTTTGGGAGGCCGACGATACCTGCGGAGAGCATGAGAGAAAAGGGAGTTGATGGATGGGCTGGTTGATGAGCGTGGAGCAGATTCGAGCGGGGAACGAGCCGGGAGTCACGAACAACGCGGCTGGGAGACTGAACGCAAACGGGGATGCGCTCAAAGAGGATTATTTTTTGTCGCACTGGGGCTGGGCTCTCGGTGATGTGCGAAAGGTGGAATTTCGAAGCACCGAAACTGGTGGCGTCGCGGGTAAAACCGCAACAGAAAGGAGTTTTCTTTTCTGATTCAAGGGCCAAGAGTAAGAAAATTCTTATGAAAAACACAATGTCTGACGGGGTCAGGGGCAGTGGGCAGGCGGGATCGGGGGCGCGCGGTGGCAAGGTGAGGCTCAAGGATGTGGCCGCCGCGGCGGGGGTGGCTGTTAATACGGCCTCGACCATTCTCAACAGGCGTCCGAACTCTTGGGCGTCCAAAGAAACCGAGGAGCGAGTTTTCAAGGCGGCGTCCGAGCTCGGGTACCGCCCGAATCGAGCGGCTCTGGGTCTGAGAATAGGCCGTTTCAATGCCGTGGGCCTGCTGGTGGCGGATATCAATAATCCGTTTTACACGGCGTTCGCGCACTTCTTGACCTTGGAGGCGGAGCGGCAGGGGTATGACGTGGTGATTGAAACCTGGCGCAACGATTTGCAGCGCGAACTTGCGTGTCTTGATGACATTCTGGATCGGCAGGTGGACGGAGTGGTGGCGTTTTTGAGCGATCATGAAGTGCACAGGAAGTTCCTAAGCCGCCAGTTTGCGGCCGGAATGCCTTTTGTAGTGGTTGGCACTGTGGCGTCCGATGTTCCCCCAGTGGACTCTGTCCTTGCGGATTTTCGGAGCGGGTTGAGAGCGGCAATCGATCACCTGTACGCCTCGGGTCACCGGCAGTACGCGTTTGTGTGCGCGCTTGCCGGTGGGCAGTCTGACGGGCAGAGGGCGCATTTTTTCAAGGAGCTTCTCGCGGAGCGTCACCTCAGTCCCGGAAGTTACGAAATTGTCCGCTGCGGTCCTGAGATTAGCGATGCACATGCGGCTGCGCGGAAACTCCTCGCGTCGCCGCGGCGGCCCACGGCGGTGGTCGCGCTCAACGATCTGGGGGCGATGGGCGTGCTGCGTGCCGCCTCGGAACTCGGTTTGCGGGTTCCTGCGGAACTCTCGGTGGTGGGAGTCGACGACACACCCATCGGAAAATATCTGCCAGTGAGCCTTTCCACGATCGCCCAACCACTTCAGGACATGGCGCGGCGCGCGTGGAGCCTGATGTTCGAGCGAATTGAGGGAGCGCAACCGAAGCCGCACATGGAGCAGGCCCTATTTTCCACGACTTTCGTGAGGCGCGAAACATCTGGTCCTTTGCAGCAGGCAGAGAGGGGCTAACGCGGGCTGAATTTCTGAGCTTCGAGCATTCGCGACAGCCAGAAGCAATCAAAGATCTGCTCCTCTGGGTGCATCCGGTTCGCGTGCCTCTTTAGATTATCGAAGAGCGTGAAATTACAAACAGAGCAGGCCCAGTGGTTGAACCTCGAGGGTGCCGTGGTTTTGAAGCAGCAGCAGGTTTGATTTGGCTTCGAGAGTCCAGCAGTGCTAAATGAAACGATTCTTGTTTTTATGCTACACACAGTCTCCCTCTCCCAGAGCGACGCAGAGCGCACCATCGAATTTGAATTTGTCCGTGCCACAGAAAATGCCGCGCTCAACTCGCTCTCTTGGCTCGGGCGTGGTGAAAAGGAGTTCGCCGATGAGGCTGCTTGTGACGCAATCTACGGAGTTTTTGACTTGGTTGACATCTGCGGCGAGGTCGTGATCGGCGAGGGCATCAAGGACAATGCCCCCGGTATTTTCCTTGGAGAGCATTTGGGAACGTGGAAGCCCGGATCCCCAAGTTTCGATATCGCGCTGGATCCAATCGACGGCACTTCAAACATTGCGAATGGACTGCCGAATTCGATTTCTGTGATTGCAGCGAGTCAGACTAATTCCGGTAACGGGCGTGCAATGCGAAACCTGCCGTCGTTTTATTCAAAAAAATTAGCGTTCGGTCCTGATGTGGTGCGTGCGATCGGCAAGGGAATGGAGCCTTTGACTCTGGATGCGCCGTTGGAAAAAACGCTCGCCCTAGTCGCAGACGCTCTTGGGAAGCGCGTGCCGGAATTGGTGGTGATGACCATGAACCGCCCCCGTCATGAGAACCTCATACGGGAGATTCGCCGTGCGGGATCAGCGCTCCGGCTCATTTCGGATGGGGACATCACGGCGGCGGTGTCGCCATCCATGCTGGATTCAGGCGTCGACCTGTACTTTGGCATCGGAGGGTCGCCGGAGGGCATCCTCACTGCGGCAGCGCTCAAGGCGCTCGGTGGTGGAATGCTTCTGCAGATGTGGCCTCGGGATGAATCTGAGCGCGCTCAGATTCTTGACGAGGTGGGGCAGGAGGAGTTGGACAAAGTTTTTGGTGTGGATGATCTGGTTTCGGGGGAGAGCTCAATCTTCTGTGCAACAGGGATCAGCGATAGTCCGCTTCTGCCCGGAGTGAAGGTCACGGGAAAGAAAGCAGTCACAACCTCAGTGCTCATGAGAGCGCGCAGCCGTACGGTCCGCTACATCCGTGCGGTCCACGATTTGGAGCATAAAACCATCCACCTGCGCAGCGCCCGCAGCGATAAGAAGCTTTAGGCATTCGTAATACTGTTGGTGGGGTGCGAGAGCCGGGACGTGCCTCCAGCAAGACCTTTCAGCAGGGCCTCTCAGCAAGACGGGTATTTGAATGCCACCTGCGAAGTAACCCAAACATTCCAGCAACTCAGAAATCCCGGTGCGAAATCCTCCGGTCGAGCGGCTATCCATTCCTTGATTTGCTGTTGGGAAAACCATTCACCGGAATCGATCTCTGCTGGGGGCAACACGAACGGGCCCTCGTGCTGCGCTTGGTAGAGATTTACGAATTCGTGGCCGGTGTTTTCGCACGCCTCGATCCGGCCTGCGAATACGGGCGTCACATCCACGCCGAGCTCTTCGCGAACTTCACGCTTTGCTGTCTCGTCGTAATCGTGTCCGGAGTCGACATGGCCCGCTGCGCTTGAGTCCCACAAGAGCGGGCACACGTCCTTCCATCTGGATCTCCTTTGAAGAAACAGCTCGTGCTTTTTGTTAAACACAAAAACATGGACCGCTCTGTGTAGAAGTTTTTTGGTGTGAACTTCATGGCGCGAGCCCTGGCCAATGATGCGGTCCTTGTTGTCGACGATGTCGAACATCTCCCCGTGTACGTCCTGAGCCCCTTGCTGCGAGCAACGGGACGTTCCATGCTCAGACCAAGCGGCGAGCTGGCACCATTGGGAGATCGAAAGATTTTCGGCCCGGACGTTTTGCGGAATTGAAAGAGTGTCGAATGCGGTCCTCCATTGGCCAAGCGCTCCGGCAATCAGATTGCCAAGCTGTTTGCGCCGCTGTGAAAAGCCAAGCTTCACAAGTTCGCTGAACCTCGATCCGTCGCATACAGGCATTTCATCGGCACTCCTGCGGGTGAGTGTCACAACAGCAGAATCAACTTTTGGAACGGGCGAGAATACGCTGGGAGGAAGGGTTTTTAGCAGTTGAACCCTCCACGTTCTACCGATGAGAACCGTCGGGGCGCCGTAAGCCTTGGTTGAATCTGATGCAGCCAGACGCTCCGCGAGTTCACGCTGCAGAGTGAAAACCAGTTTGACGACAGGCGCTGTGTCTGTGGTGAAGTTGAAGAGGATCTGGCTCGAAACATAATACGGGAGGTTTCCAAAAACCTTTACAGGACCGTGCCTTTGTAAATCCCTAACATCAAAACGGGAGGCGTCGCCGTGCACGACTTCGAGGCTGGGGAAGCGGTTCCGCAAAAACGATATGAGACGGTCGTCCTTTTCAATTAGAACGCCGTTCCCGGATCGTTGCAGCGCGAAGTCCGTCAGTGAGCCAAGTCCCGGGCCGATTTCGAGCCATCGATCTCCCGGTTCAATGCCCAGTTGGGCTACCGTCCATTCCGCAAGGTTGCGGTCATGAAGAAAATTCTGTCCGAGACTCTTTGTGGGAGGCGCGTCCAAGTTACGCAACGTCGACTGAATCTCAGACAGCTTCACGGGCGTGCAAGGAGGAGGGTTAAAGCAGCCAGAGTATCGCGGCGCCTAGAACGATTCGATACGCTCCGAAGCTCACAAATGAATGGCTCTGCACGAATCTCAGCAGCCATTTTACCGAAACGAACGAAACCGCGGCGGCAACCAGCGTTGCAAGCATGAGCATCGCCCAGTCTTCCTGTGCGCCATGTTTGAGGGCCTTCAAGATTTTTAGTCCGGAGGCGGCGAGAAGCGTGGGGATTCCCACAAGGAAAGAGAATTCGGTGGCAGCGGCGCGTCCCGTTCCGGCAAGCATCGCCGCGATGATAGTTGCCCCCGAGCGCGAGGAACCTGGAAAAATTGCGGCAACCAGTTGAGCGACTCCAACAAGAAGCGCCACCGGTTTCGAGCACTGTGCGGATAGAATGCGCGACCGGAGGATCCGTTCCGAAACAAAGAAAAGCACCCCCCCGATTATGAGTGCCAAGGCCACGGGTTTGGGATTTTCCGGAAGCTTGAAATGCAGCTTTTCAAGAACGAGACCGCCGATGGCGGTGACGAAAAATGCGATTGAGATGAGCGTGAGGAGGGAGCGGCCTTCCGATGAACGCAGGTCTTTGAGCTGCAAAAGGCGGTCCTTAAACAGAGGAAGCACCGCTAGCACCGCGCCCGATTGGATGACAACGTTGAAAAGGTCGCTTTGGCGCGGCAACCAAACCTGCGCAAGCAGGAGATGTCCTGTGGAAGAGACGGGGATGAATTCCGTCAACCCCTCGATCAGTCCGAAAACAATTGCGGAAATCCAGTTTGGAAGCACAGCAGATCGGGTGTGATTTAGCGGCCGATCCGCAGAGAAAAACGAGCGATCGCAGGCGGAGCTTTCAGCATCTAAATTTTGATTAAAATTTCGCCTTAGACCGCTGCTTCGCCGCGTTCCTCGGTTCGGATCCTGATGACCTCTTCAATCGGCAGGACAAACACCTTTCCGTCGCCAATTTTTCCAGTCTTGGCGGACTTGACGATGATTTGAGTGACGTTTTCAACCTGTGAATCGGGCACCACGATTTCGATTTTCATCTTCGGCAGGAAATCCACCGTGTATTCGCTGCCACGATAAATCTCCGTGTGTCCCTTTTGGCGGCCGAACCCTTTCACCTCGGTAAGGGTCATCCCTTCGATCCCTGCTTCGCCGAGGGCTTCTTTGACATCTTCAATTTTGAAGGGCTTGATGATGGCTTCTATTTTCTTCATTGCGTGAGACTAACCCTAGAGGGCCATCCGCTGGAGGGCAAGAGCGCTCTAAGGAAACCCGGCCGCCTGAGATCCGGCCTGCTTGGGTCAGGATTCATCCGCTTGATCACAGAATCCCGCGGGATGGCGGTGGAACTCTCATGAAGAAACGTCCTTTCCTCGACTTGAGCTCCACCGGCGTTTTGAAAACCTTCGAGAGTGCTTTTGACCTCAGAGTCTTGTGGATTGGACCGGCCTCGTAGGCTTTTCCCTCTTTCATGAGCAAGGCGTGTGTGAAGCTCGGGGTGATTTCTTCAACGTGATGGGTAACGAGTACCACAGAGGGATGATGGGGGCGTTTGCTATCGGGGTGAATTAACCTTTCGAGGAAAGCAAGAAACGACTCGCGCGCGACCGGGTCGAGGCCCGCGCACGGTTCATCCAGAACGAGAATAGCCGGTTTTGAAATCAACGCCCGCGCGATCAAGACGCGCTGTTTCTCGCCCTGACTCAGCACTTCCCATGGGCGGTCCTCCAATCCTTTGAGTTCTACGCGCTTGAGCCAGAGGCGCGCCTCTTCCAAATCCTCTTCCGATGGCTCTCCCCAGAGGCCGATGCCGGAATTGCGTCCAGTGAGCACGGTGTTCACGGTCGGCTCTTCCAGTGGCACCATTGCTGCGACAGTCGAGGATACCACTCCCAAATGTGCGCGCACCTCCCGCCAATCCGTTTCTCCAAAAGTTTCGCCGAGCACCGAGCACTCTCCTTCGGTGGGCGTCAGGTAGCCTGCGAGCGCCGACAACAACGAGGATTTGCCAGAACCGTTGGGGCCGAGGATGGCCCAGTGCTCGCCCTTGTTAATCGACCAGCTCAGCTTTCGGAGAATCCGATTTCCGTTCCGAACAACGGACATATTCCGGATTTCGAGGATGGATTTTGATGAATTTGAGCTCATTGCACTCCCATGAATCGCGCAGAACGGCCATGAAAGCAATCCCAGTACGGCCGCCATTCCGTAACTGTCTCAAAATCAGGCTTCCGGCATTACTTGCGAGGCTGGCGTTGACAGGCTTTTGGACGGCAATAGATTGCAAGCAGAGCTGGCAACCGCACCTTTCGCGGGTTAGGATGCCCGCGGCAGCCTTCGAATTGTAGAGTTGCCGAGTTGAAGGTCCACCGGACTTTTTCGGAGGTCCATCAGCCGGCCAAAACAGCAGCACCAATCCAAAACCACCCAACCACCCTTAATCATGTCTGACAGCATTAGTGCAGTACCGTCCAAAAACACCCTGGCCTCCGACGTGGAGATCAAAGGGTCCATTAAATTTCAAAATGACCTCACAATCGACGGGAAGGTGGAGGGGGAAATTTCGAGTCAGGGAACGCTGACTGTCGGTGAAAACGCTGAGATTCGTGGCGAAATTAAAACAAAGAGTGTGACCGTTTTTGGGAAGGTGCACGGCAACATCACCGTTGAAGAGCGTTGCGAACTGCGTAGTCACGCGGTGTTGCAGGGGGATTTGAAAGCATCGCGGCTTGTGATCGAGGATGGGGCGACTTTTGTGGGCAAGTCAGAAGTGACCCCCAACCGTATCGCAATGAAAACGCCGGAGATCGTCCGCACTCCAGACAACCGTCCAGCGACAGGCCTTGGCGGCCCTCGCTAACCCTTCTGGGCCTCCGTGGCCAATACTCGCAAGCAACCGCCCGATAAGATCGGTGCAGACTGTCCGCATTGCGGATACAGCCAGCTCGAACCAGTCTCGGCAAGGAGCACTTTTTGTAGGCAGTGCGGGCAGCACTACTCTATTGAAAAGCTCCTTGCCAAGGAGGTGGCCAGCCTCAAGCCGCCCTCTTTCCTAGATAAACTCGGAAAGTTGGTCGCGCGCGAAAAAACGCGCGGGGTCACCTGTTTTAGCTGCAGGCAGCGGCACGAGGTTTCGACTTCGGCTCAATCCAGTCTGTGCCCGACATGTGGGTCTTATGTGGACATTCGGGACTTCCGGATCGCCGGCCCGTTTGCGCGCTCGATTCAGACTCAGGGACTCGTTCATCTGTCCCCAACAGCCGACGTTGCCAGTCCACGGATACTGTGCGGGACAGCGCGTGTCGAAGGGCGATTTCGCGGCAGGATCGTTTGCACGGAGGAAGCGAACGTGCGCATGGCCGGTCACTACGAGGGCGAGGTGGACGCGGGAAAACTCGTTGTGCACGCAAAGGCGGATGTCGACTTCACCGCGCCCGTTCACGCACGTGTGATGCTGATTGAGGGAAAAACTCGCGGAACTTTCGTCTGTGACGGAAGGGTCACGATCGCACGCAAAGGTTTTCTGGAGGGCACCATCTACGCGCGCTCAATCAATGTTGAGAAGGGCGGGATTTTCTCGGGATCGTTGAACATCGGACAGGAGTTTCCGAAGGAATTGCAACGGCTCGATGAACGCACTTGGTTTCCAGGCGGAGGCGAGGGATCTCAAACGCTGCCAGCGCCGGATTTTGGTGACTTTCCACCTGCGGCAAGAGTCGCAGAGCACGAGGGTGACGAGGAAGCCTTGCATCAACCCCAGATGGATTTGCATCCGCGCAGACCGCGCAGGCGCAGTTGATTGGGAAAGCTGCGCTCTACTGGGGTTTCGGCGCGCTAGGCTCCGCGGGCGGCGATGCTTTGTCACTGGCTGGGCCCGCATCGACTGGTGGGGCTGCGGTCTTTGGTTGGACGACAGTGGCTTGGATTGGTGCCACCTTGTCCACGGTAGCTGCAGGTGTGGTGGGTGCGTTGGATGAACCCGTGGGTGCAGACGGCGTTGAGGGGAGGAGCAGATTCGGCGTAAGTTCAGGATCGATTCCCGAGAGTGGGGTGATCAGTTCCTGGCTTTCGAGCAGCGCCTCGTTGGCGAACGAGGAACGGGGAAACTGTGATTGCAGTGTTTCGTAAGCCGCCTTGGCTTCATCCACTTTGTTCTGGGACCTAAGAATTCTTGCGATCCGCAAGTGCGCAGCTGGCGCAGTGAAGCCCCGCGGATCCATCGAAACCAAGCGCCGGTAATGGTCGAGAGCCTCTTCTGTTTTAGACTGCTGCTCCAGCGTCGCCGCGATGCTTAATTTTGCTGCTCCGGCGAGTGGATGTTGCGGATATCGAGTCGCGAAGTCTTGGAGGGTTTTAATCGACTCCTCAAATTTTCCGTCTGAACGTTGCTTGCCCGCAAGTAGTAGCGCTGCGTTTCCGCTCAGCGCAGATCCCTTATGGGCGGAAATGAACCCGTTAAGCTCTTCAGCGGATTTCGCAGATGCAAATGCCTCCGCTGCTGCCGTCTCCTGTTGCTTTTCGATCCACGAGAATGCTCCGTAGCCGACAAGGGCTGCGCTGAAAAGGATTGTAACGGCCCGGATGGATGCCTTGTGGCGAATCCAAAACTCAAGCAAGTCGAAGCTGTTGTCCTGATTGATTGGGGAGGAAGTTTGGGGCAACTGGGACATGGTGAATGGAGTGTCTTCGTGGAAACTAAACGCGATCCCCGCGGACGTACAGTCGTTTAGAGCAGGTTATTTAGGGAGTTTTTGAATCACCTGCTGAGTTTGCAGGGTTTTCGCGATGGAGTTCTCGGCCAGATTCCCGCGCCACTGCGTTCCGGGATAGATCACGGAATTGCGCCCGATCAGGGAGCCCGGATTGATGACCGAGTTGCAGCCGATCTCCGCGCGGTCCCCGACCACCGCTCCGAACTTGCGCAATCCGGTCGGCACAAAGCCTCCGTGGTTGTCGGACACGAGGATTTCGGCGCGGTCCAGCCGTACGTTGGACAGCACGACTCCTGCGCCAAGGTGCGAGCGAAATCCGAGAATGGAGTCCCCCACATAGTTGAAATGCGGCACCTGAACCTCATCGAGTAGGATGGAGTTTTTGAATTCGCACGAGTTTCCGAGCACGCATCCCGAGCCGACAATCACATTTTCCCGTATGTAACAGCCGTTGCGGATCTCGCATCCTTCACCTATCCATGCTGGGCCTTTGATCATCGCCCCCTGTTCGATGACAGTTCCTTGTCCAATGAAGACCGCTCCGCTGATGAATGGCTTGCCGATTAGTCGGCCATGGATTCCAGGCTTAAGACGGAATTGAAGATAGCTGCTGATCTGCGAGAGTGCGTCCCACACGTTCACACTGTTTTCAAAGAGCCTCTGATGCTCCGAATGTTGAAGATCGAGGAATAGGTCTGCAGGAAAGGTTGATGGCATTGGGATGGAGTCGGGGAGTGAAGATAGTCGCTGAAGTCGTCAGCTGGCTGAGATAAAAACAGGCTCCCGCATGGATCAAGAGTTTCGCGATACTTGCTGTCCTTGTTTGGTGTCTTTGAGCGTCCACCCTAAGGCGAGGATCTTGTCGCG
>JBILKY010000356.1:0-3674 GCA_044376395.1 Chthoniobacteraceae bacterium | reverse complement strand
GGCAGAGTATGCAGGGCGCGTGGTCACGCAGAATCAGCTGGTTCAAAAGGTGTGGGGCACTGCAAATGCCAATCAGGGCGAGGGGCTCAGGGTGCACATCAACCACATCCGTAAAAAGCTGGATGGTGCTAAGGTGAGGATCGTTAACGAGCCGGGGATCGGCTACCGCCTGATGGAGGTTGGGGAAGCGCCAAGTCTTGGTTAGATAACTGTGAAGCTGAGTTCCGGGCTGTAATTGCTTTACGTTTTATTAACAGACAGTCTTTGAAGGTTAACTAGCTGCCCAGCAGGGACGCGGTGCACGATTCATACCTTGATGAATTCTCTGCATTCCCACGGCAACGATGGGCACCACCACTCTCGAAATTCGCTGTCCATGGTCGTGGCCGCATTGGGAGTGGTTTTTGGCGACATTGGAACTAGCCCGATTTACACCCTCAAAGAGTGCTTTAGCCCAGAGAGCCCGCACCACATTCAGGCGTTGCCTGGGAACGTGATCGGAGCGGTTTCTCTCGTGGTTTGGTCGATCATCGCGCTCATATGCGTGAAGTACGTTGCGTTTGTGTTGCGCGCTGACAATAAGGGCGAAGGCGGAGTGCTCTCTCTCATGGCACTGGCGACCCAAGGTCTTTCCCAGAAGCCGGTCCAAAAACAGCTCGTACTCATACTTGGATTGATTGGTGCCGCCCTTCTATTCGGCGATGGCATGATTACTCCGGCGATATCAGTCCTAAGCGCAGTGGAAGGTCTTAGAGATGGCGGAGTTTTTGGAATGCCCCCCGAGGATGCTGCCGCTGCTATTGCATGGCAAGGGTCCATAAGTGCGTTAATCATTGGGATCACTGTGACCATTTTGATCCTGCTGTTCTGCATGCAGTTTTTTGGAACGGCGCGTGTCGGTAAGTTTTTTGGACCTGTAACGCTGTTGTGGTTTCTTGCAATCGGCTCAATGGGGTTGTCGCATGTGGTTTCTGAGCCGGCGGTGCTGGAGGCTCTCAACCCTGCGCACGGATTTCGGTTTCTTCTAGCGGGGGAGGGAAAAACTTTTCTGTTACTGGGTTCCATTTTCCTTGCTGTGACTGGCGGCGAGGCGTTGTACGCCGACATGGGCCATTTTGGAGCCGGCCCGATTCGTCGTGGTTGGTTTAGTATCGTTTTTCCGGCGCTTCTGCTGAACTATCTGGGACAGGGTGCCTTGTTGATCAAGAATCCCTCAGCCGCAGCCTCGCCCTTCTTTCACATGGTGACGGGTTGGTGCGTGCTACCGGTGGTGATCTTGGCGACTGCGGCAACCGTTATTGCCTCGCAGGCGTTAATTACGGGCACTTATTCGCTGACGCTCAGCGCCATTCAACTCGGATACCTGCCCCGTGTCTCCATTCTCCACACCAGCGAGCATTCGAGGGGGCAAATATACGTGCCCTTAATCAATTGGAGTTTGATGGTTTTTTGTATCGCTCTGGTTTGCATATTCAAGAGCTCCTCGAATCTGGCGGCCGCTTACGGCGTGGCGGTGACGATGACAATGCTGATCACTACAATTCTATTTTACTTTGTGGCGCGTGATTTGTGGTCGTGGGCGCTCTGGAAGATCGTGCCGATTTGCGCGCTAGCGGGCGTGGTTGAGTCGTGCTTTTTGGCGGCGAATCTGGCGAAGTTTTTCGATGGCGGCTGGCTGCCTCTGGGCGTCGGCGTCATTATTTTTCTTTTGATGACAACGTGGGAGGGCGGTCGTCGGTTGGTGCGGCGCAGGCTCGAGGAATCAGGGATCAGTCAGGAGCTGCTCATTGAAAGCCTCCAGCGCAGGCCACCCGTGATGGTCCCAGGGACTGCAGTCTTCATGTCCAGCAGCAGCGGGCGCGCCCCCATCGCGATGCTTCACAATCTCAAACACAACAGAGTTATTCATGAGAGGGTGGTCTTCCTGACAATCTCGGTTGAGGATTCGCCTTGGGTCCGTCCGGGGCGCCAGGTTGATGTCGAGGAGCTTTCCAGTGGGTTTTGGAGAGTGACGGGCCACTGCGGATTCATGCAGCGGCCTAATGTGCCGCGTTTACTGCGCTTGTGTGCGCCTCTTGGACTTGAATTGGTTCCCGAGGAATGCACGTTTTTTATGGGACGTGAAGTGATTGTCGCGAGCGGGCGTCTCGGCATGGCCAAGTGGCGAGAACACATTTTCGCAGTCGGAAGTAAGCTTGCGGAGCAGCCTGCCTCCTATTTTCAGATTCCCATCGGCAGGGTCATTGAGTTGGGTCAGCAGGTCGAAATCTGAGAGGCTGGACGCATGCAGAAGATTCTGATCATCGACGATGAAATCCAGATCAGGCGCCTGCTTCGGATGGTTTTGCGGTCGCGCGGTTTTGACGTTTGCGAGGCTGAAACGGGGATACTCGGGTTGAGTGAAACTGCCTCCGCCCGGCCCGATGCGGTGATTCTTGACATGATGCTGCCTGACATGGACGGCTTAGAGGTGCTTTCCCGCATGCGTGAGTGGACGGATGTTCCGGTTTTGATCCTTTCCGTGCGTGACACCGAATCGCTGAAAGTCTCGGCACTGGAGCTCGGGGCTGATGATTACGTCACGAAACCGTTTTCAACAGGGGAATTACTGGCGCGCATGGATGCGATTCTGAGGCGGCGTTTCACTCGTCAGAACGCAGTCATTGAGTTGGGAGATCTAACGGTGGATCTTCTGCAGCATCAGGTGCGACTGAAGGGCGAACTGATAAAGCTCACACCGACCGAGTTTTGCTTGATGAAGATCCTCGCTGAGTACGGGGGCCGAATTGCGACTCAAAATCAGATCATTGCGAAAGTCTGGCCTGGCCAGCAATTTGATGCTTCACAGAGTCTTCGCGTGCACATCACGCATCTCAGAAAAAAACTTGGATCGTTTGGCCCCAAGATTGTAAGCGAAGCTGGAATCGGCTACCGCTTAGCGGTTTACTAGGGTGCTGCATTCAGGGATGTTGGCTTAGAATGATCCCCGAGTTTGGTTTCAGACTCGCGATTTCCATGTGACGCTGGACCAACGGGGTGGTATCAAGACACTCATGTCGTTTCCTTTTCGTTCACCTCGTGATCAAGTTGGCGGAATCTGCGTCCTCGGGCGGATTCTTGATAAAATCCGTTATTTTGCGGAACACCGCCGCCTTCCGGACGGCTACCACTTGGGTCCCATTGAAGGAGTACGGACTTTCGACGATCGCGTTTGCCGGTTCCTCGGGGTGAGCTACGAGGCACTGACTAAAAGGACTTTGGAGGGAGGCTCTGACGAGGAGGTGCTTCAATGGTGCTTTGAAAATGGACGCCGCCCGGATGCTGAACAGATTGAGGTTTGGAATGGGTTCATGCATAAGCGCGGCTGGCGTGACGGGGCCTCTGCGGGTTTACTCAAGCAGAAGACCGAGGCTGGCTTTGGTGCGCGCGATGACATTGAGGTGTTTTTTGACCTGATGGATGTTGAAGAGGGACGCATGCCCTGATTCACCCTGAGTCAGCGAGTCGATGTGCGGCTATCGTGGTCAGGCAGTGTGTGCCAGGTCTACGCGCAAAAGGTTTCTTGATGCGAACGGGGGCGTTAGGCCTCCCGAATGTGCACCCAGGTGTGGACATGCGGAGCGCCGCGGAAGAGCCAGATCATGTTGGGACCCTCGATCTGCCAGACGTCCCAG
>JBILKY010000100.1:0-11426 GCA_044376395.1 Chthoniobacteraceae bacterium | reverse complement strand
GTATCCGTGAGCCTTGATGAGTGAAAAGCGCCGCGCGACTCGATGATGTGCCTAAGTCGAGAGCGAGTATGAGTGGATCCATCTTAGGTTAAAATCAAACACGATTGATTCCTGCTACAGCAACGAGCGCGGCGTTCATTGCTTCTATGGGTGCTGGACGTTGAAGCCAGATTTCAAACGCGAGCGCACCTTGGTGTAGTAGCATGCTTAAACCATCGGCGCTTTGAGCACCGTGAACATCCGCGTCTTGGATGAGCTGGGTACGGCGGCTGTAAATCGTTTCGTAAATCAAATGATGACTACCGATCGCTTCCTTAGGAATTGGAGAGGCGTCCTCGTTTGCCATCCCGAGCGAACTGCACTGCAGGACGATATCGGTGTGGGACATTGCATCCGAGATATTCTTGGGCGTGTCTTCGAGGGCGCGGATGGTTAACGCCGGGCTCCCCGTTGTCAGATCGTGCAAGTACTGCGCAAGCGCTTCAGCTTTGGAGAGGGTTCGATTTACGAGGGTGATTTCCCTGCAGCCTTCGAGTGCACACTGAATGGCTGCTGCGCGCCCGGCTCCACCCCCGGCCCCGATCACCATTGCTCTTAAGGTGCCCAACTTGACACCGAAGCTCGCAGTGACTGCTCTTACCAGGCCCGGCCCGTCCGTATTGTAACCGCAGCTTTTCCCCTCGTCGAAACGTACAGTATTCACCGCGCCCAAGCGTTCCGCGCAGGGATCAACTGAATCAAGCAGTGGCATGACTGCGGTCTTGTGCGGGATCGTGAAGTTGGCGCCAAGGAATCCGTTTTGACGCAGTAGTCTGAATCCCTCCCGAAGCTCGGGTGGGCGCAAGTGAACGCGCACGTATTCCATGGCAACGCCACAGGCTTTCAGCGCTGCGTTGTGCATCGGTGGCGAGGCCGAATGAGCAACCGGATCACCGACCACACAAAAGCGAATGGAAGGAGATTGAGGATCAGGTCGCCAATCCCTGAGGTTTTCCAGAGTATACGGGGGCTCAACGTAAGCCATAGTGGGGGGGCTTTTTCCTATAAATACTAAACGGCCTTGGAGCCGGCAGTTTGGCGGATGCGACGGATTGAGCGGTCTTGGCCTAAAACCTCCATCATGTGATACAAGCTTGGCCCCGAACCTCGGCCGCTGACTGCGACGCGCGTTGGCAGCACTAGCGTTCCTGCCTTGATCCCAAGTTCAGCCGCCGTTGCTTTGAGCGAGCCCTCGATAGCCTCAGGTGACCACGCAGTTAGTCCTTCGAATCCTTTAGCCAGCGCGCCGAGGCGGGCGGCGGCGCCAGGTTGTCTCAGCGCTTTTTCGGAAGCTTCCTCGTCGAATTCGTAGTCGTCTGTGAAAAAGTATCCGACGGCCGTCGGCACCTCTGCGAATGTCTTCACCTTCTCTTTGATGAGTGAGAGTACCCGCTGAATCTCTGCGCGATCGAGTCCGACTGCACCAGTGTTTTTGAGGAAAGGCAGCGCCAGATCTGTGAATCTTTCGAGCGATAGGGCGGACATGTACTGCCCGCTCAACCAGATGCATTTGTCGATGTCGAAGTGGGCGTTCTTCCGATTGACTTTAGCAAGATCGAATAACTGTACGATCTCGCTCACGTCCATCTTTTCGCGCCCATCTTTCGGGGACCAACCGAGGAGAGTCAGGTAGTTTCTCACTGCTTCAGGAATAAAACCGCCTTCGATGTAGCTAGTGATGCTCGCGCCTTCGTCGCGCTTGCTCATTTTTGAACCGTCTTTGTTTAAGATGAGCGGGATGTGGGCGTAACGTGGCGCCGCCTTCCCTAGTGCCTTGAAAAGCTCAAGGTGTTTCGCCGTGTTAGAAAGATGGTCTTCCCCTCTGATCACGTGCGAGATCCGCATTTCAATGTCATCCACGACGTTCACAAAGTGAAAGATCCATGAGCCGTCAGGCCGCCGGATTGTCATGTCCGGATGGGTTTCCTGATTCGAGAGATCAAACTCAATGCGCCCGCAAATCATATCATCCACAACGACCATTTCCCGCAGGGAACGAAACCTCCACGCGCCGTTGTCAAGGTACAGGTGGCCATCCGCCTTCAATTGATCAAAGTAACGCTGGTAGATGCTCTCGCGCTCAGATTGAAAATATGGTCCGCATTCGCCGCCCTTTTCTGGTCCCTCGTCCCAATCCAGGCCGAGCCACCGCAGTCCGTCCAGAATGACTTGCACGGCTTCCGTCGAGTTGCGGGCCTTGTCGGTGTCCTCGATCCGCAACACGAATGTGCCGTTGCAGTGCCGGGCATAAAGCCAGTTGAATAATGCGGTGCGGGCTCCGCCCACATGCAGGTAGCCGGTGGGGGAAGGGGCAAATCGGACGCGGACTTCAGATGTCATGAGCGCTAAGCGTGCGAATAGTGCTGGTCTGCTGCGAGCAAAAAGGCGCTTTGAGAAGACCTGTGGTGCGGAATGAGTATCAACCCACGCGGATTTTGCGGTTCTCTGCCGTCTTTTTGCCTTTGCCTCGATTCGGCGGGAGTTAACATCACGTGTTTTCCCGAAAATCCCAATGAGCATTCCAAAAGTCCTAGTTGCAGACCCTATATCCGAGCGCGGCGTTGCAGAGCTTGCAGAGGGTAAGTTGTTGAAAGTCGATGTGATGACGGGCAAGTCTGAGCAGGAATTACTCGGGATTATCGGCGAGTATGAGGGGTTGGTGGTCCGGAGTCAGACGAAGGTGACAGCCAAGCTTCTGGAGGCAGCGAAGAAGTTGAAGGTGGTGGGCAGGGCGGGGGTGGGTGTGGATAACGTGGACGTGGACGCCGCAACCAAACAGGGGGTGATCGTCATGAACACTCCGGGCGGCAATACCGTATCGACTGCCGAACATGCGTTTTCGCTTTTGATGGCGATTTCGCGTAACATTGCGCAGGCCGACGCCTCGGTCAAAGCCGGCAAATGGGACAGAAAAAGTTTCGAGGGTGTCGAACTCTCCGGAAAAACACTCGCAATTCTGGGCATGGGGCGGATCGGAGCCGAAGTGGCCATGCGCGCGCAGGCTTTTGGCATGCGTGTGCTGGCGTACGACCCTTACCTGTCCGCAGCGCGCGCAAAGTCGCTTCACGTCGAACTCGTGGAGCGACTGGATGAAATTGTGCCGCAGGCCGATTATATCACTGTTCACATGCCTCTCACCCCCGAGACGAAGCACATGCTGAACGCGGAGCGTCTCGCAAAGACGAAAAAAGGCGTACGCATTATCAACTGTGCTCGCGGGGGACTCGTTGATGAGGCAGCACTGTATGAAGCCTTAAAAACAAAGCAGGTTGCAGCGGCGGCCCTTGATGTTTTTGAGCAGGAACCGCCGCCCGCGAATTTCCCGTTGAAGGAACTGAGCAACGTTATTTTCACGCCGCACTTGGGTGCTTCCACGGCTGAAGCCCAGGAAAGCGTGGGCATCGAAGTCGCGCAGCAGATCAGGGCGGCGCTTCTGCAGGGTGAAATCCGAAATGCGGTCAACATGCCCAGCGTCGATGCCAAGACGCTCGCTGAGATCGGGCCTTACGTGTCTCTTGGCGAGAAGCTCGGGCGATTCCTATCGCAGATTGTTGCCAAGCGTAGCAATGCGCTGAATGTGAATTTTCAAGGCAGAATCAATGACCTGAATACCAAGCCGGTGTCGCGTTCTGTGCTGTTGGGTTTTCTACGGTCGGCGGGCGGGGGAGAGGTCAACATTGTGAATGCTCCCGGCTTTGCGCAGCATCTTGGATTGAAGGTGAGCGAGTCCAGCGAGTCGACTTCGTCGGATTTTGCAGAGCTCATCGAGCTCACTGCGACTGGAGAAAGCGGCTGGGCTTCTGTCGCAGGAACATTTTTTGGTACGACACCTCGCATTGTGAAAATCAATGGACGTCATGTTGAAGCCAAGCCTGAGGGCGTGCTGTTTATTTTTGAGAACAAAGATCGCCCTGGGATTGTTGGTGAAGTGGGGACCTTGTTTGGAAAACACGGCGTGAACATTGCCGGCATGTCCCTTTCGCGTAATGAATTTGGAGGCAGAGCGTTGACAGTACTCAATCTGGATTCTGTGCCGGGTCCCGAGCTCGTGAAGGAACTTCTTGCCAATTCGGACATTTATTCCTGTCAGACAGTAAGCCTCTCGTAGGTCCTTTGCTGAAATGAAGGTTAAAGTCGCTTCCGACGTGCCCGCCGGCGGACATTTTGCTGTCCGGTTTGTTTTGAAAGATCAAAGGGCCAAGCTCACGCCGCCCCCATCGGACGGTGAGTTTTCCGGCTGTGTTGGCGCGGTGCTGAGCGATCGGACAAAGCGCGTCATGTACATCGGTCTTGGAGACCGTGCGCATCTGAATGCGAAAGCCGTGCGAGCAGCGGCTGGGAGCGCGGCTTTAACGTTGCGTCAGCACGGTCACGTGAAAGTGCTGATGTTTCTCGAGGAGCGAAGCGAGTATGTGGAGGCGGCGGTCGAAGGATTCATGCTGGGGGCTTATCGCTATGAAGACTTTATTCCAAAGAAGACTGCCGGGATCACTGAGCTAACAGTTCAAGTTCGAAAAGAGGATGTGCCTGTTGCGCGTAAGGATGCTGAGCGCGCCATCGTCCTTGCGGAGTGTATTAATGCTGCAAGGCAGTTGGGAAATGCTCCCGGAAATGTCATCTATCCGGACACGCTTGCAAAGCAGGCTGCCGCGCTTTCGCGGCGCGCAAGGATGCAATGCAAGGTGATGGACGAGAGGAAGCTTCGCGCTGGAAAGTTTGGGGGGCTTCTGTCTGTGGGCTCTGGGAGCGCTCAGCCGCCTCGTCTCATCGCGTTGGAGTACCACGGCGCGGGAAAGAGTGATGCCCCTTTGGTGTTGGTGGGTAAGGCGATTACTTTTGATAGCGGAGGAATCTCGCTCAAGCGCGCGGATAAGATGGAAGAGATGATTTTTGACAAGTGCGGCGGCATCGCGGTGCTTGGGGCCATGGAGGCGATCGCGCGCCTTAAAATAAAAAGAAATGTCGTGGGGCTTATCGCGGCTGCGGAGAATATGCCCGGAGGTGCGGCTTTTCGTCCGGGTGACATTATTCAAACACACTCGGGAGTGGCTGTAGAAATAGTGAACACCGACGCTGAGGGGCGTCTAGTGCTTGCAGATGCTTTGTCATGGGCGCGGGAGCACTACAAGGCGGCCGCGATCGTCGACCTCGCAACGCTCACAGGCGCGTGCGGTGTCGCGCTTGGCGAATCTTGTGCGGGAGTTTGGAGTAATCACCCGGATTTCCTCAAATCGGTTCAGCAATGTGCTGCAACGGCTGGTGAGAGGGTCTGGCACATGCCGCTTGGTCCCGAATACAGCGCGAAGATTAAAAGCACGGTTGCGCAGATCAAAAATAGTTCCGGAAGCATGGGAGGCGCGTGTTGCGCCGCAGCTTTCCTTGAAGTGTTCGCAGGCGAAACGAAGTGGGCGCACCTCGACATCGCTTATACGGCAAGGCAGACTGTGGACAAGGACGGTCTTGCGCGCGGGGCAACCGGCTTTGGAGTTCGGACTCTGGTCGCACTCGCGGAATTCCGTGCTTAATCGGAGGATTCCTTCCAGGCAAGCCGCCGAATACCCCAGTGTGTGTTCGGGAAATATGAAGAGTTCGGGTTGAGGAAGCACTGAAATCAGCTACGATTGAGCCCTGCAGGTGTTGCAGATCAACCCCATCTGAAAGGATTTTTATCGTGCAAGATTTTACTGGCGGCGGCATTCACGCTCTTCCAAGCCGGACCACTCGTTCCACCGGCGATGCGGATTTTGATCGCAAGGTAAAAGAACTGGTTGGCGACTGGGCGGGGGCAGAAAAAAACGCGGGTCTAATCGAGGAGCTCATCATTACCGCCCTGAAAATGGCAAAGGATGGTGTGGGGTTGGCGGACCTGAAATTATTCAATCGTTCGCTGCGGGAGATGCGAAACGCCACCCGGGTTTTTGCACCCTACCGTCTAAAACAGAAGGTGGTGGTGTTCGGTTCCGCTCGCACGGCGAGCACGGAGGTTGAGTATCAGGCGGCAGAGGTTTTTGCGCAAAAAATGCGTGATCTGGAATACATGATCATCACCGGTGGTGGGGACGGAATCATGGGGGCCGCTCAAAAGGGCGCGGGCCGTGAAGCATCATTTGGGTTGAACATACGGCTTCCATTCGAACAGCGCGCCAATGAGACGATTGATGGCGATCGGAAGCTGATAAACTTCAATTATTTCTTCACTAGAAAACTGCACTTTGTAAAAGAGTCCCACGCGGTGGCCTTGTTTCCGGGCGGGTTCGGCACCATGGACGAAGCTTTTGAGGTGCTCACCCTGATGCAGACCGGGAAGGCACGCATCCTGCCGGTGGTGATGATCGACAAACCAAACGGCACTTACTGGCATACCTGGAACAGTTTTCTCGCGGAATATCTGCTCAAGCTTGGGCTGATCTCCGGCGAGGATTTCAACCTATTCAAAGTCACAGACAGCGTTGACGAGGCGATCGCCGAGATCCGTCAGTTCTACCGGAATTTCATCTCGTACCGCTGGGTGGATCAGCGGCTGGTTCTGCGAATTCGATATGCTCTGACAGACCCCGCCCTGGATGCTATTCGCGAAGCCTTCAGGGATATCATTGGCGAGAACCAGTTGGAGCAGACCGTCGCTCTCCCGGAGGAGCACAATGAGCCGGATCTTGAAGGCATGCCGCGGTTGGTTTTTTTACCTGCAAAGAAAAACTTTGGACGACTGCGCATGCTTATTGATGCAGTCAATGCGGCTCCGCTGGCAGAATGACATTGCCATCGGGGTTGAGATTTCTGGTGGTTAGGGTGGCGCGTACAAATTGTAAAACTTGAGAATGCAAAAATTCAGTACGGTACGAAGCGGAGGAGTGGATCTTCCGGACGTCGATGTGCGCGATTCCGTGTCCACGGATCTCCCGTGGAATGTTGTCGTGCACAATGATCCTGTGAACCTGATGTCCTACGTGACAAAAGTGTTTGTGAAGGTGTTCGGTTTTTCTGAGGAGCGTGCAAAAAAACACATGCTGGAAGTTCATCACAAGGGGCGCTCTATCGTCTGGTCCGGAGCGCGTGAGAGGGCTGAATTTTATGTGCAGCAGCTTCAGGGCTATTTGCTGCTTTCCACCATCGAAAAAAACTCATGAGTGAGCAGCTTGTTTTTCGCCATAAGGATGAAGATACGTTCATCCTTAGTGGACTGGACGATTTTTTGATGGGTTTGGTGGCTGAAATTCCGAAGGCTGGCGTGCCCAGTCGAGAGGCATCCATGCGTATTTTTCCGTCGCCCACAGCTGGCGCGGACGCCGAAGCGGACGCAGAGTGGGAGACGTTCGTTAAACCGGATCTCGACTCTCAGTTTGCTTTTAACAGAAATCAGGTCGCGATTGATCTAAAAGGAGTTCGACACAAGGGCAAAGCAGGCTTCGAGATGGAGATTCCAGCGGCCAATTTGCCGGCTTGGATCCATGCACTGAACCAGGCGCGCCTTTGTTTGACGGTCGCGCACAATCTTGGGGAAAAAGAACTCGAGGGTAGCGCACGCCTGCACGGTCCCTCTGGGATCGCGATTTTTCAGATCCAATTCTACGGGATTCTCCAGGAATGGATGCTGGCGGTGACCAAAGACATCTGAGCTAGACGGTCGCGATCGTGTGCCAGCTCCGCCATCACTCAACAAACTGCGGAGCCCAAAGACCCGCATCCTTCTTGAGTTCAGGTGTTTTTCCTCCTTCGGGGAAGGAGGATTTGGCGGCATCTCGCAGCTGGCGTTGGAGGCTGCTGACGAGTGCGGCGTGTTCGGGTTTTCCAGCGACGTTCACCAGCTCGCTTGGATCACTGTCGTGGTCGTACAATTCCGTGCCTTGTTTGCCCTCGTCCCATTCTGTGTAACGCCAGCGGTCGGTGCGGAGCGAATACCCGAAGAAACGTTTGCCGTCATCTCCAACTGAGGGACTCGAACCAAACCGCTTAAAGCCGCCACCCCGCACCACCTGGCTGAGCGACCAGCCTCTCCCTTTTGCGCCGGGATCTTTGATGATCGGAGTGAGGCTCTGGCCTTGTAGTCCAGCCGGAGCCTTTAGTCCGGCGAGATCCATCAGGGTCGGGAACAGGTCGATGTGGCTTACCGGTGATTTAGCGACAGTGTTCTTGGAGCGGCCATCAGGCGTTACGATGAGCAGCGGGACACGTGCGCTCTCTTCAAAGAGACTTTGCTTCTGCCATAATCCGTGTTCGCCTGTGTGATAGCCGTGATCACTCGTGAAAACGATGATCGTGTTTTCCGAAAGTCCAAGACGGTCGAGTGCCCCGATCACATGGCCCAGCTGTGCGTCCATGAAGCTGATGCTGGCGTAGTACGCTTGAAGCGCCGACCGGCGCAAATGATCATCGAGCTTGTCCTGTTCCGCCTTGTAGCTCGCAAGCGCCGCAGAAGGAATATCCAGCTGGTCTTCCTTAATGTTGGGTACAACGCGCATTTTTTCTTCCGGGTAAAAATCGTAGTACGGCTTTTTCGGAGCCACGTACGGGGTGTGCGGCCGGAAGAACCCTACGGCGAGGAAGAAAGGACGATCTTTTTGCTTGGCACATCTCTCCAACACCCATTCAGCGTCAGCTGCGACTTTCCCATCGGTATGCTCGGCATCTGGTTTCGGAGAGGCATACCAGCTAAGGGATCCGCCAAAGGAGCCGGGACGCAGCGAAAAAATACGACCTTCCTCCTCGGTCCGGTCAACGCCTGCTGGATTGAGTTGAAGCTCCCATGAGGCCGGATCGTCGTGGCCCTCCGTGCCGATTGATGTTGGGACGTTGTAATGGTAGAGCTTTCCTACACGGGCTGCAAAGTAACCCTGCTGCCGAAAAGCTTGTGGAAGACTGATCCTTTCGGGAACAGTTTGCCGGAAAATTTGTGCGTTTGACAAAATGCCGTTCGAGTTCGGGTAAAGGCCGGTCAGCATTGAATTGCGGCTTGGACCGCAAAGCGGGAAAGTGCAGTAGGCTTTTTCGAATCGCACTCCTCTTTTCGCAAGTTGATCAAGGTTAGGAGTCCTTGCGAGAGGATCTCCATAGCATCCCAAAAAGACGTTTAGATCGTCTGCAATGATGAAAAGCACGTTGGGGTTACGTACCTCCGCAGCATGCGTGTTTGCATTGGTTAATCCAGCGAGGAGGAGGACGGATAATATGATGAGCAGATTCATGGGAGGGTTGGCTGTGTTGTTGCTTGAGCGGGTGTTCAAACCGATATCGTACCTGATCCAGAGGTGGAGAATTCACATAGAACGCTTGAGAGTGGCCGGAGGTTGCGAAAAATCAACCTGTGCGCGGTAAATACTTGCGCGTCCGCACACCAACTTCGCGACAAAACATGAGACTGCAAAGTATGGACCAAACTGGTAACCGAATAGCTCGCAGCCCAGAATGGTGCATGCGAGTGGCGTGTGACTGGCTGCTCCAAAAACACTGACTAGCCCCAGTGCAGCAAATAAATCGTAAGGAGCTGCAAAAATTTCTGCGGCCGTGTGCCCAAGAGATGCACCAACAAAAAAGAGGGGAGTGACCTCCCCGCCTTTGAAGCCTGAGCTTAGGGTGCAGATTGTGAGGGCCGCCTTAGAGAGCCATGTCGACCATGGAATGTGGGCTGAGTTAAAAAAGGACGATATTGTTAGAGCATCCGGATCATTTGAAAAAGTACCCAAGCCAAGTTTGTCGTGACCCAGAAGACTTGCGAGCGCCAGCACGCAGACTCCACCAAAAAACGGCCGTCTGTAGGGGCAGGGTATCAGCTTTTCAAAAAGCTTTTTGCTTTCATTGGCGGCAAGCGCAAACGCTTTCGCGACGAGTCCAAAAGTCAGTGCAGCTATTAGAATTTTTGAGATCAACAGTCCATCCGTGCCGATAAACCTTCCGAATGACGAGTCGGGCATCGGAAGGTTGACTGGGTAGGATGTGTGCATCACACCCCAGAGCCTGCAGGTGTAGTCGCTGGTAAATGCAGCGACTGCGCTTGGAAAAAACATCCAAAGCGAGGGACGATTATGGGCAATCATTTCCAAGCAGAACACTGCGCCTGCGAATGGGGTTCCGAATACTCCGCCGAATCCCGCCGCCACACCGCTCAGAAGAAGCGTCTGTCGTGAAACGTCTGATGGTTTGAATAAGCCACAAGCTGCGGATGCCATGCCTGCCCCCATTTGCACGGCTGTTCCTTCTCTGCCCGCAGAGCCCCCGAATAGATGAGTTGCGAGCGTGCTAAGGAAAATAATTGGAGCCATTCTCCGCGGCACGGGCTGGGCGGAGCGAATGGAGTGAATCACAAGGTTGTTTCCAGGAGCGGTTGATTTGCCAAAATGTGTGTAAACCCATCCCAGACCGATCCCCGCCACCGGCAGAAAATAAATTATAAAGGGGTGGTCTATCCGGACTTTGGTGACTGCGTCCAAACTCCACAGGAAACCAGCGCAGGCGCTGCCTATGAGCGCGCCCAGTGGAATCGAGATCAGGCCGTCTCGAATGGCCAGTTGGACGGTACTAAAGCTAGTGGCGCTTCGCGGGTGGGATGGTTTCACTGAGAATCTCGTGAGTTGGAGTTCTGGATTATCAAAAACGCGGTCAAAGCAAAGATGTTCCGATCGATTTTGGGTGTGAATTCGGATGAGTCATGCGGTAGGATACAATAATGAAACAGCGTCTCGATGTCCTGCTCGTGGAACGAGGGATGTTTGAAAGCAGGGAACGCGCACAGCGAGCGATCATGGCCGGGAGTGTTCGTGTCGCAGGGCACCGTGCTGACAAGGCTGGTACGAAGTTTGAATCGGATGTGGCGCTGGATGTGGAGCAACCTGAAAAATACGTCGGACGCGGCGGCTTGAAACTCGAGGCCGCGCTCAATGCTTTTAAAATCGTGCCGACCAACTGGATTTGCCTCGACGTCGGGGCGTCCACGGGTGGGTTCACGGATTGTCTCCTACAGCATGGCGCTCGGAAGGTTTATGCGGCGGATGTGGGGCACTCCCAACTGGATTGGAGGATCCGGAGCGATCCCCGCGTGGTGGTGCTTGAAAAACTGAACTGCCGGTATTTGTCCCAGGCTGAGGTTCCCGAAGTCGCGGATTTTCTGGTGGCTGATGTTTCGTTTATTTCACTTACTCTGGTGCTGCCTGCAGCCTTGAGAAGGGTGAGGTCCGGCGGGGCGGCGGTAGTGCTGATAAAGCCGCAGTTTGAACTTGGCCGGGAAGATGTCGGGCGCGGTGGAGTAATTCGCGACCCGGTCCTCCACGCTCGGGCTGTGGAGCGCATTCGGCAGTGGGTTGAAGGCTGTTCTTTTTTGCGATGGAATGGAATTGTTGAGTCCCCCATACGGGGAGGTGATGGCAACGTAGAATTCTTAGCATGGATTGGAAAAC
>JBILKY010000355.1:0-3685 GCA_044376395.1 Chthoniobacteraceae bacterium | reverse complement strand
CTTCCTCCGAAAGTTACTTCAATCTTACCAGCGAGCGACGCCCCCGGCGCGAAAACCAAAAACACCAACGTCTCCTCCATCCCTGTCCCATAGTCTTCCCCCGGAAACTCCCACCAGAATGACACCCGCCGCAAAAACCTCACTTCGCGCGACGGAATGGTGGGCAGAGCTGGATTCGAACCAGCGAAGGCGTAAGCCAGCGGATTTACAGTCCGCCCCGTTTGGCCACTTCGGTATCTACCCCTTTTCCGTGAGGGAGCGTGACGTTACGGGGCGTTTCCAGATCGGGCAAGCGTGATTTAATTGGGTAGCTTGGAGTTTTTCAGCTCACCCCATGAGAGCGCAGCACCCGAGGGGGAACGCACCCAGCGAGGGCACGCATCACCATGCGCCCACCTCGAACCCTCGCTAACCCTCGCTGGTCTCCCAAATCCGCAGCTCCAGCGCCTTTCGGGCCGCCTGAACTTCAGCCTCCTTCTTACTCCTTCCGTCGCCGCGGCCCAACTCTCTGCCCAGCCACACGATTCGCGACACAAACTGCTTCAAGTGCTCTGGGCCGGACTGATCCACCACCTCGTACGAGGGACTCTGCGGCGCAATCGCCTGAAGCAGCTCCTGCAGCCGCCCTTTCGGATTGGCGCTGGGATCCTCCAGATCCAGATTCTCGAGATGCTCCCGCGCCTCGGCCAGCACCACGCGCCGCACCGTGACGTAGTCCGAATCCAGATACAGCGCGCCGATGAGCGCTTCGTATGCGTCCGCCAACGCAGAGGAACGCGTCCTGCCGCCCGTCGCCTCTTCGCCGCGACCCATCATCAAGTAACGGCCAAGATCAAGCGCCTCAGCGCTCAGGCGCAATCCCTCGCGTGAAACCAAGCGCGCTCGCAGCTTGGTGAGCTGGCCCTCGGGCAGATCGGGGTACGTGTCAAACAAGTACTCCGTGAACACCAACTGCAACACTGCATCGCCCAAAAACTCGAGCCGTTGATTATCGAAATGATGCCGCTGCGTTTCATACCCCAAACTCGGATGCGTCAACGCCTCCGCAAGCAAAAGCGAGTTGCGGAATTTATACTGCAACCTTTCCTCAAGCGGATTCATGAAAGACCCAACTCTCCTTGAATGCGTCCACCTGTGATCAAAGCGCTCATCAGGACTGCATCAATTGGCGCACTTGGGCGAGCGCATCGTTGATTTTCGCCGCATCCTTCCCGGCACCGCGCGCCATGTCAGGCCTGCCGCCGCCCTTGCCTCCAAGCATCGGCGCGATCGTCTGGATGATTTTCCCAGCGGCGAATCTGCCCGCAAACGCGGCGCTGCTCGACGCCACAAGCGACACCTGACCGCCAACCGCGCTCACCAGAAACACCACGCCCTCGAACCTGCCCTTGAGCGCCTCAGCCACCGCCTGAAGATCGTCGCCCGACAGCTCCTTGAGCTCGCAAACAATCGCCGGCGTACCCGAGATCGTCTCCGCTTCAGTCAAAAGTTGCGCTGCGCGCTGCGAGGCTTCGCGCTGATGGGCGGCGTGCAGAGATTTTTCCAAGTCGCGATTCTGCGCGAGCAACGCATCCACCTTCCGCTCGAGTTCGCCCGCCGGCGCACCCACACGGACCGCCAGCGCCTTCAAACGAGCCGCCTCCCCGCTCGCAAGCTGGTAAGCCGCCAAACCCGCCACAGCCTCGATCCGCCGCACACCGGCGGCGATTGCGCCCTCCGTCACGATGCGGAACAACCCGATCTCTCCCGTGCTGCGTGTGTGCGTCCCGCCGCACAGTTCCATCGAATACCCGTTGAGTGCGCCGCGCTCGCCGCCCACCTGCACCACTCGCACCGTGTCCCCGTACTTATCCCCGAAAAATTGCAGGATGTCCTGACGCGGCTTCACATCCGCGTACGGAACTTCACTCCAACTCACCTGCGCGTTTTCCACGATCTTCTCGTTCACCAAACGCTCCACTTCCTGCACCTGATCAAGAGTGAGCGGCGCGCTCGAAAAATCGAACGTCAGCTTTTCAGGACCGACAAACGAACCCTTCTGCGTCGCCTCGCGGGACACGGTCTTGTGTAACGCCCAGTGCAAAAGATGCGTCACCGTGTGGTGCCGTTCAATCGCGCGCCGCCTGGAAAGGTCGACAGTGATTTGCACTTCGGCCCCCACTTCCGGTGCAGCATCATCGGAGCCACACTCGATAAAGTGCAGCCAAGTCACGCCGCTTTTGGTCGTGTTGGTGATTCGCCAGATGTTGGGACCAGAGCTGAGTTCACCCGTATCACCGACCTGTCCACCCAACTCCGCATACGCGGCGGAGCAGTCGAGCACCACAGCGGTTCTGTCCTTGAGCTCCACCACCTCGAGCACATGCGCCTGCGTCTGCAGGGTATCGTACCCCACGAAACGCGTGGGCTGCATCGTCTCGATTTGCGAAAGCTCGATCACTTGCTTTTTCTGCGCCGCACGCGCACGCGTCCGCTGCTCCTCCATCAATCGGTCAAAGCCCGCGGTGTCCACACTCAATCCCGCCTCGCGGGCCATCAACTCCGTGAGATCCAGCGGGAACCCCGAAGTGTCGTACAACTGGAACGCAAACGTTCCGGCGATCTCGCGTTTTCCACCGGCGCGCAACTGCGCGGTCTCGTGCTCAAAGAGCGCAACGCCGCGGTCGAGCGTTTTGTTGAAAGCCTCTTCCTCACGGCGCAGCACCTCCTGAACAACGGACTGCCGGGTCCGGAGTTCGGGAAACACCTCGCCCATGTGCCGCGCAAGCACGTCCACCAACTTGTAAAAAAACGGTTCACGGAATCCCAGAACCCGGCCGTAACGCACCGCCCTCCTCAGGATCCGACGCAACACGTAATTGCGATCGTTGTTGCCGGGTTGAATGCCGTCCGCAATCGCGAAGGAAAGCGTACGGATATGATCAGCGATCACGCGGAACGCGACGTCGACCTGCTCCTGCTCGCCTTCCGCGACCAACTGTCCCTGCGCGTTCGCATGTGGAAGCGTGCTTGCGTACCGCTTGCCGCTCATTTTTTCGAGTTCGTCGAAAATGGGTCGGAAAACATCCGTCTCATAGTTCGAGATGCGGACATCGGCGAACTCCGTGAAATTTTTGGTGCCTTGGATGATCGAGCACACGCGCTCAAAACCCATGCCCGTGTCGATGTGCTGCGCTGGCAGCGGCGAGAATGAGCCATCCGCGTTGGCATTGAACTGAATGAACACCAGGTTCCAGATCTCGATGCATTGCGCCGAGCCCTTGTTCACCAAGGCGCCCTTGGTGTCGCCCAGCGGGGTCAAATCCACGTGCAGCTCCGAGCACGGTCCGCACGGGCCCGTGTCGCCCATCATCCAGAAATTGTCCTTCTTGTTGCCGTTGACAATGTGCACGTGCGGATCGAGCCCCGCCCCCCGGAACAGGGTGGCCCACAGGTCCCAGGCCTCCTGATCCCGGGAAGCCGGGTCGCCGAGGGCCGGATCCGGCTGGTAAATCGTTGCGTACAAGCGGTCCGGCGGGAATTTCCAGCGGCCAATCACCAGTTCCCAAGCCCATTCGATCGCCTCCTTCTTAAAATAGTCGCCGAACGACCAGTTCCCGAGCATCTCGAAGAAGGTGTGATGGTAGGTATCCAAACCCACGTCCTCGAGGTCGTTATGCTTGCCGCCGGCGCGGATGCACTTCTG
>JBILKY010000099.1:0-11462 GCA_044376395.1 Chthoniobacteraceae bacterium | reverse complement strand
CAACTCCTTCATCAAGGCGCTAGTCGCCCCGCTCCAAGACCATCGCGATAACGCCTCGCTAGAAAGCGTGACCCGCCGAGGAAGCGCGCCTACGCTTCCCGCCATCACGAGCTCAGCGAGCCGCTGCCTGAGATCATCGTAATCCGGCTCGAGATACAGCCCTTTGACAGGAATTCCTGTCTGCGCAGGATCAGTCAGATTGCTTCGGATTCCAGTGCAAATCGAGGGATGAAAGAACTCGTCGGTGGCCCCGCCTTTTGTCACCAGCGTGCGTAATCCACAGGCGATGGCTTCCAGAACCGGCAGATTAAAGCCCTCCGCCCTGTAGGGAGAAACATACAAATCCGCGGCCCCGTACAAATAGCGCATCTGGTCCATCGACATCGAAGTAGGAAGAATCACAACCCCCTGCAGCACTTCTGGAGTGAACAGACCAGGATGAGACTTCTGCAGGCTCGCAACCATGTCGTCAATGGTGCGCGCGTAAAGGGTCCGGTTGTCTTTAATGACTAATTTCAGGTTTGGATTCTGGTGCCTCAGTTCAGCGAATGCCCGAAGGAGCAGATCGCCCCCCTTGTTCCAGAAAGCACCCCCGATATTCAAAAGTACGAAATCACCTGGTCCCGCTCCCAATTGGGCGCGCGTTTGCTGCCGTTCAGACTCACTGATCGGGCGGAAAACTCTCGTATCGACGCCATGGGGAACGACACGGATCCGCTCGGGATTCATTCCGGAGGACACCAGTTTGGACTTGGACCACTGGGACGGGGTCACCACCCAGTTGCTTCCGCTAGTGAACTCGGCGAGATTCTGACTGTCAGCCGCAAACGCCGCAGGTTCTAAATCAAACTCCGTCACCATAAAGGTCACCACCTTTCCTGCGGCACCTCGGTACATTGAAAAAGGCGAAGCGATGCTGTAAACCACATCCACGGGCGAACCGTCATACCGCGGGATCTCCGCCAAGCGCCTCGCAACAGGATCCTCAAATCCCGAGCCGTTGCTCGCCGCAGACCAACTGGGCATCACATAAGGGAGATCCTGATGAAAAACTTGCAACGTCTCATCCTTAAGCATCTCAATCAACTGGAATTGATTCACCAGCGAGTAAGAGTGGTTGATGTCGCGCCAACCACGCACCAGCAGCGTCTTCTTCCCGGGCTGCCTCCCGGAGGATCCGTGCACCCGAACACCGCTTTGCGTAAAGAGAGCGGCGGGATTGTAAGAGAGAACATCCGGATGCAAGACAGGTTGAACTACGATCGGCGCGGGCTGCGGAGTCTGATTCGCCATCTGTGACACGGGGTGAACCACCGCGGGAGCCGTGATCTGAGCTTGATGCCCCGCCGCCTTCATCAAGACGCCTTCAAGATTAGCCGCAAAAGCCGCAGCTGTAGTCACACGAGGGCCATTCAGTGCAGCATTCAAACGGTTCCGGACGTCGACAGCAGACGCGGGATTGAGCGCAAATCCAACCGCCTTCTCTTCGTACTCAGCGTGCGTGTAAGTGATGAGTTCCTCAAACCCAAGCGCCGAGAGGAGACTGCCCCCCATGCGGGACACAAACGTGCGCCCGCTCAACGTAAGGAGCGGCAAGCCTACCGAGAGCACGTCGTTGGCCGTGGATCCTGCGTTATACGGGTGGTTGTCCAGAAACACATCCGCCAACCGCAGACGCGCAAGATGATCCTTCGGAGTCAAACGGCCTGCGAAAATAATCCGGTCAGCAGAAACACCGTGCCGCTGCGCGCAAGCAAGAAGATTTTCCGTCGCCCATCGGTTGTCATCCAAGAGCCACAACACGCTGTTTGGCGTCCTGTGGAGGATCCGCATCCAGCATTCAAACATCGTTGAGTTCAACTTGTAGATGTTGTTGAAGGATGCGAAGACGAACTTCCCGTCCGGAAGCTTGTGCTCTGCGCGAGTCGTGGGATTTCCGATCTCCCGCTTTGAATCCCTTGGAAGGAAGCTGTGAGGCAAGTACAGAGGCCTTTCGCGGAATAAATCCGACAGGGATGGCGGCAGTGAAAACTCATCCGCAATCACGTAGTCCACATAAGACATCGCGGTGGTTCCGATAAAACCGAGCCATGTAGCCTGCACCGGAGCGGGCCGGAAAGAAAGCACTCCGACGCGGGTCCCCGAACTGAGCCCGTTCAGGTCAACTAAGATGTCGATCTCACACGCGAGAATGCGATGCGCGATTTGCTCGTCACTTAGATGCCCCACCTTTTCAAAATGTTCGATCGCGCCGACAATCCGCCGGCGGGTGTCCGAACCGTCTTCCTTGGAGACACAAAACCCGAATGTCTCCACTTTTGTCCTATCGTGATTCTCAAAAACCTCTGCCAGCAGCAAGCCAACGGCGTGCGTGCAAAAATCCGAGGAGAGGTAACCAATCCTGAGGCGCTTGTGGTTATACTTCCTGCCCTCGCTGATGTTGGTTTCAGGGCCGTTGAACTTCCGGCTGTTGAAAGAATACGCAGACAACAACTGCATCCCCGGATCATCTGACTCAGCGAGCATTGCGAGGGGTGAAGTGGCAAGAGTCATATCACACCGCGACACTCCGGGAATATCCACGTATGCCGGCCACTTGCACTGCTTCTGGCGCAAATGCACCCAATGCTGAAGCGCGTCAAGTTGCTTCGGGTTCACCCGTAGACTTCGCTCGAGGGCGACTTCTGCAGCATCGTACTCCCGCAACTCCTCCAGCAAACGGCCCGTATGGTTCAATGCCGTGGTCACCATCACAGCCGCCACTTTTGCTGCCGTCTCCGGAACATCCGTGAGCAGTCGCCATTGGGCTATCGATTCCATGGGCCGCCCGAGTTTCTCGAGCGTGAGCCCAAGATTGACCCGGCCCTCAGCAAAATCGGGCTTCAACTCTACTGCATGGCGGTAAACAGCCTCCGCCTCCGCATTCTGTCCAGCCTCCGAAAGCCCGACACCAAGATTAAACAGCGCCACATACTTGAACGGCGACTGGGTGGACTCGATCCACGCGCGATAGATCTTGTTGGTTGAGTCCAGCTGTCCTCCGCGCTTGAAGGATTCAGCGAGCGAGAGCAACTCTCCAAGCTCAACGCCACCCTTGGTGATTTTTGCTAAGATTTGCGTCAAGTTTCCATTACCAAGCAAAGAAGCTGGCTCCCCTGGCTGGGCGAGCGTTGATGGACGGTTAGCAGATTTAGATTTCATTGAAAGAAGGGGTGGATTCCGAGCGACGTCTCAGAGAGCTCTTCCGAGAGTTTATCGTCTCGTCTTATTTCGTCTTATTTCGTCTTATGGCTCTCGGAAACTTTCACGCAAACCGCGCAAGATTGGGGATAAGATGTAATGAATCACCCGTCTTTTTCCCAAATAAATTTCCGCCGTGACTGTCATGCCGGGAAACAAGACGCGATTGTCTGGCTGCTTTTCAAGGCGCGAGCCCTCCAGATCAATTGAAACCCTGTGCAATCCCCCGGACGAAACTGCGCGCTTGTTCGCAACCGACTCCAAGTCTGTTGGGGCTCCACCCGCGTGGGACTCGAAGCTGATAGAGCGGATCCAGCCCTTTATCCCTCCATACCGCTGGTATGGAAATGCGTCCACTTTGACCAAAACCTTATCACCGACGGCTGCTTCCCCGACCGCCGAAGAACTGAGCTGAATTTCGGTAATCAAAGGGGCGGAAGAAGGAATGATGATCACCAAGGGCTCTGCGTCTCGGAGGACCGAACCCACGGATCTGTTGGCAATGTCCAACACTACTCCGTCCTCGGGCGCCGTTATTTCAACCATAGAATTCACACGCACCGACTTTGTCATGCTGGACTCAACCTGGGACTGCTCCGCGCGTTGCCTCGACAATTCTTCGTAGGTATTCCTGCGCCACTCGAGGGAAAAGCTCTCCTTCTGCGCGATCACAGTCTGAGCACGATGCTTGAGTTCGATGAGTCGCTCGGTTGCCTCCTGAAATTCGCGTTGCGCGCGCAGTCGGTTGTTCTGTGCGGTTAAAAACTCGAGTTTTGAGTTTGTGTTAAAATTGAAGAGGTTCTCCTGCATCCCCTCGATCGAGCGCGAGATCGCCAGCTGCTCCTCTAGGTTCTTGATGTCACCCTCCGTGCGTTTCAGGCTGGATTGCGTCTCTCCGAGCGTTTCCTCGTAGCCTTTCATCCTGGATCGAAATTCGCTCATCCGGCGGTTATAGATCTCCTGCTGGACTTTTCCCGCCTCGCCGTCGGCTGCATCTGCAACATAGGGAAGATCAGACGATTCGGCTGTCAGACGATGCACGTGAGCGCGCAGTTGTTTCTGGCGTGTCTGCAGGGCATCCAGATCAGCCTTGGTGGATGTTGCGTCGAGCGTGGCAAGGACCTGTCCCTTCTTAACGGAATCTCCCGGGCGCACGTTCAAAGTGCGCAGAATTTCACCTTGAAACGGCTGCAGCACGATTGGCTGCCCGTCATAAGTCAGCTTTCCAGTCCCCTGCACGACCACATCAACTTTGAAAACAATCGACACAAAGAGGGCGATCACAATCAGCAGTCCGAAATAGTAGATTGTGCCGCGCAGCCCCTTTGGCAGGGGCTCCTCGAGCAGATGCACCAAGTCTCCCTGAAAGACAAGTGCGTCCTCGATGATCTTTGACTTTGGATTCGAATCAGCCACGGCGAGTATGAAATAGCATGTGGGTCACTTCACAATGTCCCTGGTTTGCTGGCGCCACAAGTGGGCGTATATGTCGCAAGTCTCAAGCAGTTCAGTGTGCGGAGCAAGAGCCACCATCTTCCCCTTGTCCAACACCAAGATCCGGTCCGCATTCACCAAGGAAGACAACCGGTGCGAGACGATGATCATGCTTCGCCCCTTTGCGATTTCAGATAGGTTTTGCTGGATGATAGCCTCGCTCTCGGGATCAAGCGCGCTGGTTGCCTCGTCGAATATGAGCAGCCGCGGCTGCGGCAAGAGTGCACGCGCAATCGCAATTCTTTGCCGCTGCCCGCCGGAAAGATTGGTAGCACCCTCTTCCAAGAGAGAGTCGTAAGCCATCGGCAGCTGGTCAATAAATTCCTCGGCCCCTGCAAGCCTCGCGGCAGCCACCACTTCCTCGGCCGAGGCACGGGGGTTCGAGATGGCAATGTTCTCACGGATGCTGCCCCTGAACAGAAAGCTTTCCTGTAAAACAACACCGATGTTTTTGCGGACGTATTGCAGATCGATCTGACGCAGATCGACTCCGTCCAACTTGATGATTCCTTCTGTGGGAACCTGGATCCCCTGAATCAGCCGAGTGAGAGTGGTTTTGCCCGAACCGGACCTGCCCACAACCCCGATCACCTCTCCGGGCATCACCGTCAAATTCACGTGATCCAACGCATTCACCGCCGCGCCGGGATATCGAAAAGTTGTTCCCTCAAAATCCAGCCGTCCGACCACCGGGGGCTTGCTTCCACGAAACGTGGGATCGCGCTCCGGAGGATGGTTCATCATTCCCGCCAGCATATTCACAGAGAGCACCGTTTCTTGATATTCGTTAATTAACCCAACAATCTGCAAGAGCGGCCCGCTCACCCGACCGGAAAGCATGTTAAAAGCGATCAAGGACCCGAGGCTAATCTTGTCATCAAACACCAGAACGGCACCTACGCCGAGAATCGCGACCTGCATCCCTTTTTCAAGAAACTGCGTGATGCTGCCACCAAGAATACTGAACTGCATGACGTGCCCCGCCTTACGAACCGAGGTCACTACTTTTCCATCCCACATTTCCTTCTTGGACTGCTCCAAACATAGTGATTTGACCGTGCGGATCCCGTGGATGGTCTCAATGGAATGCGCCTGTCGGGACCCCTCCGCGCCGAACAAATCACTCAACCGCCGTTGATAAACCGGGAGCATACCAGCGATCACAAGGGTGATGATCAGGGTGAACCCGAGGACCATCAGCGCAAGCTCCATGCTGTAGGTGCAAAGCAGGCCAATCAGAAACGGCAACGAGATGGAATCCATCGCAAGCTGAAACAGTCTGCCGGTCAAAAACTGACGGACCTGTGCAGTCTGCTGGAGATTCCGAAAGACAACACCCGCCGGCATTTTCTCGAAAAACGACATCGGCAACGCCAGAAGCTTCTCGAAGACCCGCGAGGATAGCGCCGCGTCAATGCGGTTGGTCGTCATCAGCATCAGGTTTGACCGCAAGTATCCGAATAGTCCCTCGAAAAATGCCGTGAGAACGAAGACAGTCACGATCACATACAGACTGTTGTAAGTCCGGTGGGGAATCACCCGGTCAATCATGACATTAAACAGAAGCGGCGTCACAAAAGTGAGCATGCTTCCAACAAACGAGGCGATCGCTACATCCCTGAAGTAGGACTTGTACTTGAGGATCTCCGAAATAAACCACGGAAACCCGAAAGGCTGCTCAGGCTCTGGGGGCTTCTTAGGCCCGACCAGCATCACGTACGCATCCCAGAGCTCGGCGAGTTGCGAGAGGGAGATTTCGACAACCCCTGCAGCCTCATTTTCGATGTCGAGAATGAACGCTTTTTGACCGTCAATCTGGGCGCCAGACAAGCCGACGACAATGAACCAGGTTCCGGACTTTTTTCTCGCCAACAGAGGGAAGGCTACTCCCATTTTGCCCAGCTTGCCTATGGTGCATTTTGAGATCACCTTGGCCTCCAGATCGACGGCGCTGAAGAGCTTCAGGAGTGTCTCTTCGGGATCCGTTTCCGTGCACAACTGGGTGGCATCCGGGGGAACCGGACGCCGATGGTGCATCGAGACGATCACGAAGGCCCGAAGGGCCGAATGGTACGGAAGCATGGGCTATTTCAAAGACGAATGTCGACCATACAACATCCGGATCGATAATCCAGATAGATAAAAAATTACGGTCCGGATAATGCACTCAGCTTGCACCCCCGGCGCAAAGCGCGCCGCGCCCCACGCTCGCCAAAAACCATCACAGGCGATCGACGTTAAAAGGCTCGTAATCAAGATCTTTTGCGGAAACAAGTTCCGGAGGCATGGGCCAGGAAATCCCAAATGCGGGATCGTCATACCTAAAGCCCCTCGCGGCGCCCGGCACGTAGCGATCACTCATGTAATAATGAATGATCGTCCCCTTCTCCAAGGTTAGATAAGCATTTGCACAGCCCTTCGGGACATGGACACTTCTGCAAGCAACGGCGTCCAACACCATGACCTCCGACCGCAGGAATGTCGGGGACTCCCGCCTCAGGTCCACCACGACATTGAAAATCTTCCCCGTGACGCAGGTCAAGGTTTTCGCCTCCCCATGAGGCTCAAGTTGGTAATGAAACCCCCGCATCGTACCCATGACGGGATTCACGGAAATATTCCCCTGAACCGCCTGCGAGGCAAGGCCATGCGCCACAAATTCATCCGCGCAAAAAGATCTCCTGAAAAAACCCCTCTCGTCCCTCACCAAACTCGGCGTAAGGAGCCAGAGACCGGGAATCGACAGTTCTTGAAATTCCATAGCGAATCAGATGCGACGGAGTCTTGGTTGACCGGGCAGCGGGACGAGAACGGGACCGCTCCAGCCATGCGTCTTTTGAATTTCACGGATGATTTCGTCCTCGAAGTTCCACGCAAGCAACAGAACGGCGTCGGGTCTGACCCGGAAAGCCTCCTCGCTCGAAACAATCGGGACGTTGGTTCCCGGGGTCAGCCTTCCCGATTTCAAAGGATTATTATCCGCAATGCACGCGAGCATGCTCGAATCAATTCCCGCGAAATTTAACAAAGTTGAACTCCTCGCAGAGGCTCCGAACCCGATGATCCTTCCGCCCGCCGATCGAATGCTCTCGAACTCCCTGCGCAAAGCATCTCGGTGGGCTTTGCACTGCGCGGCGAAGCTCCGCCAGGCTTCCGCCCCAGCGATCCCCAACCGCTCCTCCCGGGCGCGGGCTTCCGACAACGCCTCAGTCGGAGGTTTGGTTTCCCGACTAAAGTAGGCCACGTAGGAACCTCCGCTAATCGGACTCACGGTGACGTCAAATGCATGCAAACCGTGCGACCTTGCAAGCAACTCCATCGAAGCCAGTGAATGATAGAAAAGATGCTCGTGATAAATCGAATCGTAGTGCAGTTCCTCAAGAATCACATCGGCCCTGTGAAACTCAATCGCAAGCAATCCACCGGGGGCGAGCGCCTGAACCATTCCGGCAACGACATCGTTTGGCTCCTTCACATGCGGGATCACGTTTCTGGCGAAAACAACGTCGAACCCGCCGTATTCAACCAGCAGTTTGGCTGCAGCGTGCCTCCCGAAAAACTCGGGATACGTCCGGATACCGGCTTGGTTGGCGACTTCCGCGATATTTGCCGCCGGATCGACCCCAACCACGCTGTGTCCTTTAGAAAGAAAAGGACGCAGAAAAGTGCCGTCATTACTGGCCACCTCCAAAACTTTCAGCGTACCCGGATGCACCCGCGCCAACACAAGTTCCGAGAAAGTCTGCGCATACCGCTTGGCCGCCGCAGAAGTGCCGGTAACCCAAACGTAATGCGAAAACAAGTAGGCTGGATCAACCGTCTCGGTCAGCTGAATGGTCCCGCAAGCCGCGCATCTGCAAAGGATCAGAGGAATCGCAACGGGATCGCTTTCGTTGGGAGCGCGAAGGCTGTTCGCAGGGGGCTGAGTGGTTGCGTCGAGAATCTCCTCCAAGACCGGATGCGCGCACAAACGGCAGCTATGAACGGTTTGCGAAAGTTGTGGGGCCATTATCGGTTTATCATCGCTGGTTTAAGATTGGTCGCGCTTGGATGCTGACACACCCAAGCGCATCGGCACTGCCTACTCAAAAACAAACAGCACGGCATTGCAAGTGCCTGATTAAATTGCACAACCACATCCCCAAACGCGGCCCGCCGCTCACACTGTTGGATCAACTCAAAATGGGTCCGGCGCTCATGCCCAGCGCTGCAACAGATCTCCGGATGGCTGGAATTTGATCTATCTCGCCGGGCGCATGTCCAGCGGCCCCTTCATTTTCGCACTGCATTGCAACCCGCGACACGATTCCATAGGTGTGGAGGAAGCCCATCACAGGCTCAATCGCGGGGAGGAGCACCCGCGAAAACAAATGGAAACTCACGGCAGTACCGTGCTCTCTGACACACAGCTAATCGCGATCCTTCTTCGAAGCGGGATCTCCGAACCGCGAGCGACTGCGATCGCCGAGCAATTGTTGGAGCGTTACGGATCTCTTAGCAGCATCAGCCGGTGCACAGCAGGTGAGCTTGCGCGGGTGAAAGGTGTCGGCTCGATCAAGGCCATCCAGCTCGTTGCCGCATTCGGGCTGGCCAGCCGTCTTTGTAAGGAGAGTGTTCGCAGGGAAAAGATCGATTCGCCCGAACGGGTGTTTCAACTGTTGGGAATGGAAATGCGTGCGCTTTGCAAAGAATCGCTTCGCGTTGTGCTCCTCGATACACGCTACCATCTCATGCGTGTTGAAGAGGTCTCAAAGGGAACCGTCAATGAAAGCATCGCCCACCCCCGGGATATTTTTCAGCCGGTTTTTACCGCTGCAGCCTTTGCATTCGTGCTGGTCCACAACCACCCGTCCGGCGACCCGGCCCCCAGCGAGGCAGACCGCCGCCTGACGACGCGACTCGCCGAAGCGTCAAAGCTTCTGCAGGTACAGCTTCTCGATCATGTTATCGTGGGCTCGCCTGACAATGGGAGAACACCGTGGTTTTCCTTCAAACAAGCGGGAGTACTCTGAATCGTTCTCCTGCGGGCGACCTTAAGGGGACACACTGCTCCAGCCTACTCACCTGCGATCGCAGCGGCCGCCGCCTGAATGGAGGACACGTCGGCGACAGAAATACAAGGGACTCCCTTGCGGGTGCGCGAGAGCAGACCGGCAAGAACCCCGCCGGGACCCAGCTCCAAGAAAAGCGTACATTTCTCCAAGTCCACCAGTCTTTCCATTGACTGCGTCCAACGGACCGAACCTGTAACCTGCCGTTGAAGCGTCTCTCGAATGCGATCCGGAGCGGAAACTGCATCCGCTTCCACATTGCAAACAACCATGCAAGACGGTTGCTGTATCGCGACCTTCGCAAGCGCGGCACCGAGTTTTTCTCCAGCGAGCTGCATCAATCGGGAGTGATAGGCCCCCGCCACGTTCAACGCCTTCGCCATCCGAATACCCCGCTCCTTCGCTAGGCCCACGGCCTGCTCAATCTTTGCAACCTCGCCGGACAACACGATCTGTCCCGTGCTGTTGTAATTTGCCACATCCACACCGCAATCCGCAGCCAACTGCACGACTGCAGCCTCCTCGCCCCCAATCATCGCAGCCATCCCGCCCGCGCTCGCTTCGCAAGCTTCCTGCATGAACCGCCCCCGCTCCGCAACCAATCGAAGTCCAGCCTCGAATGAAAAAGTCCCTGCAGCCGCGTGCGCGGTAAACTCGCCAAGCGAAAGCCCTGCACACGCGTGAACGTCAAAATCTCCGGCAACGGAACGGAGCGCCGCGAGACACGCGAGTCCGTGCACGTAGAGCGCAGGCTGACAGTGCCGCGTTTGGGTCAACTCCGTCTCAGGCCCCTCCCAAGCAATCCGGCTCAGCTCGTAACCGAGAACCTCGTCCGCCTGCTTGAAAAGCCCGGCCGCGACAGGGAATGCCGCTGCCAAATCCCGCCCCATTCCCACGGTTTGGGCACCCTGACCGGAGAACAACAATGCAACTCGCTTCTGGCTCATAAATTGATCTTCACCTGTAGCATCCTTGCGCTACGAACGGCAGCTCTTTCGATAAATTCCGCCCCCCGGCGCATCGCTTCCTCAAGACTCACAGGCTCATCGATGATCGGAATCACGCCATCAAAACACTGAAACACTCCCTCGCTCGACTCCACCGAACCCGCAAACGCGATTACGGGCTTCCGGAGCTCACGCGCAATCGCAGCCACACCGGCGGGCCCTTTGCCCTCCAACGTCTGTGAATCAATACGCCCCTCTCCGGTGATCACCAAGTCAACGGCCGCAATCAACCCGCGCAATTCCACCGCAGACGCGACCAGATCGAATCCGGGCTGCATCCGTGCCCCGCAAAAAGCTAACAATCCGAAGCCAATGCCCCCGGCCGCGCCTGCTCCCGGTTCGTTTCGGAAATCAGCACGCGCGGCACGGGCCACCACATCCGCCAGATTTGCGAGACCTCTCTCGAGCCACTCAACCTCAGAGGCGCCAGCGCCCTTCTGGGGCGAATAAACCTGTGCCGTTCCCCGCGGACCGAGGAGCGGATTTTGCACATCGCAAGCGGCAATCAGCTCCGGCATGAGAGCCATTTGGGTCATGTCCACTGAAGCCACGAGCGGGAGATTTTCAGGAAACGGCTGGAGAACTTTACCAGAAGCGTCCGTAAACCGAGCACCCAGTGCGGCCGCCATTCCAACGCCGCCATCCGTTGTCGCACTTCCACCCAACCCCA
>JBILKY010000354.1:0-3694 GCA_044376395.1 Chthoniobacteraceae bacterium | reverse complement strand
TACGCGACACTTCTAAACACGAACATGAAGCGGGAATTGGATCACCTGGCGGCGCTGCTGCATCTCAGCGTGGATCATGCGAAGAAAATCGGCTTCAAGGGGCAGTTCTACATCGAACCAAAGCCGCGCGAACCCTCCACGCATCAGTATGATTCCGATGCGGCGGCGTGCTTGAATTTTCTGCGCGAATACGGACTGAAGGATCACTTCAAACTTAACCTCGAAACCAATCACGCCACCCTTGCAGGCCACAGCATGGAGCACGAAATGGAAGTCGCGATCGCTGCGAACGCACTTGGTTCCGTCGACGCAAATCGTGGGGACACGCTGCTTGGTTGGGACACCGACCAGTTCCCGAGCGACCTTTACCTGACAACGAATATCATGCTGCGGATCCTAAAAATGGGGGGATTCACCACGGGCGGTTTGAACTTCGACGCGAAGCGTCGGCGGGAATCGCACGAAACATCCGACTTATTCCACTCGCACGTGGGCGGAATGGACGCTTTCGCTTACGGACTGAAGGCTGCTCACAGGATTCTTCAGAGCGGGAAAATGGACCGGTTCATTGCGGAACGTTACGCGAGCTTCGATTCGGGCATCGGTGCGAAGGTGGAGTCGCGCGCCGTCTCACTGGACGAACTCGACGCGTACGCGCTCGGGATCAAGCCGCCGGTATTGCCCAGCGGCCGCCAGGAAATGCTGGAGAACCTGTTCAACGCGCAGATCTTCGGGTAGTTGGCCTGGATTTATTTAAGGCGTTTGGGTTAAACTATTTGCAAGTAAGGCGCATGCTTCCCTGGTGGGCGCCTAGCCTCCGCTGGACTGCCGTAGGCGTCAAAGTGGCCCGCAACTTTGACGCGTCATGCGTGTTATCTTGCGCAGTTGCAGCACGGAGCAGCACTCCGGCTTGCAACCCGACTAAAAAATCAACAACACCCTGATGAAACCATTATCCTTAATCGCGATCACATCGATTCTTTCCTCAACTGTGCTCTTCGGAGCAGACGAACCCAAAAAAGGTGCGCGCGGCACCCCGGAGGAAATGTTCAAGAAGTGGGATGAAAACGGCGATGGGAAACTGTCGATGGCTGAGTACGTGGGCAAGAAAACGGCGTCAGAAGACGAGGCAGAGTTCAAGAAATTCGACAAGGACGGCGATGGTTCTCTGACGCTTGAAGAGTTCCTGGAAGGAATGTCGAAGGGCAAGAAGAAGAAAAAGTAACTCCATTCTGTTCTTTTCAAGCACCAGTCTCCGGGCGTTGGTCTGGAGACTGGTCTTTTTTTTGAGCTGCAAAAAGCGCCCCTCCAGCCCCAATAGGCTTGCCGGATATCTGCTGAAACGGTTCTTCTAACCGCAGTCCTCCCCGCCATGAATGTTCTTTCCCCCCTTCTTCGCCTGATTCCTTGCGGAATCATCCATGGGTTGCTTCACGTCGCGATGCTTCTGCAGGCTCCGGCTCAGGTGACAAAACCGGCGGTAGTGCCGCCCGAGTTTGTTGCGATCACCGACAATCCCGCTCTGCCGCGTGTTCTCCTCATGGGGGATTCCGTTTCAATCGCATACGCGCTTGAGGTCCGCAAAGCCTTGGAGGGCCGCGCCAATGTGCACCGCGTTCCGGCAAATTGCGGATCCACAAAGACGGCCCTTGGTTCCTACGGGCTTGTGCGCTGGTTGGCCGATGCCGATGCGAAGTGGGATGTGATTCATTTCAACCACGGACTTCATGACCTCTCGTACCGGTTTGCTGATGACTCCGACAAAGACAAGGAGGGCAACTATGCGACGCCCTTTAATGGCGGCCATCAGAATGTCACACCTGCCGAGTATGAGCAAAATCTCAAGGCGATCATCGCGCGCCTCAAACAGACCGGCGCGAAACTGATTTTTGCGAGCACCACGCCGGTGCCTGAGTCCGATGCGGGAAAATACGTGAAGGACTCGGAGCTTCCCTACAACGAGGTTGCCGCACGGGTGATGTTGGCCGAGAGCGTGATTTGGAACGATCTGTGGGCTCTGGTGAAACCCGATCAGGAGCGGCTTCAAGGCAAAAGGAACGTCCATTTCATGCCGGCAGGCTCCTCCGTGATGGCCCGGAAGGTTGCGGATTCCATCGCCGCAGTTTTGCCCAAGCAGGCATCTTCTCACTCCGCTGTACCAGCCCCCGTGACGACCTCCAAAAGCGCCGCAGCGGGTCCCGCATCCCGTTCCGACCGCGACTGGCTTCATTCTGCTGGCAAATTGATTTTTCACGATGCATTTGAAAGGGAGGAGGAGGGCAACGGACTGCGGGGGATTGGCAACGGGTGGGAAAGTGCGACTGCGGATCGGGTGCCTCACATCAAGCAGGCGGATCTGGACGCGGGCACGTTGAAAGTGGCGAGTGCGAGCAAAGAGGCGGGCCATCAGGCGCATATCCATCATGACGCGGGTTTCAGAAACGGCGGCGTGGTGGTGCGCTTCAAGTTTCCCGGCATCAACAAGGATGAAACGCTTCAGCTTGGATTTGTCGATCGCGAGGAAAAGGGGATTCACGCGGGGCACCTTTGCTACGGTGTTTTCAGCGCCGGGAATGTCACATTGATCGATCACAAGACAGGCGTCATGAACCTTGAAATCCGCACGCGCCGTCAGGCGTATCTTGACCGGAAGGAGGCGCTGCCCCCCGATTTAGATGCAGTGCTTAAGACGAAGCAGATGGTTGCTCCATGGGCGCCCGACCGCGAATGGCATGAATTGGCGCTGGTGACCGAAGCCGATGAAATGCGTCTCAGTGTCGACGGGCAAGTTCTCGTGCGTCATCGCTCCGAAGGGTTCGCACATCCAATGAAGCGGTGGTTTAGTTTTCTAGCGAACAACACCGTGTGGATTGATGATGTGAAAATCTACAAGGTGGATTGAAGTTTGCTCTCTTTCGCAGACCCGAATCTTACATGAGCGCTTCCAACGAAAACTGGGTTCTCCAGCAACTCGACACGTGGGTGGGGGAGGGACTGATCAGCCCCGAGGCCGCGCGGGTGTTGAGGGGACGACTGGAGGCCCGAGTAGGAGGCTCGCTCGGGCTGGGCGCGCTCATGTTGGGGAGCGTCGGGGCGTTGATGGTTGGCGTGGGGTTGATCGTGCTGATCAGCCACAACTGGGATGAATTCTCGCGCATCCAGCGGTTGGCTTGTGCGTTTGTCCCGCTGCTGGCAGCGCAGATCTGGACCGGATTTCTCTTGGGACGCGGCCCGATCGAGCCTGTTTGGAAACTTGAAAGCGCTGCCCTGCTGCAAACCATGGCGGTTGGTGCCTGCATAGGGCTTGTGTCGCAGATTTACCACATCGGGGGCGAGTGGACTCGGTTCCTCTTGGTTTGGTGTCTTTTGTCGCTTCCCATGGTTTGGGCGTTGAGGGTCCGGTTTGTCGCGGTGTTTTACCTGCTGGGGATCGGAGTCTGGGCCTTGGGCCAGGTTAAAGCCGCCCAATCGTGGTATGTGTCGCCGGTCATTTATCCGGTGCTGCTACTGGGTGTGTGGCCCTACTGCCCGGGGTTCAGGTTTGAGCGGGTGCCCGGCTTGCTGATTCGCCGCGCGCTGGCGCTTAGCGGTGCGGCAGGCCTTGCGGCCATTGCTTGCTATGCCGTTTCAAAAAGCGCGCTGAACACTGTTGGGGCCTCCGAACGAGAGAACGGAGTCGTGGTTTGGCTGTTGA
>JBILKY010000353.1:0-3695 GCA_044376395.1 Chthoniobacteraceae bacterium | reverse complement strand
ACTGCCACAACCCGTTCAACGGGCATGTCGGTGGTGGAGCCGGCGGGACGGACTTCTGCGATGGAAACGTCTCGCACAGTGCAGTCCAGATCCGGAGAAAAAATCTCCGTCCACCGATCGGGGTTTGACGTCTTGTAAGTTTGCGACTTGGGTCCGATGAACAGAAGATGCCAATCCGGAGGGGTGGGGTGCATCAATCGGACACCTTGAATGGAGATGCCGTTCGTGTTCGCGTGCAGTTCGATCCGGCTGGGTCTGGAAAAAACGAGGGATTCCATGCGGAGATTGTTGACCGTGCCGACGCCGGCGCTGAAATCCGTTTGCCGTCCCAGCTCAAGATTCGGTTGGTCGTAGATTTTAAAGTAGTCGATGTCTGTGACTCTCCGAATGGTTACATCCGATAGGTGACAGTCAAGTTGCGTGCCGTCATCGAATTTCTTGACCCCCGGCAGGAGGCGGATTGCGTTGGCAGAGGGGACGCCTGCGGGCCCACCGCGGATGTCTTCGATGACTACGCGTTCGATTGGACCATAGCTTGGCGCGTAGTTCTTCCAGTCCCAAGCATTGAGCGCGACCGTGTCGTCGTGGGAAACACCGTCGACGCTGCGAATAAGACCGTCGCTGGCTGGACCGTTCACATGCACGCCATCGCGCATGTGATCGTCGAGGTGGATATTCTCCACTTCAAAGTTTTGAACGTTTGAAAGGTGCACTGCGAATGGGCGGCTTTGACGGACCGTGACGTTGGCGACACGCACACGGCGGACGTTTTGCAGAAGAATCACACCGTGCGTTCCGAATGCGTAATTCTCCTTTGAAGAGTGTCCGCGCGTATTCCCGTTGGATTCGCTTTTGGATACGGCAAGTGTACTCCATATGCCCCCTTCGACGCTGATGTCTGTGTCGGGATTGGTATCGGATGGCACAGGGCTGTCCCGGAAAGAGACGATACCCGCGTTGCGTACCAAACAGGTGTTACACCCCGGTTTAAGGCGGATTTCCGCATCCCTGTCGGCGACAATTTTTTGGCCTGAGCGCAGCACCAAGGGGGCATCAAGATAGTAGGGCTGCTGTCGTGCCGGGATCTTCAGCGAGCCTTGGGAGTCCAACGTCGCCTGCATCGCCTGCGTCCAAATTTTGGCGGTGACGTTGACCGCCTCGATTTGACCACTAGCGTTCGGCCTCCTCTCAACCCAAGTTTCCTCACGCGCCAATTTCTCAAAATCGCCGAGTTTCTGTTGAGTTGGCGTTTGCGACACCGAAGCAGCCTGAGCGTTGATGAGTATAGCGCAGGCACCGAGCGCAACGACTGAAGAGAAAATCTGGTGAGGCAATCCGCGACGATTGCAGGGTGTTGAGATTTGCACGCAGGGGGGGTGGGATTTAAGGCGAATTTTGCCAGTTAGGGAGAAAGACAGAAGGGCTTGAATCGGGAACTCTAAAATGATGACGGCAGCCCAGCGTGCGAGACTTGGCCTAGGCCCTTCCCGCGCTCAATGAGCAAAAGCGGATGCGCCATGAACGGACAGTAGACACGCCCTGTATCAAGCGAGGATTTCCTTCACCACTTCGCCATAAACATCAGTCAGACGGAAATCGCGGCCCAGATGGCGCGAAGTGAGCTTCAGGTGGTCGATTCCGAGTTGATGCAGGATTGTCGCGTGCAGGTCGTGAATGTGAACCTTTCCAGAGAGCACCCGGTAACCCATGTCATCTGTGCTGCCGAAGGTCATGCCACCCTTGATTCCACCGCCCGCCATCCACGCGCAAAAGCTCTCAGGCTGGTGTTCGCGTCCGTGTTTTTCAATGGGAGCGGTTCCGCTGAGATCCTGGCTCCATGGCGTGCGCCCGAATTCGCCGCTCCACAAAACGAGCGTGTCCTCCAGAAGTCCACGTGACTTGAGGTCCTTGAGCAGTCCCGCGACCGGCTGATCTGTTTGTGCGCAGAGTTTTGGGAGATTGCCGCGGATGTCACCGTGGTGATCCCACCCTCCCATCGTGACTTGCACGAAGCGGACGCCGGACTCGCTTAGCTTGCGCGCCAGAAGGCAAGCCCTTGCGTTTTTATCTGTTTCTTTGCCGTCCACGCCATACAGCCGGCGGGTCGCCTCGGTCTCGTTCGTGATATCCACGATTTGAGGCGTGGTGGTCTGCATGCGGAATGCGAGTTCAAGATTTTGAATCATGCCTTCCATGTTTGCGTCGCCCTTGATTTCTCCGAGAAGCCGGTTGTTCATTCTCTGCATGAAATCGATTCGCTCACGCTGAGCGCCGTCGGAGGGCGCGGCGTTGCGAAGGTTCTCGATTGCCACGGCTTTGTCGGTGAGGGGAACCGTGAGCGCCGTGCCCTGGTGGATTGCGGGAAGAAATGCAGAGCCGTATTCCCGCACGCCGCCGGGCTGGATGGAGACGAAGCTTGGCAGGTCACGGTTTTCGGTGCCGAGGCCGTAGCTGATCCACGCACCCATCGAGGGGCGCACCTCCGCGAAGGTGCCCGTGTGGAATTGCAGCGTTGCGCCCGCGTGCTGGGGGTTGTCGGCGTTCATGCCTCGGAGCAGACAGATGTCATCGACGACACTGGCAAGATGCGGCATCAGATCTGAGACGACCATGCCTGAATCGCCGCGCGGCTTTACAGGCGCCACAGGGCCGAGCGCTAGATACTTGCCTGTCCCCACCTGTGTGACTTCTTTCCGAAGCGGTGAGTCGATTGTCTGTCCGTGCTTGCCGGTGATGAAGGGTTTAGGGTCGAACAAATCCTGTTGCGACGGGCCGCCCGCCATAAAGAGGAAGATGACCCGCTTCGCCCTTGGCGTCATGCCGGGTATGCGCGCCCCAAGCGGATTGGCGGCTGCGCGTAGAACATCCTGCAGCGCGAGGGCCCCGAAACCGCACGCTGAGCGACGAAGCCATTCGCGGCGTGTGAGCTGATTCAGTGTTTTCATGGTGTGAATACGCGTTGGGTTAGAGTCGGAAGATGAATTGATTTGAAGCAAGAATGCCGTGGCAGAGCTCTGTGAAGGCGGGAAAGTCATTGGCGGGCGGGGCATTCGAAGCGGCGCCGACTTTTTCCAAAAATGCCGCGGCTTCTGCCCGCTCCTCTCGTGTGATGGGCCGCCCCAGCGTGCGCAGCCAGACTTCCTCAATGCGTGTGTCGCGGTCGCGGATGGTTTCGGTCACGTGTTTGGCCAGAGTTGCGGAGCGCTTTCGGAGGAGATCGTTGTTGAGCAGGAACAGAGCCTGAGTCGGCACGATCGTCTGGGGGCGTTGTCCTGAAATTTGTGCGGGGTTGACGAAGTCGAAGAAGTTCCGGACCCGGTCTGGTCCGGCGAAATTGTTCCGCAGTACCGGAAGATAGATGGTGCGCTCTAACTCCTGGCCTGGGCGCGGTACCTTGTGTGCGTAGTTTGGGGGATTGACGCCTTTGAGCGCAAGAGCGCCGCAGTTTTCGGGATTTTCCAGGGCAAGTGCCGGACCGCCGCTTTCGTGTGTCAGCTCGCCGCTGATTGCCAGTATGGAGTCGCGAATGGCTTCTGCATCGAGGCGCTGGCGGTTCATGCGCCAGACGAGCTTGTTTTCGGGATCAAGCTTTGAGGCAGCCGCATCGTTGGTGCTGCTCAGTCTGTAAGTGCGGCTTAAGACAAGCGAGCGAAGAAGCGACTTCTGCGACCAGCCCGCGTTCATGAATCGCGTCG
>JBILKY010000352.1:0-3708 GCA_044376395.1 Chthoniobacteraceae bacterium | reverse complement strand
CTCACGCCGCTTCGCGTCATTCCCGGTGTGCCGGAACTGTCAGAGCAGCGCGCAGGGTTGAAGCCTCTTCAGGATGAGGCAAAGGCTCTCAACGTCGAAATGATCGCCACCAACGCCCGCGCTCAAGATGCCTTCGAGAAAATGCCCGCGCTTCGCGTACTCGGTGCGAAGCGCGCCAAAAACAGAATCGCGTTTCGGAGTGCGATGAAGGCGGGGGACAAGGCAAAAGCTGATCAGCTCAACATAGAGTTTAAAGATCTGAGCGCCGAGTTGGAACAGCTGTGTGTGAGTCATGTGGATGCAAAGACGGCGGTTTTGGACAGAGAAAAGCTCCTAAAGCAGCTCGGTGACAATCGCGAGAAGCAGGAACCGTTTGATCTCGCGGTAAAGGCGCGTGCAAACAGCGCCCAACTCTGGCAGGAGTTCGGCGGCTTGGCTGGGCGAATCGCCCTCGCACTTCTGGTTGTGCTTGCGGTGGCGCGGGGAACACTCCTTCGTATTTTCCTCGGGCCTGGCTTGATCGCAGTGCCTCTGACGTATTTCGGATTGTACGCTTCTGGCGGCCAGGCGTTGAACTGGGGCATCGCGCTCTGTGGCCTGCTAATTGTCGCGCAGTTTTCCTATTTCGGAGAATTTCTTCCAAAAGTTTTCCCATTGCACCTGCGTGGCACAGGAGGGTCTTTCGCAACGAATGTCGGAGGACGCATGATCGGGACTTCAGCGGCCTTTTTGACGACAAACATCGTGGCCCCGATGGTCCCCGGGAATTCAACCTTCGACAAGGTGGCTTTCGCCGCTGGAATCGTCGGGACCTCGGTCTTTGTAATTGGTTTTCTACTCAGCTTTCTTCTGCCTAAACCTCCCGCTGATGACGCGGCGCCATCGCGCTAAGCTCTTCCCCTGACTTACGAGAATCACCGAATTTCACACATCAAGACACTAGAAATTATGAGCACAAGCACACCCGAAGCAGCGCAGACCCAACTAGACTCGCACCTGAGAGACATCATCCAATGGCATTTCAGTCCCGAGACGGGATCGCCATTCTGGCTAAACTGGGCGGCGAAAGCGGGATGGGATCCAAAGGCCGAAATTAAAACAACTGATGATCTCAAAAAGTTTCCGCACTTCGAGGATGAGTGGCTCAGGGATCTCCAACCGGAGGTTTGGGTCCCAAAGGCGTTTGCGGGCCGGCCGTTTAATATTTTTGAAACGGGTGGCACAACGGGTATGCCCAAGCAGCGCATCGGTTGGGATGACTACAAGGTCGACTACAGCGAATTCAGCGAGAAGATCAGTGACGAGCATTTTCCGCGCAACCACTACTGGTTGATGATGGGACCCACCGGTCCGCGCAGACTCCGACTAGCGATCGAGCACCTCGCAAATGTACGGGGATCTGCATGCTACTTCATTGATCTCGACCCGCGTTGGGTGAAGCGGTTGATTTCAAACAAGCAGTTTGACCAAGCAAAGGCCTACATGGAACACGTGGTCGATCAGGCTGCGACAATTCTTAAGCACCGGAAGGTCAGCGGTCTGTTTACGACACCCAAACTACTTGAGGCCTTAGCTGAGCGCGTCGATATTTGGGATGCTGGAATCAGGGGCGTGTTTTGTGGCGGCACGACGATGCTCCCTCAATACGTGAGATTCATCGTTGAGGAGGTTCTTGAGAATCGAATTGGGTTTTATCCCACTTACGGAAATACCCTCATGGGGCTTGCCGCTTCCGTTCCGCTCACACCCGAGGACCAGTACTCGATTACTTACTACGCACCGCAGCCTAGGGCGATCCTTCGCGTGGTTGATCCGACGGACACTTCAAAGACCGTTGATTATGACACGTGGGGAAGGGTCGAGTTAACAACCCTGACTAAGGAGTTTTTCATGCCGCGCTTCTTAGAGCGTGACGAGGCCATTCGCCGAAAACCAAGAAATCAGTACGCATGGGACGGAGTGGCCGAGGTCCGGCCGTTCGGTGCAATGGAAAAGAAAATTGTGGAAGGAGTATACTAATGAGCGACTCAATCACCATCCCCCATCTTCCTGCGATCCGCCGCGGGAAAACCTACGAAAGCCTCGAGAAGAATGACATCGTTGACCATCGAACCGGCGCTGTCGTTGCGACGGTAAGTCAGGTCAACGCGGGTATTCTTAAGAAGGATCTCAGCAAGATTTCCGAGGCTCGCGCCGCGCTGCGAAAGTTCTCTGTCGCGCAGTTGATCGAGATATCCGCGAAAGCCGGTGAGCTGTTTTTAAACGGTACACTTCCTCTCGGAGACAAGGGGCACACGCAAACCGCGGCTCAATACATCGCCACCCTCGCTGGGACCAGTGGGTTGCCGCACGTGATGGTTAGTCGGAACATGGGCAAGATTCATCACGCCCTCACGAACATGCATACCGTTCTCAACGGTTTGACGCGCGGACTGCCTCTCGACGTGATTGACCGCGGGTACGGCGAGCAGAGCGGCGCCGCCGTCAGTTATTATCCGACAACACAGGCGCTCGGGTTGGTCATGCCGAGCAATTCGCCCGCGGTGAACTCGCTCTGGCTGCCGGCCGTGGCCTTGAAAACACCGGTGATCATCAAGCCGGGCCGCGAGGAACCTTGGACACCCTACCGTCTGATCCAATCGTTTATTGCGGCTGGAGCGCCGCCCGAGGCGTTCGGTTTTTACCCAACCGATCACGAAGGTGCTGGTGAGGTCATGCGGATCTGCGGGCGTGCACTCATCTTCGGGGATGCAAACACCGTTGCTCAGTATCGCGACAACCCAAAATTCTCGGTCCATGGACCCGGATTCTCGAAGATTCTAATCGGCAGTGATTGCGTCGATCATTGGGAGCAGTACATCGACCTAATGGTGTCATCAATAGCGGACAACGGAGGTCGTTCCTGCATCAATGCCTCTGCGGTGGTGGTGCCCAGGCACGGTAGAGAGATCGCCGATGCACTCGCCAAAAAGCTTGGGCCGATGCGCCCGCAGGCTGCCGACAGTCCAGATGCGCGGCTGTCCGGATTCGCGAATCCAAAGATGGCGGACTACATCGACGGAGCCATAGATGAGGGATTGAAAACACCCGGCGCCACCGACGTGACTGAGAAATACCGTGGAGGATCCAGGCGAGAGGTGTTTGAGGGAGGAACTTACCTCAGGGCAACGGTCGTGCACTGCGACTCGTTTGATCACCCTCTCGCCAACCGCGAGTTCTTGTGCCCATACGCGAGTGTCGTGGAGGTTCCCGAGGCGGAGATGCTCGATAAGATCGGGCCATCGCTTGTTGTTACCGCGATCACTGAAGACCCGGATTTCCGCTCTCGTCTTCTTGATTCGCCATTGATCGAGCGGCTCAATCTGGGGCCGATCTCGACGATGAAGATTTCTTGGGACCAGCCGCATGAGGGAAATATGTTCGAGTTCTTGTATCGCCGCCGCTCGATTGAGCGCGCCTGAGAACTGGTTCAGCGATGATGGTTCCATTCGATTTCCAGCCCCGCACACGCGTCGTTTTTGGTAGCGGCGTATTGAGCCGGCTTGGCGAGGTCGTCCGTGAGCTTGGCGGCAGACGCGCGCTGATCGTCACGGACAAGGGGATCGTCGCTGCTGGGCATCTGGATGGCGCTCGGAGCATGCTTGAAAAAGACGGCATCCACGTATCTGTGTTCGATGGCGTCAGAGAGAATCCTGATACCGAGGATGT
>JBILKY010000098.1:0-11511 GCA_044376395.1 Chthoniobacteraceae bacterium | reverse complement strand
GAGAGGCACGGTTGGGAGGAGCTCGGGCGGCAGATTGAAATTCGCTGCTTCAATGAGAATCCGAGCGTTAAATCGAGTTTAACCTTTCTCAGAAAAACGCCTTGGGCGCGGCAGAAAGTCGAAAAACTTTATATCCGGACCTGCGTCCAAAAAGATTAGAGGGGCGCAGCGCCTGGCGCGATTTCTCGGAGTACTCGGAGTACCGGTGTTCGGCATGGCGCTAGAAAAATGGGGCGCTTTCGTGGTGTTTGAGCGTGAAGAGAAGGCCGCCTGCGGCGGTGACGCGGAGTGGGGCGGGTGGGTCCCGTGGCTCCCTGAGTACAGGCAATTCTCATATGGCAAACGCTGTCAAGTGGGCTCTCTAAGAAAGGAGCGGGCTGCAGTCCCAACAACCACGAGCCCCGTCCTGGTTTCAACCGCCGTCCTGATCCTCGCGACTGCTGCTATCGCCAGCTTTGGGTAGCACAACCTTGCAGCGCTAACCGTCGGCGGCATCTTCTCAGCATGCAACCACTACTACATCCGTGCCATCAACGGTGAAGTCCGCTTATGGGTGAACGGCGAAGACGCCTCCGGCGGCACCGCCATCGAGCCCAGCAAAGGGTTCCTCTGCTTGGAAAGCGAAGGCTCGCCCATTCAATTTCGCAAGCTGCGCGTGCGCGAGTTGCCGTGAGGAGATTTTTAGGCCGTTCAGTCGCCCGTGCTCCCACGCATTCAGCGGACGGTCTGCAGGGAGCAGGTTTGGGTTCAATGGATGTCGGATCAATCCGCCAACTCGCCGATCAAAAAAATAGCCCCAGCGTACCAGTTTGTAGGCTCGTATTTGGCCGGTGACTTGGCGAAATCCGGGCGGTTTTTCTCGAACAGAATATTCTCCTTGTCGAATTTATCCGCCAGTACGCGAACTTTGACCTCGTGCACCGCACTGTCATTTAGTTCGCTTGCGATCCCCGTGGTGGCCAGGCGCGAGTAGGTGCAGTAGGCGTCGAAGCGCAAGTGCGTCGCGGTTTTCCCGTCGACTGAAATTTCGATTTTCCCGCAGTCCGGCCCGACCAGATCATAGACCTTTGCGGCGCTACCCTTGAATTTGAATGAAAGCTCCGCGCCTGGTTCTGCTTTCCAAACCGCGCCCATCCGCGTTCCGAAAGATTTCCCAAGGCCGGTGTCCGCTGGGAGCTGTGTCCATGGACCGGTTCTCCGCGCCTTTTCAAGCGGCAGCATCACTGTGTTTTGATAGTTCGCGGGATCCATCGGAGTGGGAAGCGCGTGGACTTTAGGCGTCGAATTCGCCCCCCTGATGAGTGGCAACGAGCGGATCACAGCCTCCGTGTAAAGACGGTGGCCCGTATCGGTGTAGGGGTGGACGCCATCCTGCGAGAATGGGATTTTTCCATCCGGTCCCACGGCTATTGGCGCGTTTTTATTGAGTTCGTCTCCGGAAACCCGCTCCACTTTGGCGTCGGGGGCTTTCATGGCGAGCTTGCCTTCGGATTCCAAGCGCACCGCCTCCAGCCCCATGTGGATTGTGGGGATGCCGTAGTGTTCCGCCACCATCTCCATGGTGGATGCGGATCTGTTGAAGTTTCCCGCCTTCAAGTCAGGCAAAAGCGACTCGGTAAAAGTGTACACGAAACACACATCGCAATCCGGGAAGGTTTCCCAAGTTTTGCGCACGATTCCCTCCATGGCTCTGATGATTTGAACCGGCTGGGCGCCGCCATCATTCACAGCAAACTCCACGAACAGCAGATCTGGACGCCCTGCAAAAACATCGTGCTCAATCCTGAACACCCCCAAGTCGCTTCCCGTACCGCCGATGGCGGCGTTGATCTCCTCGAATTTGGAATTCGGGAATTCACGCTTCAAGTGAGCAAGTGTTTTCACACGATAACCGGGCTGCGCAGTGATGCTGCCTCCGAGATAAGCGACCTTTAGTTCCCGACCGGCCGCTGCCTTCGCGAGGAAGTTCGGGAGCCCCTCTCTGGGCGAGCACTCGTGTGCTTTGCGCAGCGGTTGCGCGGTGTCGGCGGCATCCGCCGTGAACGACGCAAAGGGAAGGGTGGCGAGCGCGGCGATGATTGAGATGGGACGAAGCCAGTCAGTTTTCATTCGGTTTGGTTTGATTAGGGTCGTTGAAGATGAGGTGCTAAGGGGACTCGCCATGAGCAGTGTTCAGCCGGCGCTGCCGCCGTTTCCGTGCGCGTTTGCGATTAGGATTGTGTGGGGAGGATCAATTCGCGTTCGGCTTGTTGGCGGCGGAAGGATGAACGGGGGCGGGGGGGCGGTCACGAAAAATGGGGTGAGCAGCCTGCTCGCGCTCAGGCAGTCAAAATTGATTGGATCGCTGCGCGGTAGGGTGGGGCAGGGGTGTGTGGGAAGGCAGTTTGCGGATGAAGAGTGGGGCGGATGATTCGCGTTTTTTACATCACTCGGCTGAGCTTTGCGGGCGCTGATATCGGCGCAGGCTGACGGGTGCTCTGCATTGGAGAAAAATAAACGGAGGCAAAGTGAGAACGATGACGATCATGGCAGAAGTTCAGGAGAGGACAGGGGCGGAATTGGAGCGGGAGCTGGCGGATACGGTGAATCGGTTGCGTGAGATATGCGCTGTCCTGCTCAAGGACTACACGCGGGAGGAGCTTGCGAGGATCATGGAGTCCGTTCTCGAGCCTTCGCTGGATGTTAGTCCGCTGGAGGGGATCGACTCCAAAAGGTACGCAATGGAGTACCATAAAGCCGTGGAGGAATTGCGCCGGGAGCGGCAGGAGTTTCTCGGTTTCGAGGACGTTGTCAGGGGGCTCATGATGTTCGTGGAATCCCCCGAGGAGCGTGTGCGCAGGAATCTGGGGATGGAAGCCGGTGACTGAGTTTTGGCTGGTTTTCACACTCCGTGGTTGTTTGGCTTGACGCATGCGCCCGGCATCCCTCCTAGCTTCCTGTTTGTTGTGTTTTTCTGCCACCGACTCCCGTGCTGGCGACTGGGCGGTTTGGCGGGGGCCTCAGGGTGACGGAGTTTCGACTGAAAAGGGGTTTCCAACGCACTGGAGCGCCACGGAGAATGTCCGCTGGAAAACGCCGTGCCCCGCGGGACATGCGTCGCCCATCATCGTCGGTGAGCGGCTTTTCACTGCTGGATTCGACGCGGCCGCCGAGTCGAGGTTGCTGCTGTGTTTCAACAGGGAGACCGGCGCTGAGCTCTGGAGGCGCGAGGTGTTCAAGGCTCCGCTGGAGCGGGTGCATTCGGAGAATTCACGTGCATCCAGCACTCCGGCCTGCGATGGCGAGAGGGTCTACTGCGCGTTTCTTGACGGCCGTGAGCCTGTGGTTTCGGCATACACCTTGACTGGTGACAGCGCATGGTCGGTGCGCCCCGGAGTTTTCAGCAGTGTGCACGGATTTTGCAGCACGCCGGTTTTGTGGAAGGACAAGGTGATCGTGAACTGCGACCACGACGGTCCGGGGTACATCGTCGCTCTTGCGCGAGCAGATGGGCGCGAGCTTTGGCGGATCGAGCGTCCGAACCAGACGCGCAGTTACGTGGCGCCTTTGATTCGAGTGGTACAAGGCAAACCGCAGATGGTGCTGTCGGGATCAAAGTGCATCGCGGGATACGATCCTGATACCGGTGAGCTGCTTTGGATGATTGACGGTCCGACAGATCAGTTCGTCGCGTCGCTGGTTTTCAGCCCAAAGACGGAGTGGTTTTATATGACCGGCGGCTTTCCAGCGCACCATGTGATGGCGATCCGTCCGGAAGGGCGGGGGAAGGTGACGAAGTCGCACGTTGCGTGGCACTGTAATCCGCCGTCGGCAGTGGGGGTGTCCTACGTGCCTTCACCGATCATTGAGGGGGACTGGTTGTTGCTGAACGATGATCGCGGTTTCGCGCATGCCTTCGATGCTCAGTCAGGCAAGGTCGTTTGGAGTGAGCGCTTCGGCCGCCAGCACGCATCTCTCGTGAGCACAGAGGGGTTGGTATATTTCCTCAACGATGCGGGAGAGTGTCGCGTGGTGAAACCGGGGGAAAAGTTTGCCGTGGTCGCAACCAACGCGATTGGAGAGAACACCTACGCTTCACCCGCGCTCAGCGACGGACAGATTTTTCTGCGGTCTGACAAGCATCTGTGGTGCATCGGGGATCGGAAACGCTGATGCTGCGCGGGCGGGTAGACAAAGGCCCGCCGCTCAGTCGATGCCGAGCTTTTCCCGGCCGACGGGAGATATCCGTTCCGGCCCCCACGGTGGATCCCACACGAGGTGGACGTCCGCTTCCGCCACTCCGGGGAGCACGCTCAGGCGCTGCCGCGCTTCCGCTGCGAGGGTCGGGCCCATGCCGCAGCCGGGTGCGGTGAGGGTCATCTCGACCAGTACTTTTCGGCCGCCCTCCGCTTCTTCGGCTTTCATGCTGTAAATGAGTCCGAGGTCTACAATGTTCACGGGGATTTCAGGGTCGTACACTTCGCGAAGAGCGTTCCAAACGAGCTCCTCGTTGAAAGGGCCCTCAGTCCGTGCCTGCGGGGCGCTGGATTCCATTCCCAAGGCATCCGCGTCCCCGGCTCCGATGCGAAACAACCCGCCGCTGGTGGTCGAATGTACGGTGAAAGAACCACCCAACGATTGTGTGATCGAGACAGGAGTTCCAGCCTCAAGGGTTACCGCGTGACCACTGGGGATTTGCGTGGCCTCGACCGCGCGGTTGAGTGTGATGTAGTCGTCCATGTTTGAATGCAGAGTGGCGTGCAGGATGTTTTGCGGAAATGCGGCGGGTTCCTTTGAGGAAATGCGGCGGGTTACCAGTCCCGTGTGACCCGCCAGCGGGTCTCGGGGTAGAGATTGATCTCGTCCATGTTGATCGCAAAACCGCAAGACTCCATTAGGTAGGCGACGCCCTCCTTGGAGTGCATCGTTTCCCTGAGGCTGCGTGCAAACAGCTCGATGTATTCCTTGTAGCTGTCGAGCGAAAGCGCACCATCGGACACGTACCGGGCCAGCTCCGCGTCGTGGCTGTCGATAAGGTCTGTGAGCGCCTTGCGGAGCCGCATGCGCATGACTGGATCCACCACCAGCCGAAACGGGTTCGCCGACGGGTCTGAAGGCATGGGTTCTCTCGAGACTTCAAGGGGCAGCGCCGAGTAGTTGTAGGTGGAGAGAGCTTCGTCCATGGAATCAGAATAAGGGGTGCATAGGATTAATAACGCCAAATGGATGAATCTTCTAGGAATTAGCCGTCGAATACGCCGAGCGGGTGGCTAAAAAACTGTCATGCAGTCGCTTGAATCTCTGGTTTTTCAGTGTGAAGGGACTCTTAAGTCTCGCATGCGTTGCGGGGAGCTGGGTAGGTTGCCCCTCATGCTGCCGAAGTTCATGGTCTGTCTGGTTGCTGGGTGTCTTTCGGGGGCGACGCTTTCCGGCGCGCCGACGCCCGGAGAGGTGGAGTCGTCCATCGTGCAGGAACTGCTCTGGGAGGGGCGGCAGCGTGATGCGGAAGACCGCCTGGAGTTGGCGGCGCAGCGGTTTCCCAATTCTGAGGGGGTTCTTTTCCTGAAGGCCGCTTGCGTGCGCAGCAGGTTTGACGTGGAGTCGGCCTCTCGGTTGATGTCCAGAGTTGTGCAGATTGCGCCGCGAAGTGTCGAGGGGTTGTGTGCGGGGTGTGTGCTGGGAATCGATTTTTCGGAGGATTTGAGGACCGCAAACTATTTCCTTGGTGGGATCGCGGCTCTTTGCCGCGCGCATCCCGATGTGCTGCCGGTGCGGTGGATGGCGGCGGTGATGGCGCGGGCCGTTTCGCTTGAACACGCGGACATGCCATGGTCGCGACTGCGCGAGGTTCAGAGTTTTGGGGTAGAAAATTTCAAGGCGATTCTTTCGCGGATCAACGGTCGCGAAGGACCGAGCGTGCTCCATCAAACCTGCGCAAACTTGCTGGAAGGTCTCGAGGCCATGGACGAAGCGCACGAGCACCGCTTGACCGCTGTCAACCTGGAGCGCGCGCCGTGGAGTCTGGATGGATTGGCTGCGAGTTTCATGCAGTTGAGTCGTTTTCAGGAAGCGCTGGCTGCATGCGACGAAGCCTTACAGATGGTGAACGCCTCGCGCATGCAACTGCCATCCGATCCCGGCGCGAGCAGGGAGCGCGCGATCGCCGAAGCCAAAAACGCCGACGCCGACAGGTCGGCCGCTACTTATCACAATCGCAGGGCGGAAATCTTGATTGAAATGGATGATGTCGAGGGATCGATCCGCGAAAGGATTTTGGCTTCAAAGTTGAATCCGCAAGGAGGAGTGGCTGACCATTATCTCGCGCGGTTACATGCGATGTTGGGCGACTGGGAGGGCGCACGCAGGCATGCGCAGCAGGCGATTTCGCATCAGTACGAAGTCGAGGCGAACAGCCTATGGCTTCTAAAGATGGAGGTCCGGGCGGGCGTTCCGGGCGCGGCCGCCGCGCTGGAGTTGGCTGAGAGTGCAGGGAACCGCAGCAAGAAGTCCGATGCGGCTGCGAAGTCGCCGGTTGCGCGCTGGTTTTGGGCGGTGGAAAATGGCGATAAGGCTCTTTTTGATGAATTCGCCGGACAGGTGGACGTCAACGCGAAGTCAGATTCGAAGCTCGAAGCGACGGCGCTGATTCTGGCCGCCCAGAATGGGAACATCCATCTCATCCATGATTTGATCCGTCGGGGCGCTGATTTGGATGCCACGGATGTGAATGGCGACACGGCACTCAACCATGCGGCGCAGTTTCATCAGCCTGCCGCGATGAGGCTGCTCCTCGAAGCGGGAGCCGACGCCTCCATTCAGGACAAATGGAAGCAGACTCCGTTAATCTCGGCAGCGGGGGTTTCCCATAACCGGCCTGCCGTCCGCTTGTTGCTTGAGCGCGGCGCGGATACGGAGATTGCGACGCCGCACGGCGGCACGCCTCTCAACTATGCGGCCGGCTGGGGCGATCTGCCGATCATCAATGCGCTCCTGCAAAAAGGCGCGAACCCCAACAGTGCGGCGGCCTCCGACGGATCAACTCCGCTGATTTCAAGCGCGCAGCATCTCCATGTTCAGGCTGCCGCTGCCTTGTTGAACTCGGGCGCAAATCTGGCGGCGCACGACAAGGCTGGCCGCACTGCACTGCACCGTGCGCTTTCCGCCACGCCCAACCGGCCTTTCATCAGACTGCTGATTGCCCACGGGGCGGACCCGTTTGCGGTCGATTCGGACGGGGTGAACTGCGTGCGGCGGGCGCGCTTCTTGGGATACGATGACCTCGCACTTGAATTTGAAAAAGCGGCTGGCAATGTTGAGGAGGTCAGGTTTCCGGGTGATGAACTGATTGCGAACGGAGAGGGTGCAAAAAGAATGGCGGAGCTGCTGGCTCTTCCGGTGAGCATGTTTATGGGTTGCACGCCGGGAAGAACGTTGTTTGCAGGACCAAGGAAACAGAGTGTCGCGCGCGCCGAACTGCAGTTGATTTTTGGAATCCAAAACAATCAGGAGCTCGACGCGGTGATCCATAGCTTCGAGGCTTTCGAGCCGCACTTCTCGGAAGGATTCGAGATGTCCGAAGCGCTCATGAAAAGCGCTGCGTTCATCGGTTCACGTTACGCGAAACACGGTGAAAATGCCTCTGCCTGGTCGATCTCGCATCGGATTTACCTTTTACAACAGGCCGTTGAAGCCGGGTTTCTAAAGCGCGAACAAGTGGCCGCGCGACTTGCGAGAGAGGTGAATCAGGCGCGGGAAGGATTTTCAGGCTGGGAGGCTTTTAAACAAAGCTTCCTCGCCGGGGCGTTCAGGCATGCGGGTTTGCAATTCGAGCGGTATGCCTCCATCTGCCTGCTCCTCAGTGACTCGAAGGTTCCCGGCCACCCGTGGTCCGAGGGTTCGTGGCAATCGGGCGTGCAGGAGTAGGGCGGGGGTAGGGCGGGGGTAGGGAAATGTAGCGCCCGCCGCGCCGTCTATTTCAGTCAGCGCTCGTGGGTTTTGTTCGGGCTGTTTAGACAACCGCTACCTGTGGCGCTGGAGCCGCACCAGATGCACTTCGAGCCGCCGTGTCCATGACGGTGGCGACGATGCGGGCTGTTGAGGCAGCCGCTCCCGTATGCAGCGGAGCCGCAAAATTCGCAACTGCCCTGATCGCGGAGATGTTCGTGGTGCTTGTGCGGGCTGTTCAAACAGCCCGAACCAAAAGCGGTTGAGTTGCAAAATCGACATGTGCTCATTGGATACTATGTGCTGTTAATCTGTGGGGACCGCTGCTTTCTTGCGTTCCCGCAGCTCGCGTGCGCGGGACTACCGCGGCGCGTGTCTCGATGGCGAACAGTCGGGATTCTTACCTTTGTCTGACTGCTTGGCATCACCTAATAGTCTGGAAATTGGAAAAAGGCAGTTGGACCATTTGGCAGCAATGCCAGCCGTCGCCGCAATGTTTTTGGAAGAAGGCCTGCACCGTTTGATGGTGCTCGTGGTCTAGATCTGCCACTGCGATTAGCGAATGGATAGCAAACAGATGCACGGGTGAGCTTGAAGGGGTGAAAATCGGGTTTCGATCGCACTCCCCTGGATTGGGCTACTATCTTCGCGCAGACTCCCGCAACTCTTGGAGCCCATCAACGCGCTCTGCCGAGAGTGTTGGGAGCCCTTGCACAACTACTTCCTGCCCTCTGCAAAAATGGAGCAAAAGAGTCGCAATGGGGCGAAAGTCAAACACCGGCACGACAAGCCGCTGACACCGTGTGAGGGACTACTGGGCAGCCAGGATGTGGCGGCAACGAGCAAAGCCAAGCTTCGAGCTCAAAGGGCTGCTTTGAACCCCTTTGAGCTAAATCGGCGCCTTGAGGAAGGGTTGCACGCAATCCTGCCTCGAGCTTGGCCTCCACAACCGCACGAAATGGTTCGCACAGGCTCTGGCGCCCGGGCTTTGGTTGACCAGAGACTCTCCCTTGGCAGCGCTGCCCATCGTCGCCACCCGAGCCGGCGGTCGAATGGGTGGTACACTTTGACCGACCGGCAACACGCGGCACGGCGATTTCCACCCGATAGCCACCTTCGATCGGCTTGAGCAACGCTTGGGTGCCCGTTTCAAAGAAATGGCAGTCAAAGCCTTTCCTCTCAAACCTTTGACATTTGAGCATTTTTGAGCATAATTGAAGCATGGCTGCTTCAACCCTCTTCAGAGCAAGAGTTCCCACTGAGCGTCTTAAACGAGCTGAAGAAATCTTCGCGCGCCTCGGCATGAAACCGAGTGATGCGGTCAACATTTTCTTGGCTCAAGTAGAGCTTAGAAACGACATGCCCTTTGCGATTACCACCAACGTAGACCGTCTCCTGACAACGGGGGAACAAGGGAAAACTTGGGACAACGCATTGGGTGAATACTGAAGCACTCCCAGGTGAAGTCTGGACTGTAGACTTCGGTCTCGCCGCAAAAGAGCGCCCAGTTCTTATTCTGGCTTTTCCAACACCAAAAGATGCCCGCTCCCTTGTAGTCGTCGTTCCTCTGACTTCTCAACTCCGAGGACAAAGAGGTGAAGTGGACATTGGAAAACCTCGATGGCTCCCGAAACACTCAGCGATCAATGTACAAGGCTTTGCGAGTATTGATCATAACGCGCTACAGCGGAAATTGGGAAAGCTCCCGATCTAACAATTCAATTCTGTAAAAGATGCAATTCGCGATCTACTGGAACTCTGAATCATAATAGTCCCGCGAAATGCATCGCTATTGTGTACCCCACGCGAGGCTGACAAGTCGCTGGAGCTGTCTCCTTGTATGCGTCATGCTTGCTGCTACGCTTGCACCAGCAGCACGCCCGCCGCATTCCCATCGCAACCCAGCTTCGGCTATAGGCTTTTGTCCGCCACAAATGGAAGCGGCGTTGGGACTAATTTTCGGCATTGACCGTCAGCTCATCCACGACGGCACCTAATCGGTGGTCGAATATGATGGGGAGGTTGTCGGCGACGGGGGGTGAAGCAAAAGCCGGTCGCTTTCTGGAAACGAGAGCGACAGAGCCGGATCCGACCCGGAGCTTGACCCTCTACGTGGCATCGTGTCCAGAAAGTGTCTGTCCCCAGGCAAGCAGTCCTCAGGCAAGCACCCGGCGGCCTTGCCATCGCCTGCGAGTTTCAGGGCAGCGATGACTGCTGTGAGTAAGTGGCGTATGGGTCTCATCGGTTCGCACATGGTTAGGTTGTCGTGAGCGCGGCATCACTGGCCCGAAGCAGGCACGCGGCCCACGGGGCGGCGGTTCTTGCCCTTCTGGTTGGTGGCGGAGTCCCAATTTCATCGCGCATCCGCTTCGCTAACGCACACAGACGTTGCGCGACTTCATGGTGTTGTCCGATCAAGTCTTTCGTCTCGCCCCCTGATCGGCGAGGAAGGTACCGCGGAGCATGGTCTGCCCCTGCTTGAGGGAGACGTTGAACACCGCAACCGTATCGTTCTGGGGCCAAAAGTGTCTGTCCCCTGCGTCCTGCACGAACTGGTGGCAAAAGCGCGTGGTTATCCAAAGACGTGGGCGGTTCAAACTTCTCGGAACCGGTTGATGTGGAGGGAGGCTTTTGCCGCCACAGAAGAATGCAGGGCGCCGAATTTTGAGCAATTTATAGAAGCGGAGAGGGAGTGATCACTGTTGGGCAATCCTTTAGCCGGGTTCTGATTGCTGTCATGTGTTGGACGACCGCACTTCCTCGTGGGAAGTGGCCGAACTCGCTTTTGCCCCAATCGGACTGCTCGCCGCGCAAGCCGCGGAAATGTGGCAAAAACCAAATGCTTGCCAATCTTTAGTCGCGCTCACTTCCCCAGCGGAAATTGCCTCTGGAGCTCAGCCGGCACCAAGAAACCTTCCTGACTCTTGGTGGCTTCGCGTTCGGCGACGACCTGCGCCGGCGTGATCGCCGAGCCCTCGTTACCGAAAGAATTGCGGACGAATGTGGCGACGCCGGCAATCTCCTGATCGCTCAGTCCCTTGAACGCGGTCATGGGCACCTGACCGGGGTACTTGACGCCACTCACTTCGATCGGGCCCATGAGTCCATGCAGAATGATGCGAATCAAGCGTTTGGGATCGCCGCCGACCCAAGGAGACTTGGCGATCGAAGGAAACTGTGCGGCGGGCAAGCCCTGCCCGTCTGCCTGGTGGCAGGTGATGCAATGGGCCTCACGACGATAGACCTCAGCTCCGAGGTCGAAGAGCTTCTTCTCATCGCCCTTCAAGGTGGTCACAGCCTTCGGTGCTTCTTCGGCCTGCAGGGTCTTGCCGTTCTGGTAGGCATCGACGGCCGCGAACACGGGCTTCAGCCATTCGTCGACCGGGTGAAGTTGGGCAGCAGCGAGGACCTCTAGGGCGAGATCCTTGCCGAGCCACGAGGCGGCGTTGACGGCTTCAAGGCGCACGCGGCCATGCGGATCAGTCGCGGCCCGGAGCAATAAGGCCTTATGGTCTGCTACCTTGGCGGTGTTATAACGGAGCACGCGCACGGCGGCGGATCGGACGCGGTGGTCATTGGCCTGCAGGA
>JBILKY010000097.1:0-11571 GCA_044376395.1 Chthoniobacteraceae bacterium | reverse complement strand
TCGACCTGAATCAACCGATGCCCGCAATTCTTGCGGAACTTTCAAAGCACCCCGTTACGACGCGCGTCTTACTGAGCGGACCGCTTGTGGTCGCGCGCGACATCGCTCATGCCAAGCTCAAGGAGCGTCTCGATTCAGGGCTGGGCCTGCCTGATTATTTCAAAAACCATCCTGTTTACTACGCGGGCCCTGCAAAAACCCCGGTGGGTTACGCCTCGGGAAGCTTCGGCCCCACGACCGCAGGGCGCATGGACAGCTACGTTGACTTGTTTCAATCCAACGGCGGCTCGCTTGTGATGCTTGCCAAGGGCAACCGGAGCGCACAGGTCACCAAGTCCTGCAAAGAACACGGCGGCTTTTACCTCGGTAGCATCGGCGGTCCCGCAGCCATTCTCGCGCAGGAAAACATCAAGAAGGTGGAGGTGCTCGAGTACCCTGAACTGGGAATGGAGGCTATCTGGAAAATCGAAGCAGAGAACTTTCCCGCATTCATTCTCGTGGATGACAAGGGCAACGACTTCTTCGCTACCGGCTGCGCTTCGTGCGTGCCGTCAGCACCCGCCAAAAAGCCATAGCACTCGCTCTCTGCAAGGGGGAGCAGCCCGCACCCTCAAGATGCGTGCCGCTTTTTCTTCGCTCTTCCCGAGCCGGCGCACGAACCAAGGATAGGCTTCAGGAACGGCCCTATCCTGCTCCCGCGCTCACCCGCAATTTTTTCAGGGGTGCCCTCGGCTGTCACCAACCCGCCCGAGGCACCGGCCTCGGGGCCGACCTCGATGAGGTGATCCGCCTCTGCGATCACGGCCGTATGATGCTCGATCACGACCACCGTGTGCCCAGCGTCGACAAGACGATGCAACACGCCAAGCAAGTGCCTGACGTCCGCCATGTGCAGTCCGATGGTCGGCTCCTCAAGCAAATACAACACCGAACGCACCTCAACTCCCTTGCGGATTCGCTTGTGTTCCGAACGCCCGATTCCACGCACCAGTTCGCTTACAAGTTTCAACCGCTGAGCCTCGCCGCCGCTGAGCGTCTGACTCGCCTGCCCGAGCGTCAAATATCCAAGACCCGTTTCGCAAAGCAGACGCAACGGACGCGTGATTGCAGGATGCACCGCGAAAAACTCCACCGCCTCATCCATCGGCATCGCCATCACATCCGCGATTGACCTGCCTTGATACAGCACCTCCAACGTAGACATCGCGTACCGCGTGCCATCGCAATCCGGGCAGCGCACATGTGCAGGAGGGAGAAAATTCATCTCAATTTTCAGTACTCCCTGCCCAAGACACGCCTCACAACGCCCACCCTGCGAGTTGAACGAAAACCGGCCCGCCTCGTATCCCCGGATCCGCGCGAGCGGCGTTGATGCAAACAAAGCCCGGATGTGATCAAACACCCCGAGATACGTTGCCGGTGTCGAACGGGAGGTCTTCCCGATCGGGGACTGGTCCACTTCGTAAACCGCTTCGATTGCTTCAGCACCCCGCAGAATCGATCCGTCACGCAGTTTGAAAATCCCGCCCTTTTGCTTGGCCGCGAGCGCAGCCTGAACCGCAGGCTTGAGCAGCCCGCGCATCATCGTGCTTTTCCCGGATCCCGAGATTCCAGTGAAAACACTCAGCCGCCCCACAGGTATTCTCAAGTCCGCGGATCGCACATTGTGAAGCGAAGCGCCGCACAAAGTCAGCCAGCGCAATTCCTTTGAAGCACTCACCACCCGCCTCTCGCCGCGCATCGGATGCCGCAGTGGCTCCCGCAGACATTTGCCCGTTACCGACTCAGCCGTCTGCTTGAGTGCGGCGAGCGTCCCCTGCGCGATCACGCGCCCCCCGTGCCTTCCCGCCCCAGGTCCCAGATCAATCACATGATCCGCACGCAGGAGTGTGTCTTCGTCATGCTCCACTACCACAAGCGCGTTACCCTTTTTCTTCAACGCATCCAGCGTGTCGAGCAGTGCGCGGTTGTCCCGGGGATGCAAACCGATGGTGGGCTCGTCGAGCACGTACAAAACGCCCCTCAAATTCGAGCCCAGCTGCGCCGCAAGCCGGATGCGCTGTGACTCGCCTCCCGACAAGGTTTTCGCGGATCTGCTCAGCGAAAGATAACCCAACCCCACACTGTCCAAAAACCGCAACCTTTGGCCGATTTCAGGCACGATGTCCGCTGCGATAGCCGCCTCCGATCCGCTGAACTTCAGCTTTTGCAGCCACCCCATCACTCCAGACGCGCTTTGCGAAACAACCTGGTCGATGGGCGTCCCTGCAACCCGGACGGATCTGGCAGTGGAATTGAGACGAGAACCGTCGCACCCCTCACAACACACAGCTTCACCGGCATCGAGTGCTTCATGCTGGCGCTCGTAGTCCAGCTCAAGCTCCAACGCGGTATCAAGCTTCGGGTTTTCATGGCGCTTCCACAGCTCGCCAAACCCATTGCATTCCGCACACCATCCATGCGGGCTGTTAAAAGAGAACAATCGCGGATCAAGCTCCTCGAATGACTGTCCGCACCCTGTGCAGCTGCGCTCCAGACTCAACACATGCCTCCGGTTGCGCGAATCCAAAAGGAGGGCCGTACCGCGTCCGATCTCGAATGCCCGCGCGACGAGCGCGCGGACACCGGACGCCTTTTCGGCTTCGCCCACCAAAACCTCGATGGTGTGCTCACGAAAACGCTCCAGCTTCGGCGGGGAGGAAGCGGCCTCCCACTTTCCATCCACTAACAACTGCTTGAATCCTTTTGCCACTGCCCACGCGAAAACCTCGGTATGAAAACCCTTTCGTGCCTTCACCAAGTGCGCGAGCACGCGCAAGCGTCCCTTGGCGGCCAGCGCCTCCGCCGTGCGCACAGCCTCGCCTAGGGTCTGGCTGGCAACCGGCAAATCGCATTTTGGACAGTGCTGAATTCCGACCTTGGAGAAGAGCAAGCGCAGAAAGTGATACACCTCGGTGACCGTTGCCACGGTGGACTTACCACCTCCGCGGGTTAATCGCTGTTCGATCGCCACCGTCGGAGGCAGACCCGTGACACGGTCGACGTCAGGCCGCTCAAGCTGCGTCGCGAACTGACGCGCGTATGGCGACATGCTGTCCAAAAAGCGGCGCTGCCCCTCCGCAAACAAGAGATCAAACGCGAGCGAGGACTTTCCAGATCCGCTTAGTCCAGTGATCACGGACATCGCATTGAGCGGAATCTGGAGGGACACATTCTTGAGGTTATGCTGGCGCGCACCGACGATCTCGATGCCACGAGATTTTATGGCCTGAGCAGCTTTTGGCTGCTTTGCAGTCACCGTCTTTGCCTTCGCTCGTTTGCCCCTGAGGAAAAGGCCGGTGTGCGATCCCGCGCAATCTGCAACCTGCTCCGGTGTGCCGGAAACAACCACAACGCCGCCATCGACGCCTGCTTCCGGCCCCATGTCGATGAGGTAATCACTGGCGCGGATCACATCAAGGTTGTGCTCGATGACGATCACAGAGTGTCCCTGCTCCACGAGCCGGTTCAAGGCTCGCACAAGCAGCACAATGTCATCAAAGTGAAGACCCGTTGTAGGCTCGTCCAAGATCAGGCATGCCTTTGCTTGTGATCGATGCAGCAATCGCTCGACCAACTTCAGCCTCTGCGATTCCCCTCCAGAAAGCCCATTCAATGGCTGGCCAAGCTTGAGATACCCCAACCCAAGCTCAATAAGCGCCTCGAGCGGAGACGTCATTTCTTTGATCGCATGGGTGCGCGCGAAGCCGACCGCTTCGGTGACCGTGAGCTCCAGCACTTGATCGATGGAAAGTCCCCCGAGCTTCACCTTGCGAATGTGCGGCTGATACCTGCGCCCCTCGCACTCGGGGCAACGCACAAAAACATCGCTCAAAAACTGCATTTCAATTTTCTCAAACCCGCTCCCTCCGCACCTCTCACAACGACCCGGACCCGTGTTGAATGAGAACGCACTCGCGGTCAGCCCAAGCGAGGACGCCTCCGGCAAGGCCGCAAAACGCTGCCGGATCGCGTCAAAAATCCCAAGGTACAACGCGGGACTGGATCGAGGGGTCTTTGAAAGCGGCGACTGGTCTACCAAAACAACCGATCCGATCTGCTCGGCTCCGGCCACGCGCTTGCAAGCGCCAGGGGTGTCCTCAGGCTGCTCCCCTTTGAGGAGCGCCAGATTCCGGTAAAGGACCTGGTGAACGAGCGTGCTTTTCCCCGACCCGGAAACGCCCGTGACACAAGCGAGCACACCCAGAGGAAAATCCACCGTTACATCCCGCAAGTTGTTTTCTGAAGCACCCTCCACCCGGATCCATCCCGCTGGTTTTTTCCTTTTGGACGCGGAGGGAAAACCCTTGGCACCGGTCAAGTAGTCCCCCGTGAGGGTTCGTGTTTTGCCGTTTAGAATCTGGTCCAGCGGCCCGGAGTGCACCAGGCGACCGCCCTCCTCGCCCCGGCCCGGGCCTATTTCCACCAAGTGATCAGCAGCCCGAATCACAGCCTCCTCGTGCTCCACCACAACCAAAGTATTTCCGCGATCCCGCAGGCGACGCATCACGCCGATCAGCCGTTCTGTGTCTCTCGGATGCAGTCCGATACTTGGCTCGTCCAAAACGAACAGCGTGTTGACCAGTGCGGTGCCCAAGCAAGTGGTAAGGTTCACGCGCGCCGTTTCACCGCCGCTGAGCGAACGCGTGGGCCGATCAAGCGTGAGATATCCAAGCCCAACCTCACGCAAGTACCCCAAGCGCGACTCCACCTCCTCCAAAAGCAGCAGAGTAGTCGGATCCTTGCAGGCACCCTTCTGTTTTTGCTGCTGCATTGAAACCAAATCATGAAGCGCATCCGCAGACATCTTCAACAACTCCGGCGCAGTATGTCCCACCCAACGAAAATTGAGGGAATCCGCTGCGAACCGTCCACCATTGCAATCGGGACAAACTGTGTACGTGCGATACCGGCTCAATAAAACGCGCACATGCATTTTATAACTGCGCGATTCGAGCCAGTCGAAGAAGCCACGCACGCCGTACCAAAGTCCAGACTTCCACAAATCCATGCTGGGGCGCGCATCGTCCTCCCCGTAAAGCACCCAGTGTTGATGGTCCTTGGAGAGCTTCTCGAACGGAACGTTTGTTTTGATTTTCCGTTTCGCCGCAGCACGCATCAAGTCAGCCTGACATTCCTGCCCGCTCTCGGTTTGAAAAGGCTTAATGGCGCCTTCCGCGAGACTCAGGCTCGTATCCGGAATCGCGCGCATCATTTCGAGAGTGATGATGCGTCCAAACCCGCGGCAAGCCGCACATGCGCCAATGGGATGGTTGAAAGAAAACCGACCTACACTAGGCTCTGGGATATCAATCTCGCACTCACTGCAATGCCATCCAAGCGCGAAAGTCTGCAACTGTGCGCCATCAATCACAGTCACTTTACCCTTTCCGAAGCGCAGAGCGGTTTCGACAGCTTCGCTAAGCCTCGCTGCATTCTCACGCTTGGGCGCGACACGGTCTTGAATCACCTGAATCTTATCCGGAAGTCGCGCAGGCGGCTCGTCCACGCGGATCACCTCGCCTTTCACCCATACGCGCTGGTAGCCCTGCGATTGTAAAAATGCGAGAAAATCGCCCGGAGAAACACCGTCCGGCACGTTCATCGGAAATGCAATCAACACCGCGCCTGCAGACTGATTGGAGATGCTTTTCACAATCGACTGCAGCGTCGCCGGCTGAATTTGTGCGGAACACTTCGGGCAGAACGCGTCAACCACACGCGGCAGCAGCAGTCTCAGATAGTCATTCAGATCGGTCATCGTCCCCACGGTGGACCGAGTCGATTTCACGGCATTGACCTGCTCGATGGCGATGGCGGGTGGAATACCGCGGATCTCGTCGACAGCGGGTTTATCCATCCGGTCGAAGAATTGCCGGGTGTACGGGCTGAAGGTTTCGACGTAGCGCCTCTGCCCCTCGGCGTAGAGAGTATCGAAAGCGAGACTCGACTTGCCGCTCCCGCTTGGGCCTGAGACCACAATGAGCTTACCCAGAGGCAGGCTCAGGTCAAATCCGCGGAGGTTGTTTTGACGGATGCCGCGGACTTCAATGGTGCCGTTTTCAACCGGCAAAGGGGTGGGCTTGGTCATGCATCAGCATGCTTAGCACCGAAAGGGACTGCCGTCCAAAACCGTCACTATTGAGGCACCCGAATTTTTCGCGATTCTCAGCGCGGGTTGCAGATAGGATTGCAGATGGACTGCATCAATGTTCGACACTGAAATAATTCGTCACCTTTTTGAGCGGCCAGAACAGAATCGCCAGCGGGATATTGATCATCCGCACGATCGGCAGCGCCACGCCTTTCAACACCGGATCGACGATGCGCTGCAACGCCGGCACGCCGTCGTAGACCAGAGTCACTCCGATGAGCGAAATCAGACCAATGAGCTTCTCGTCGGGGTGCAAGTCAGGGATCGCATGCTGCAGACGCACACCAAGATGCTGAAGCTGCTGGAAGAACTCTCCTTCTAGCTGCATGGACTCGAGCCCTTTCCACTTGTTGAAGGTCTCCACCAAAAGCAACCAGCCGATCCAACCCACAAGGACATAAACGGTCTCTGAAAGAATTGGCATTTTCCGGATGATCCGCGCAGTGAATGAACCGAAAAGACGAAGGAAAATCAGCCCTGAAACAACAGTCGAACAAATCACCCACACCTCGCGGGTAAGCGAGACCGCGGCGACAATATTGTCGATGCTCAAAATCAGATCGAGCAAAACCATGGACAATACCGTACGCCCAAGCCCCCAAGTGCTCGCGCCCCCCATGTCGGTCTTCTTACGTTTCCCGGTGAAATGAGAACTCATCGCGTACATCATGTAGGCCGCCCCCAAGAGCTTCACGCCGGTGAACATCGAAATCAACGGGGCCGTCACAAGAAGTCCGAACACCCGCCCCATGTACGCAGCGGCCGCCCCCAGCTTGAATGCGAGATTTTTCTTATCCTCGGGCAAGTGTCCGGCCAGTTTCTGCACTCCCGCAATGTTATCCACGGACAACAACACTTCGATAATCGCCAGAGAAATCAAAGTGGGTGCCGCTTCCTTAAGCTCGTATGCTTCAATCATGGGTGGTTTGGATTCGGTGAGCTGGTTCTTTACCGAGAATCTTGGGAATAAGCCAGCGTTTCAGGATGCAGCCCTTGTAACCTCCGTTGAGAAAGCCCCCAACGCTGGAATTGCACCCCTCCCCTCCCTAGTTCATCCTCGCACACTAACGCCCACCCCATTTTCGCCAACAGGCACCCTTTCCCGATGGAATCCCAAATTGAATCCTTCCGTAATGAAGCACTTGCGGCAATTGCCTCCGCCGCAAACGAAGCCCAGGTCGAGTCCCTGCGCGTCCAGTTTCTCGGGAAAGGTGGCGGCCTCACCTCGTTCTCGGACCGCATGCGGGAGGTGTCCAAGGAGGACAAGCCGCGCATCGGCAAGATCCTGAACGAAACCCGCGCAAGCGTCACAGCAGCGTTGGACGAGAAAAGAGGGATTCTGGTCGCCGAGAGTGAATCCCGAGTATTCGAGGGCATCGATGTTTCTCTGCCAGGCACAGCTGCGCCGGTGGGAACGCTGCACCCCATCACCCAGCTCATGGATCGGGCTGTATCGATATTCCGAAGAATGGGATTCGCCCTCGCCGACGGGCCGGACATCGAAACGGAGTGGCACTGCTTTGACGCACTAAACACACCGGCAGATCATCCGGCGCGGAACGAGGCCGACACTTTCTACATGCCGGACGGCAGACTGCTGAGGACCCACACTTCCACCATCCAGATCCGCACGATGCAGAAGTGCGCGCCTCCCATCCGAATCATTGCTCCCGGTGCCGCCTACCGCCGCGATGAGGTGGATGCAACGCACCTCGCGCAGTTCAACCAGATGGAGGGGCTTTACGTGGATGAGGGAGTCACGCTGGGAGACTTGCGCGGAACTCTCGAATACTTTTTCCGCGAACTGTTCGGCAAGGATGCGGAGTTCAGGTTCCGCCCGCATTTTTTTCCGTTCACCGAACCAAGCTTCGAGGTGGACATCAAAGCGGCGGCGCTCGGCGGCGGCCGCTGGCTGGAGATCGCAGGATGCGGCATGGTTGACCCCGCAGTGTTTGATGCGGTGAACGCGAAGCGCGGAGATCAAGCGCTCGACACCGAACGGCACTCTGGATTCGCGTTCGGATTCGGCCTCGACCGACTCGCTATGATCATGTCCGGCGTTCCCGACATTCGTCTTTTCACGGACAGCGACCAGCGTTTTCTGGCGCAATTTTGAGGTTCAGACCGGCACGCATTTATCATTTCTCGAAGTATGAAAGTTTCTCTTAACTGGCTGCGCGAATTTGTCGATTGCCCTCCCGATGCAGGTGCCATCTCGGAGCTGCTTACTATGGCAGGAATCGAGGTTGAAGGAATCCACGTTCAAGGCGTCTCCGCGCAGAAGGTGGTAGTTGCGCAGATTCTCGAGTCGGAGCGCCACCCAAATGCTGACAGGCTGTCGGTTTGCAAAGTGGATGACGGCTCGGGCTCGCCACTTCAAATTGTTTGCGGCGCGAAAAACTACAAGGTGGGTGACAAAGTGCCGCTGGCACAGTCCGGGGCCGTGCTGCCCGGTGACTTTAAAATCAAGGCGGGAAAACTGCGCGGCGTTGATTCGCAGGGAATGATGTGCAGTGCAAAAGAACTCGGGCTCGCTGAGGACGCAGAAGGACTGCTCATCCTTGCCCCGGAACTTCGTCCAGGCACCCCGCTCGCGGAGGTTTTTCCATGCGACACAATCTTTGATCTAGAAATCACCCCGAATCGGGCTGATCTTTTGAGCCACGAGGGGATCGCGAGAGAGATCGCGGCACTCACCGGCCGAAGCGCGAAACCCGCGCACCTCTTTTCGCCCGAGCAGGCGGATCCCGAGCCGATTCAAACCGAGTCGGGCGCTTGTCCCTTTTACACGTTGCGGTCCTTCGAAAACGCCCTGGTTTCGGCAAGCCCGGAATGGCTGCGGACGCGTCTCGAAGCGCTGGGATTGCGGTCCATTAACAACGTCGTGGACATCACCAATCTTGTGCTGATGGAAACCGGCCAACCGCTGCACACTTTTGACGCTGACAAGCTGCGTGGCTCGCTGCGTGTTCGTTTCGCTCGGAAGGGCGAGTCCCTGCTTGCCTTGAACGGCAAAACATACGCACTCACCGAGGAGGATCTTGTGATCGCGGACGGATCAGGACCCGTTGCGATTGCGGGTGTGATGGGAGGCGAGTCCACTGCTGTGTCAGACGCAACCACGCGTGTTGCACTTGAGAGCGCCAAGTTCTCCCCGCCTCTGATCCGCCGAACTTCACGACGCCTTGGACTCTCGAGTGATTCGAGCTACCGGTTTGAACGCGGCGTGGACATCGCCGGTGTCCTGCGGGGCGCACAACGAGCGCGGGAGTTGCTTGAAGACCTCGCCGGCGCCAAATCAGGTCCAATGCAAACCAGCGCCGAAAACGACTCGGCGGACGTTGGCGCACTTTTGATGGGCCTCACACCAGTCCTGCAGGTGCCCTTGCGTTTTGAGCGCATCGCTGCCCTGCTTGGAGCAGCGGTTCCAGAGGCCAAGGTTGACCAGATCTTGTCCGCGCTCGGGCTGAGCAAATCTTCGGGAGGCTGGGCGGCGCCGTCTTTCCGCCCGGATCTTACTCGCGAGGTGGATCTGATCGAGGAGATCGCAAGAGTCGTTGGAATCAGCAATTTTTCTTCGCGCACGCAAGCTTGGTTCAGTGAAAGTTCAAGCACGGATGAACGTTATGACCAGCTGATGGAGTGGCGCAGACGCGCCGCCGGCCAAGGCCTGCATGAAGCACGCACGTTGACTCTTGTCTCGGAGCGCATGGGCCAAAGCCCGTTTGCAACCCGCCCGATTCTCCGGGTGAAAAATCCTCTCAATGAGGATCAGGTCGTTCTTCGTCCAACGTTGATCTCAGGACTTCTTGAGGCTGCGGGCCGCAATGCTCGCGCCGGAATCAAATCAATACGCCTTTTTGAAATCGGAAGAGTGTTCGCAGCTCAAAACCCGGAGGAGGAGACCAGCTTTGGCATCCTGCTTTCAGGACCAACGCAACCCGCCAGTTGGCGTTCAGAGTCGCAGCGCGAAGTAGATTTGTTCGACCTGAAAGGCACCATTTCAAAAGTGTTGGGAGCAGAAGTAACCTTCAAACCGAAGGATGCCACTGGTTATCTGGGCATCGCCGTCGAGATCGAGCTTTGCGGCGTCGTTGTCGGTGTTGCCGGCCAACTGCGCCCCTCCGAGGCGCGGCAAATCGACGTGACCGGAGCAGTCGTAGCTGCGGAGATCAATCTCGAGCTTTTCCTTACCGGACAAAAGCAAATCCCACATTACAAGGCGGTGCCGAAGTTTCCTTCCGTGACACGCGACATCGCCCTGATCGCACCCCGAGCGCTCGGCCACCACGAAGTGGAGCGCACGCTTCGGGCAGCCGGCGAAGAGCTCCTTGCCGGTGTCGAGCTTTTCGACGTGTTCACTGACCCGCAAGGGGTGCGTGTCCCTGCGGATGCAAAGTCTCTAGCCTATTCATTGACATACCGAGCCGCAGACAGGACACTGACAGCGGATGAAGTGAATGCGGCGCACAGTCGCCTCAAGCAGAAGATTATTTCGGAGCTTGGGGTTACTGCCCGCGAATAACGGGCAGTCGCTTTTGACAGTCGCTTTCGAGCGGCTGACATCCAAATGTTCTTTATTTTCGCGCCGATCAGTGCGGCAAATAAACCGCACAAAATCAGCGTCACAAATTGCCCTGCGTTGTTCGAGTAAAGGTCGGCAATCCCGATCCGATATATTCAATTCAGGAGGTCAGGGTGGGCAGGTTGATGACACGCCTTCATTGGAAGTCTGATGCTCGCCCCAGGCCTCCCCCGTTAACCAACTGGGGAACGGGAGACCCGACTAGACGGCAAAGGTGGGGCAACCTTTTTCAAAAGACTCAGTTCGGACACTAAAAGTGGTTTACTGTTGAGTCTCGCCCCAGCGTTCGCTGAGGCGCCATGCCTGTGAACAGCTTCTGAACGGCAGTCAATTGACAGATTCAATTGACGGCCTCAACTGAATGTGACGGTTGGAAGACTCGACCTCCTTCCATCCGGAGCGCCGGATTGAGCGCCAGTTTCAGAGCAATTCTTTGCTGCCTCAACTGCAGCTAGACTCGCGCGACCGCCCCGATTAAGGTGTAGGCACCCGGCCACCCCATTTCCCCCGATCTGGGCAAAATCCAAACCGTATTTTTCTTATGCCGATAGAGAAGAAGTCTGACAGGGAAAAAAAGGCCATTGAAGCGAAAACCGCGTCAAAAAAAAACGCGACCAAGGGAACCAAATCCACCGCCGCAGCGGAACACAACACCGCTAAGCCCGACCCCGAATTGAAACCGGCACTCAAGCGCACGCGTGCGAAAAAGCTTCCCCCTGCGCAGGACGCCAGCCATCCGGAAAAACCGTTGGACTCAACGCAGCCCGGCAAACCTACGACTGACTCGATTTCA
>JBILKY010000351.1:0-3743 GCA_044376395.1 Chthoniobacteraceae bacterium | reverse complement strand
CTCGATCAGGATCCGCTCGCAAACTCGGATCCAGAGGGATTAGCTGTCGAAATTGAAGCCCTTGAAATTCTTGCGGACTTGGTAGAGCTGTGGGGGCACCGCTAGCGATCGTTGGCAAACGGCAGGAGTTTGCCGGCAGCTCAATTTCAGAGCTTGCGCGCGTGATTATCGCGGGGCGCACTGAGTTTTGGATGTCGGCACCCCTGTGTCTCCGAAACAGCCGAGCATCCGCATACCCAGTGAACCCGGTCTTCATCCGAGGGTCTCTTGCCACTCTGTCGGGCGTATCGATCGTCGCGCCGGTCGCTACGGTCGATTGTGAAAGTGGTCGGGGCGATAGGATTTGAACCTACGACCTCCTGGTCCCAAACCAGGCGCTCTACCAAGCTAAGCTACACCCCGATATTTTTGGGGCTGTTCGACTTGCTCGCACCCGATTTCCTCCAACGCACCGACTCCGGCTCTTCTTCCACTCGCTCACATGGCTGGCCAGTGAGCGGGCTTGGGATGAGATCGAACTGTGGTTTAAGGAAGCCGGTGAAGCTGCTAACAGCACCATGCCAACGCACCGTACTATGCGCGGTCTCGGGTGAACGGCAAGCAAAAGTCGATGCTTCGCCGAAGAGCGCCGCGGTGAAGTCGCCTTCTGTTCCGGATCGCCGCTGTGTTTGGCGCTCGATCTTTGATCGCTTCTCACAGTACATGTGTCGGCTTACCGCGTTTTTTTGACCTTATGTTCCGAGACCGAATCATCGATGCCCTGCGCGATCCCGTCCGTCCGACGGTTTCCGTGGAGTTTTTCCCCCCAAAAGACGCGGCTTCGGCTGAAACAATGCTGCGTACCGCACGCGCCCTGCAACCCCTGGGAATTGATTTTGCCTCCATCACTTATGGGGCGGGTGGCACTTCACGCGACACGACGTTAGCCTATGGTGGTGAACTCGTCAAAATGGGCTTCCCCCTCATAGGCCATCTGACCTGTGTGGGGCATTCGCAGTCTGAACTGCGCGCCATCATCCGTCAGTATGACGAGGCGGGATTTTCAGGCATCCTCGCGCTGCGGGGAGATCCGCCGAAGGGGCAGGCGTTGTTTACGCCGCATCCCGAGGGTTTTTCACATGCGGAGGAACTCGTGAAGCTGATCGCAGACGCCGCCGCGAGCCGGTTCGCATTGGGGGTCGCGGGATTTCCAGAAAGGCATCCCGAGGCGGTGGATGATTTGGTGGACATCCAGTTTCTTGCGAGAAAAGTCGCTGCGGGAGCGGATTTCATCACAACTCAGCTCTTTTTGGACAATGCGGATTATTTCCGCTTTGTGGAGATGGCTCGGGCGGCTGGAGTCAGCGTGCCGATTCTACCCGGAATTTTGCCCGTTTTGTCGCTGAAGCAGGCCCGTAATTTCTGCGGTTTTTGCAAATCGCGGATTCCCACGGCGCTCGCCGAGGAGCTCGAGGCCTGCGGGCCCGACGAAGAAGCCCAGCGCAAAGTTGGCGTTGCGTGGGCGGTACGGCAGATTCGCGAGCTGGTTGCCCGCGGCGCTCCCGGATGCCATCTCTACATTCTCAACCGTGCGGAATCAGCGCGCGAAGTTTTGTCTGCGCTGCGATCTTGAGTTCGGTGGGGGACTTGCCCTGCGAGCCGCGTGTTTGAAGTGAGCGTGATTGGATTTCTGCGCAACGGCCCGTGAGGCAGTCTGCGCGCGAAACCAAAGCTCTATTTTTTCTGCGCAGCGGGTGGCGACAGCCTGACCTCGTAGGTGCGGACAACCGGTTGCGCGAGCTTGTGAAGCCTGACTTCGTATTCCGCCCCGAGTGACAACAGTTCCTTGGTGCTCGCAATTTTTGCAGTGATCTCGCTTTGGATGCGCGCCTGATCATCGCCTTTCGCATTGCCTAACTGGTTTCGCAGGCTCTTGATCTTGGAACAGGCGTCGCGCAGCGGCCGGACCGCTTTGTCGTTTCGCTCCCGGTTCAGAAGCGCCACCTCCATCGCCTGTGCATACTCGGGAGTTGCGGCATTGTCCTGGAGCTCGACCTTTGCCGCCAGCACGGTGTGGGGGACCGGCTTGCCCGCGGGCTTTCCATCAATCAGGATTTCGTATTGGCCGGCCGCCAGCCCCGAGATTTTCAGGACTTCGCCACCCAATCTGTGCCCTGCGTGGGTCAGGGATTTTCCAAACGCCGCGGGGTTGTTGCTTTCCCACTTCAAGGCGTCGGCAGAGGCAGCGTCAGGCACCACCCATGGAAGTGCGGTCGCAAGATGTTTGAAGCTGATGCCTTTTCCTTCCGCGAGTTCCTTGAGTTCGGTCACCTTGCCGTTGCTGGCGGCGGTCCATTTTTCGCCTCCTTTCGTGATGGTGATCGAGCCAACGCTCTTTCGATCCGGGTTGAACTGTGAAAGGAGATTGAAAGCCATGATGAACTGTCCTGCTTCACCCGGATGAATGGCATCGGGGATCAGTGTGAAATCGGGATTGGAACGGCGTTCGCTGAACATCACGTCATTGAGCGGGCCCCACAAGTCAACGCACGGAAGCGCGCGCTGGCCAGCGGTTTCCCGCAGCCAGCCGGAGAAGAAACCAAGCACCGCATTGTACTGCGGTGAGAACGGCCGGTCCTTGAAGCGGAAGGTGGGATCTTTCATCCGCGCTTCAAGTTGGTGATGATCGAAGGGGGTGGGGGTCATCACGATTGCTTTTGCGCCGATGGCTTTCACGCTCTCAAGCAGAGCGGTCATGTCCTGTTGGTATGTCGCGAGAATTTCCGGAGTGAAATCCTTGTATTGTCCGTCGTTCATCCCGAGAAGCACGGTCACAAACTTTGGATGCAGCGCGGCAACATCGTCCTCGAAGCGGCGCTTGGCATCCGCTGCTTTGTCGCCGCTGACTCCCGCGTTGTGGAAGTGGATGTGACGGTCAGGATACCGCGTGAGAAAAAAGTCCTCGACGTACTGGGTGTACATGCACTGGTGGGTGATGGAATCCCCCAGGAACACGATGGTATCCCCGTCTTGCGGGGTGAATCCTTCTCCAGCCTTTGGTGCCTGCCCCCGGGAGGAGAGTACCGAGAGCAGTATGAGGCAGCTTGAAACGAAAAATTTGAGCGGGGGGCGCATGTGTTGTTGGATGGTTGACTCGCCTGTTTTCCGACGGCGCGCGAAGCGGCTGTCGCAAGCGAAAGGCTGCTGTTTGTGAAACTTTTCCATTCTTTAGGTGTTACCATCCTCACATCAATAAGCTTTTTGTATCAACCCGATGGGATTCCTCATAATCAACGGCTTGTGTCCATTGCCCTGTGAACATGCGGGGCGTGCTGAAGTTTAGATGGCTGATAGTCTATCCCCACCAGAATTCGAGGAGTCAATGGAAGGTACTAAGTTGAGAATTGCGGTGATCGGGGGCGGCCCCGGCGGCTTGATGGTCTCGTACCTCCTTCAGAAGCGGGCTGCTTTTGGTTTTGAAGCGACCATCTATGAGGCCACCGGCCGCCTGGGCGGGAAAATAGTGACCTCCCGCGCCGGGTGCGACCCGCGTATCGCCTTCGAGCTGGGTGCCGCGGAGTTTTACGACTACAGCCAGCTCGGCCCCGACCCTCTTCGCGAACTGATCGCTGAACTTGGTCTGAGCACCGCTCCGATGCGGGGAGGCGGCGCGGTGTTTCGCGAAAGAGTTGTGCGCGATCTTGAAGACGTCCGTCGTGAGTTCGGACCCGAGACTTGGCGGGCTCTGCGGGATTTCACAAAGC
>JBILKY010000350.1:0-3768 GCA_044376395.1 Chthoniobacteraceae bacterium | reverse complement strand
GGACAAGGCATCATAACCGAAAAAACAAACGCGACTTTGACCGTGAAGTCGTGCAGCACACGATTGGCATCTGCAGGCCGTGCCATTCGCAGATTCACGCGGTTCTGACCGAGAAGGAACTCGAGCGGGACTGGAACACGATCGCACTTCTGCGCTCGCACCCGGAGATCCGGCGCTTTGGCGAATGGATTTCCAAGAAGCCGCGCGGATTCAAATGCATCACCCGCGCGGCCGGCGACAAGGGCAGGACACGCTTGCTCTGAAAAGGGGCTGCCCTGGTGGCGGCCGGGCCGGGCGCGAGGTGGAGGACCCTGGGGGCCGCGTAAGGCCTTCTGGCGAGGGTGAGGGTGGAGCCGCAGATTTTTTTTGAACGTTCCCGCCCTCTGAGCTGTCAATTCGGCGGTCGATCTGTCTTTGTGGCGGATCTTTTCCCCTACGCTCATGATTCAAGTCCGAAATCTCAAGAAAACGTTTGGCCCGAAGGTTGCCGTCAGCGGCATCAGCTTTGAGGTCAAGAAAGGCGAGGTGCTCGGCTTCCTGGGGCCCAACGGCGCAGGAAAGAGCACCACGATGCGAATGGTCACCGGGTTCATCCCCCCATCCGACGGGGAGGCGATCATCGGCGGCTTTAACATCGTCGACAATCCCATCGAAGCAAAGCGCCTCATGGGTTACCTGCCCGAGAACGCCCCGTCCTACGCGGACATGACCGTGCTGGGTTTCCTGAATTTCGCCGCGGAATTGCGCGGCCTCAGCGGCTCGGCGCAGAAGAGCGCGGTCGGGCGCGCGGTCGAAATGTGTTTCCTGGAAAACGTGCTGCATCAAAGCGTGGAGACGCTCTCAAAAGGGTACCGCCACCGCACCTGCTTCGCGCAGTCCATCATCCACGACCCCGAAGTGCTGATCCTCGACGAGCCCACCGACGGACTCGACCCGAACCAAAAGCACGAAGTCCGCACGCTCATCCGGAAAATGGGTGAGACAAAAGCGATCATTTTCTCAACGCACATTCTCGAGGAAGTCGAAGCCGTGTGTTCGAGGGCGATCATCATCGACCGCGGAACGATTGTCGCAAACGGAACTCCCGCCGAATTGAAGCGCCGTTCGACGTCCGCCGGCGCTGTCAGCCTCCGCATCGCTTCCGGGAACGCCCGGGACATCGCATCGAAAATCGATGGCATCAGTTCGGTTGACCGCACCACCATCGTCTCCGAATCGCCGGTGGCGCTCCGTGTTTTCCCGCGCAGGAACATCTCGAACGACGACCTGTCCCGCGCGCTGTCGGAGGCCGCGTTCAAGGAGCAGTGGCCGCTGCTCGAACTGCACACGGAAGAAGGCCGCCTCGACGAGGTCTTCCGCACCATCACCCTTCCCGACACCAAAGCGTCCAACAAGTAGACCCCCATGAAATCCATCATCACGATCGCAAAACGTGAACTCACCGGCTACTTCGCGTCGCCGGTGGCGTTTGTGTTCATCGTCATCTTCCTGATCCTCTCGGGCTTCTTCAGCTTCATGGTTGGAGGATTCTTCGAGCGCGGACAAGCAAGCCTCGAGTCCTTCTTCGCATGGCATCCATGGCTGTACCTATTCCTCGTTCCGGCCGTCGGAATGCGGATGTGGAGTGAGGAGCGCCGGCTTGGCACCATCGAACTGCTGCTCACGATGCCTGTCACACCATGGCAAGCCATCGTCGGCAAGTTCATCGCCTCGTGGGCCGTCGTGGCACTCGCCCTCGTGCTCACTTTCCCGATGTGGATCACCGTGAATTATCTCGGCAATCCGGACAACGGCGTGATTCTCGCGGGCTACGTGGGCAGTTTCCTGATGGGTGGCGCATACCTCTCGATCACTGCGATGACTTCGGCGATGACGCGCAACCAAGTGGTCGCCTTCATCGTCTCCGTGGTGCTGTCGCTCTTCCTCATCCTTGCGGGTTACCCACCGGTCACCAACATGCTGGTGAGTTGGGCGAAACCATGGATCGTCGAGGCAATCGCTTCATTCAGCGTGATGACGCATTTTGAGAGCCTTCAAAAAGGCGTGCTCGATTCGCGCGACATCCTCTACTTCGTTTCGGTCATGGGCTTCTCGCTCTTCACCACCAGCGTCATCGTCCGCACACATCGCGCCGGCTAAACTCTTACCCTTCCAAAACACATGAAGAACAAAGGTCTTTCCACATGGCTCTACTCGTCACTCGGAGTGGTGGCGATGTTCCTGATCATCGTGATCGTCAACGCACTCGCCTCCACCCTGAGGACCCGCGTCGACCTCACGGCCGAGCACGCGTACACGCTTTCCAACGGCACGCGCTCGATCCTTGCAAAACTAGATACCCCGATCCAAATCCGTTTCTACTGCACGCGCGGTGACAACCGCATGCCGGTCTTCCTCAAAACCTACGCCCAGCGCGTGGAAGACTTGCTCGGCGAATACCGCCAGGCGTCGAAGGGGCAGATCGAAATCCAAAAACTAGATCCCGTGCCGGATTCCGAAGCCGAAGACTCGGCGAAGCTCGACGGCATCGAAGGTCAGGCGCGCATGGACGGGGAACCGATTTACCTCGGGCTCAGCATCAGCATGCTTGACCAGAAACAGGCGCTGCCTTTCCTCGCTCCGGACCGCGAGCGCCTGCTCGAGTACGACATCTCCCGCGCCATCTCACGCGTGATCAGCAGCGAGCGTCCGGTGATCGGCGTGATGAGTTCACTGCCCTACGGCGGCACTCCAAGCAACCCGATGATGGCCCGCATGGGCCAGCAGGGGCAGCAGCCTTGGGCGATCATCAGCGAGCTCAAGCGCGACTTCACCATCAAAGACGTGCCAGTCACCGCTGAAGAGGTACCTTCGGACGTCAAAGTCCTCCTCCTGATGCATCCCAAGGGCATCAGCGACGCCGTCCAGTACGGCATCGATCAGTTCGTACTGCGCGGCGGGAAACTCATTGCGTTCCTCGATCCGCAGAGCGTGCTGGACCGCAGCGGCGCGGGCAACCCAATGGGCATGAGCATGGGCAGCAAGTCCTCGATCGACAAACTCATGAGCACGTGGGGCGTCTCCTTCGACTCGACCAAGGTCGTCGCGGACTTGGATTTCGTGGGCCGCACCCGGGAAGGGCGCCAGCCAGCCGTGCTGGCCTTGAACGAGAAGGCAACCAACCGCGAAGACATCGTGAGTTCTGACGCAAACAACTTGTTCCTCGTGTTCGCAGGAGTGTTCTCCGGCACACCCGCGGAAGGCTTGAAACAAACCGTCCTCCTGCACAGCTCCAAGAACTCGCAGTTGGTGGATCCAATGAGCGCGCAGTTCGGCGGTGAAAAGATCATTAAGGACTTCACTTCCTCCAATACCGAGCATCCGCTGGCGATCCGCCTCACGGGCAAGTTTAAGACCGCCTTCCCCAACGGCAAGCCGGCCGGCGCGCCCGCCGAGGAGGCCAAGGACGGCAAGGACGCGAAGCCAGCCGCAGCGGGGCTGCAAGAGTCCTCGCAAGACGGTGCGGTGCTGCTCATTGGCGACGTCGACTTCATTCAGGATCAAATCGCCGTTCAAGAGGTGATGAACCCCTTCGGCGGGCAGCGGATGGTCATGCCTGCCAACGCCAACCTCGCATTCGCGCAGGGCGCCATCGAACAGATGGCGGGCGACAGCGCGCTTGTCGCAGTGCGCAGCCGCGCCTCGCGTGAAAGGCAGTTCACCGTTGTGAAGGAAATGCAGGCCAAGGCGGAGTCGGCATTCCAAACAAAGATCAAGAGCCTCGAGACA
>JBILKY010000349.1:0-3814 GCA_044376395.1 Chthoniobacteraceae bacterium | reverse complement strand
TCCTTCTACGTTCTGGTGGCATACATGCGCGGGAACACTGGAACCCTCGAGGCGGGCGTGAAATATCTCATCCTAGGCGCTCTGAGCACCGGTTTCTTTGTTTACGGGATCACTTGGATTTTCGGGCTCACGGGTGAAACGCATCTGGCAAAGATCGCAGCCAAACTCGCGCTCCTGCAAGGCTCGGACACCCCAATCCTTTTCGCGCTCACCCTTGTTCTCATCGGACTCGGATTCAAAGTAGCAGCCGTCCCTTTCCAGAGCTGGGTGCCTGATGTCTATGAGGGCGCTCCGACCCCGATAACTGCCTATTTGTCGATTGCTTCAAAGGCTGCGGGGACGTTGCTTCTGCTAAGAATTGTAGAGCCTTTCCTCGGTGTTCCCTCAATCTCCCCGAAAGTGCTCGCAGTTCTCTCCCTTATCGCGGGGGCTACAATGATTTTCGGCAACTTAGCCGCACTTCCACAGAACAACTTCAAACGTCTCCTCGCCTATTCAAGCATTGGCCACGCAGGCTATCTGCTTGTTGCTGTAGCGAGCGTAGGCGGCCCGAATTCGGCTTTTGGCACTGTGGGCGCTACGATCGGCTTCTACCTATTCGCGTATCTATTGATGACACTTCTGGGGTTCTTGGCACTCACGCTTGTTTCCACCCAATCCCGCGGTGACGACATTTCCCACTTCAACGGTCTCGCGAAAAGATCACCTTTCGTCGCTTTCTGCCTCCTCGTTTCAGTGGCATCACTGGCAGGCATCCCGCTTACCGCCGGATTCTACGGAAAATTTCTAGTCTTCTCGCAGGCGGTGAACGCTAAGCAATGGACCTTAATTGGCCTGGGGATCATCACTGTTGGCGCAGGCTTTTACTTTTATTTCCGCGTGGTTGCGGCGATGTACTGGCAGGAGCCAACCGAGACCACTCCGATCAGAATATCCCCACTGAGCCGTCTCACAATGATAGCGCTTGTAGCTAGCATCTTCTTCTTTGGAATCAACCCATCGCCTGTTCTCTCGTCCCTTCAATCACCCCGGCCAGCGCTGGTTAAATAAATTCCACCTTCAGGGTGCTTCCTAGTCACAGTCGTTGCATGACTCTTTAAGAGGTCCGCTCTCAATCAATAGAAAGTAACGGCGCGGAATCGTTTTGTGCCCTACAGTCGCACATGTCAGAAGCCGCACAAAATGACGCAGTCCTCAGCGCGAGCAGCCTATCAATCGCATTCGGGTCCCGCCCTCTGCTAGACGGAGGTACCATTGCCATTCTAGAGGGCGAGAGGGTTGGTGTAGTGGGCCGCAACGGATGCGGAAAGTCGACCTTCCTTAAGATCGCAGCGGCGGCACAGGCGCCAGATTCCGGGCAAGTCACCCTCCGAAGAGGACTGCTCATCGGATATCTTCCGCAAGACTTCGAACTGGAAGATCAGCTTTCGGTCCATGAGGCGGTGATGAAAGGAGCGGCCGCCGTCCAGTCCTTGCTTGCCGAATACGATTTAGCGCCGGCTGATTCGTCACGGGCTGCAGACCTTCTGCAACGCATTGAGCAGCTTGACGGCTGGGAACTGGAATCCCGCGCAAAAGCCATTCTATCCCACTTGAATGCCCCCGAACCTTCGAGGATCGTGGGTACCCTCAGCGGCGGAGAAAAGCGGCGCGTTGCCTTGTGTCGTGCACTCATCGCCCGCCCCGATCTTCTTGTGTTGGATGAACCAACCAACCATCTCGACACTGAATCCATTCAATGGCTCGAGGATTTTTTAGCCAAATACCGCGGCACCTGTCTTTTCGTAACTCATGATCGCTATTTTCTCGATCGTGTCTCGACCCGCATTGTTGAAATCACCCAAGGCAAATTCATCTCCTTTCAGGGTAATTACACTGACTTTTTGATTGCGCAAATGCACCGGGAATCCGTCGCGGAGCATGCGGAGCATCGACGTGAGAAGTTTTTGCGGCGCGAGCTTGAATGGGTTCGCCGAGCACCAAGCGCCCGCAGAACAAAGTCGATTGACCGAGTGGAACGTTATTTTGAAATGGCCTCAGCCGGTCCACCCGAGAAACTCGGGGATGTTGACATCATCCTGCCCCCGCCGAAAGAGCTTGGGAACCGCGTGATCTCAATCCGCAACGTCAGCTACTCGATAGAACAGCGCGTTCTCATCTCCAAGCTGACGCTCGAGATTCCACCCAACGCGAGGATTGGAGTTGTCGGGAGGAACGGCGTTGGAAAGACAACGCTCCTACGCCTCCTGACAGGCGAACTCCAGCCAACGAGCGGCACAATCGAGCTCGGAGCCAGAACCGAGCTGAATGTCGTGGATCAGCACCGGCTTCAAATTGATCCATCCCGCACCGTTTGGGACGAAGTTGGCGAGGGGAAGGAAACAGTGAAACTTGGCGAGGAGACGCTCTCGCTCCGTGCATACCTGCGCCGTTTTCTCTTCACCGAAGACCGTATCGGGCAGGCAATCAGCCAGCTTAGCGGGGGGGAACGCAGCCGAGTGCTACTTGCGAAAATCCTGAAACGGGGCGGCAACGTCCTTTTGCTGGATGAGCCCACAAACGATCTGGATCTCTCCACCCTGCGCTTGCTAGAGGAGGCGCTCATTCAATTCAAAGGTACGATTGTTCTCGTAAGTCACGATCGGTATTTCATGAACAGAGTCTGTACGCACACACTCGCACTCAACGGGGATGGATCCATCCAGTTCGACGTAGGAAACTACGAGGAGTTCATCCTCCGAAGGGCAAAGATGGAAAGCTCGCCGAAGATGCAGGGCAAGCCTCCGACTCAAGAATTGCCTGCCATCCAAATTCGTTCCGCTCGTGCTGCAAAACTCACTTGGAAAGAGGAACGGGAACTCGAGGGCATTGATCAAACCATCCTGCAGGCGGAATCCAAACTCGCTGAGCTTGAGGCAATCCTGAGCGACCCTGTTTTTTACAAGGAACGGGCAAGTGAAGCACAATCAGTCCAGGTTGAATGCGAGAATCAGCGGGAAAAGATCGCCTCACTTTACGAGCGCTGGGAAGCATTGGAACAAAAGCGAATCGCAGCACTTCAGCCATCCACTTCTTAAACACGCCACTGCCTTAATGAAGGTGATGCCTGCATGGGACGAAATTGATGTTGAGAACCGACTCGCGGGCACTCTAGCATCTCATTGCAGGCAATTTATTTGCGAATCACCCCGTCAACCGTATGCCTATTTACGGCACCGCTCTTCTAGGAATCTGCCATCTACTGGGAATCGTTCTCGGGGATTTACTCGGCACTCTTTTGGGAGTGAACACCAATGTGGGGGGTGTTGGGATCGCCATGATTCTGTTGATCAGCGCCCGAATTTGCCTGCACTCGCAAGGGAAGCTTAACGAGACATCCGAACAGGGAGTGCATTACTGGGGCGCCCTGTACATCCCGGTGGTGGTGGCGATGGCCATGCAACAAAACGTGGTTTCTGCGCTCAAGGGTGGTCCCATTGCCATCCTTGCAGCGTTTGTAAGCGTGTTGGCATGCTACTTTTGTGTCTCAGCGATCAACCGGACGGAGCCCCAGCAAGCTGACGATACACTCGTGAACCCAGGCAAGGAACCCAATCCTAGACACCCGTAGCCATGTGGCCCATCGTTCAGAAAGCCGCAGAACACAACGGTCTGATCACTGCATTCTGCACTATTGGCGGGGTGGTGTGGATTTCCGGTGAGCTTTCGAAAAAGCTAACGTTTGGACGAATCCACGGTTCGGCAATCGCCATTTTCATCGGCCTCGCACTTGCTTACGTAGGCGGACGCTTTTCTGGGCAGGCAAAGGGGTTGG
>JBILKY010000096.1:0-11809 GCA_044376395.1 Chthoniobacteraceae bacterium | reverse complement strand
GGATAACACGCGCAATTGTGAGGACCGGCGTAGGTCAGACCGTTGGCCGGCATTACCCCGTACAGACACGCGCCACGCACCCAGTGGTTGAGATCCCAGTGCTGCTTGTCGAGGTCGACGTATTCGATGCCGGTTCGCGAAGGAATGATGTACTTCTCTGTGGCTTTCGCCAGGTAGCAACGGTGGTGGAACCAGTAGGTTCCCGGCGGCACGTCGGGCGCGAATTTTTTCACCACTTCGCCGGTGTCCGGATTGCGGCCTGTGAACTCGCCGGTCTGCCCCCCTTGGGTGGTGCCAGCATTCCAAACCAAGCCGTTTGCCACGATGAGATCCTCGGGCGAACGATATCCCGACTTCTCATGGGAACCCTGCCATTTCTGCTCGCCAGTCTTGAGATCCAGCGCGCGCTCGATCCCGTCTCCACCTGCGTAAAGAACGAGGTCCTTGTACAACAACACGCGCGGGCCAAAGTTGTATTCGATCAACTTCCGCTTGCCCTGCGGCGCACTCTTCCAGTTTTCCGATCCGGAGGCCGCATGCAGGGAAACCACCTGTTCACCGTTGAAATACACGACGACCTTTCCATCCGCACCGAGTGTGATCGGCGCGCAAACGGCTTCCTTCTTCCAAAGCGTTTTTCCCGAGTTTGCATCGACGGCCATCAACTGCCGCGGCGCCTTGTCCCATTCAAACTCGTTCGCCACGCGCCCCTGATCGTTCTGCTGTTTGGGTGCGTAGTCTTTAAGCGCCCACTTGTTCGGGTTCACCAAAAGATAAAGCACGCCGTTCACATGCAGGATTTCCTCGGTCCCCTTTGTCTCGGGGTATTCACGGATCACGTTGCCGGTCGCGCCGTCCAAACACGTCACAGGCCCTTCCAGTTCGCTTGCGACAAAAATGCGATCGCCGTCAGCCACGAGGCGCCGGGTCAACTGGGTCGGGCCGGTTTTCAAAGGCCACATATGGTCCGACCAACTACTGATGGGTTTTTTCCAAAGCACCGTGCCATTGAACGCGTCACGTGCGATGAGCATCCATTTTGAAGGCAAAAGAATCGAGATACGGGACCCCTCATCCATGATGTAGAACAGGCGCCCGTTGCTGGAGACCTGCGCGGAAACACTCGACATGCGGTCGTGATGCCGCGACCAGCGCGGCCCGCCAACCCACTGCAGTCGTTCCGGCGGACCGACGTGCTCGTCTTTGGAAACCGCGTTGCCTTTCGCGTCGTAGTAGTAGTGCGTCCAGTCGTCGAACTTGGCGTCCTTTGTTTTGACCGTCTTCACCCATGCGCCGTCTTTTTTGACCAGCGCCACGCCGTTTGGCACAAGCACTCGCAGCACTTCGCTCATCGGCGTGGCTTTGAGGTCTTCGGACACGACGAGATTCACCAGATTGTCGATATAGGGAAGCCGCGTGCCGTTGAACTGATCCACCGCAATCGCTCCGTTCCTGCCGGCGGCATCGAGGGCGGCGCGCACCGCCGCGACCTTGGCAGCATCGGTATCGACACCCTGCACTTGAAACGAATCGTTATGCTTCAACGCAGCGGTCCACTGCGGATCATCCAAGCCAATCTGCAGGACGATGCCTCCCTCGATGCCTGAAGTTTGAAAAACCTTGTCCGCCTCCTGTGGTTGAAAGGCAGCCGTTAATGTCAGGGGCAGACAAGCCAGAAGCCCTGTGAGAAGAATTCGTGAGCGCATAGTTTGGGAGGTATCTGAGAGGCGTAAAAAACGCCGGCGCCCGGTTAAACATGGGCGCCGGCGGATTTAAGGAAGCGTTAAACCTAGTTCAACGAGCTTATTTTTTTGGCGCTTTCGCCGCGCCAGCTGCGAACTCTTCAGAGCTCAACTTGCCGTCGCTATCCTTGTCGAGCGATTTGAATTTGGCTTCGACTTCGCTGGCTTCTTTTTTGCCGCGGTATTCGTCGATGCTGAGTTTGCCGTCCTTGTCCTTGTCCAATCTCTTGAACATTTCTTCGGGGGTCGGTCTTGGCTTTTCAGGTTTCGCGTCGTCTGCGGCGATGGAGACCGAGGCGGAGAGCGCGAGAACGCTCAGGAGGGAAGTCAGGGCTTTCATAATTGGTTTGGTTTATTGTTTGCACCGAGGCGCTGCCTGCTGCTTCTTAGTGAACCAACAAACGGCGCGCCTGTTGATAACGCCATTCGGGCTGAAAGGTTACGAAAAACTCCGTCTTTGCTCATTTTCTTCACCCTCGGATCGCGCACTCCCGGAATCGGCGCTTCGAGTATTATCTACCAGCCCAATCGAGGCAGATTAGCAGGCTTTCATCCCTCAAATAGAGCCGCTTATGGGCCAGCACCGGACCTGCCCAGCACGGGTACTGCAACCCGGGCACCTGCCAGTGGCCAACCTCCACCAGCTTTTCGGACAAAAGCTCGAACAACCCCAGCCGGCCGCACTCCCCGAGCGCCACAAGCTTTCCATCCGCCTGAATAAACGACCCTCGTCCATAAAACTCGGGAGCCTGCTCCCCGGGACGCAGCTTGGAATGCCCCGCGTTCGGCCAGCCCTCGTAACGGTCCCAGTAAATCCGGCCATCCGCCCAGCCCACGCAGCGCAGCTGGGCGTCCGGCTCGTTTCTCCCGCTAAATGCGTACAACTTCCCGTCATTCAAAACAGGCCGGCTCCAATGCATCTCCAACTGGAGGCCGCGCCAGACCTCCTCAACCGATTTGCCGTCGGGGCGCACCCTCAGCAACACCGATCCGTTCCGGAAGTAGGCCGAAGAAATCAACACGCAATCGCCGTCCACCACCGGCGTCATGGCATTAACGGAGGAATCCTGCCGCGCGCGAAACCAGTAGGCAAAGTTGCGCGCACCAGTTTCAGGATCCAGCGAAAGCAACCCCTGCCGCGTCACACACAACGCGTGCCTTCTGCCGTGAATCGTCGCAAGTACCGGCGTGCAGTAGCTCGCCTGTTTTTGGAAAGCCGGATCCGCTGGATTCCATTGAATGAGCCGCTCGCCGGGCCAGCCGATCATGGGCTCGCCCGACCAGGTTTTTTCGCCACCGTTTTCCCAAAGCGTTTTGCCCGTATGCACGTCGACCGCAACCACCGCCGAATTCGGCTGCCCGCCCACGATGACGATCAGTTTGTCGCCCTCCAGCACCGGACTGCTGCCCACGCCGAAAAACGCCTCGGGCACTGTGAAGTCGGCGCTGGTGTTCCGGCGCCAAACCTCCGCTCCATCGCTCAACTTCAAACAAAGCAGCAGGCCTTCCGCGCCGAATGTGATGCAATACCGGTCCGTTAACAACGGAGAGCAGCGCGGGCCGTTGTTGTATCCGAACGGATCGATGAACCGCGTGGGATACGTCTGCCTCCAAATGGTTTTTCCGGTCGCCGCATCACACGCCTCAACAATCTCCTCATTTCCCAGACGGTGATGCAGCACCAATGTCTGTCCCTTGATGCTAGGCGCGCTGTAGCCGGTGCCTATCTCGCGTTTCCAAATCACAGGCGCGCCGTCAGGCGAAATCGTCTGCCTAAGCCCTTTTTCCGGCGACACATTGTCGCGGGTTGGACCGAGAAATTCGGGCCAGTCAGACGCGGAGCTCTTCTTGGAAGAAACCAGCGTCAACAACAGGGCAGCCGCAAAGCGCGCGGAGAAAGTAGGGGGGGTCATGGGGCGGTTGAGTCACCATAACGCTTCCGAGGCTTGTCTCAAAGTCCGGACTCTCCGATGTTTCACCGATGGACGAAGCAAGTTCTCCGGAAAAGGAACCGGGCCAACCGGGCCTTTTATCGCGGGCGGGCGTGGCCTCGGCGCGGAGGCATGTCTTTGTCTGCATCGGGCCGGAGTGCTGCGCGACGGCTGAAGGCGAGGCGCTCTGGGAACTGATGAAACGGCGCATGAAAGAGACATCCGTGCCGGCGATGCGCACCAAGGCCGCGTGTTTGCGGGTCTGCGCGGGAGGCCCCTGGCTGGTGGTTTATCCAGAGGGCATTTGGTACGGCGGCGTCACAGCGGAAAAATTTGAGCTGATTCTCCAAAAACACCTGCTGGGCGGCTGCGCCGTCGAGGAATGGGTCTACGGCAAGACCGGCTGCACCCCCGGGCCGGCCGCACCCTGAACGGGACAAACCGCGGTCACCAAGCTCAGGCAGCTTCTACTTCCGTACGGCTTTGGAGAGGCTGTGCGTGATGTCCTCGAATTCGGCGGGCGTCAAAGTGACAGCATCCGCAGGCGGCTCCCACAAAGAGTCTGCGAGCTGGGGTGTAAACTCGATGTGCTCCACGCGGACAACCGCGTTTCCGTCCGGCCCCTGCAACCCGATGCGCGCGGGACGACCCTGCGCGTTGAGCCAGAGCCGCATCGCCCACGCCTTGATGTTCGCAGGAAGCATGCGCGCAATCTCCGGCTGGATACGGATGTCCAGCACCCGCGAACTCCCGCCGTCCAGCGGCATCTGTCCGCGGCTTTGCACCTCCAAAAGGATCGGTAGAACCGCCAGATGTTTTCCAGAAAACGGGATCTGCATCGGTTGTAGCACCGACCGCTCCTTGGGGCTGGGGCGCGGCCCGGCCAATTTGAGCGCGTCCAGCAGAGGCCGGACTTGGGCTCCGGGCGCAGCCCAGATTTGCTGCTGGTTGCGGCAGCTGACGATCGTGGTTTCCCCCACAGGCACGCTCAGCCGGAGTCGATCCGGAGCTTGAAGTGCGAATTCAAATGCGGGCAAAGATTTCACGACGTCGGGTGCGGCGCCCGCATCAGGTGACGCGCCCTGCGACTTCACGAATGAAATTGGGCCCAGCGACTCGACGCGCCCTTGAATGCGGAAAGCACGCGCCTTGCCCGCTGGGGGCGAAGCGAGGACATCGAAAAATGGCATCAGCGCGGCCTCCGCGTCTTGTTCCGGGGACGCGGCAATCGCTGTTGGCTCGAGTCCCAATGCCAGGATCAGGACACATGCAGCGGCGGCTGCGGATTGCGATAAAATGGCCTTCCTTCGAAACACCCCGAGCCTCCCGTAGTCGCCGGCATTGCCGAAATTTCCATGCACACCGGCCGCCGCTCTGTTTGCGGGAACCGTGCTTTTCACCGATCCGCACTTACGCAAAGACCACGCTAGAATACCACGCAAGTTTGCTATTAAATGGATCGTGAGATTGATTTGCTTTAGCATGATGAGTGTCTTTCGCATTGAAGATTCTCGCCTGAAAGATTCCTTTGCGGAATTGAGGCACCTGCACTAACGAACTTACACCCCATGGCGGCAACGCTTTTTTCTCAAATTCTTTTGGCTAACAGTGATGGCGGACTCGTGTTCGCTTTCGAACAATCCACCCTGCCGGGCAAACTGGTGCTCGGCGCCCTCTTCGTGGGGTCCGTGTTCAGCTGGTCGGTGATGTTAAGCAAGTTCCTCACGCTTCGCGTGGCCTCCCGTCAAAAGGAAGCGTTTCTTGAGCTTTTCCGGCAGGATCGATTCCCGCTGCGGGTCTACGGCGACGGGCTTAGCTTCGAAGGCGCGCCGGTATTCTCGGTGTACCTCGCCGGATGCCACGAGCTGGCGTACCAACTCCTGGGCGCGGCAGAAGTGGACGAGACCTTTGCAAGCCGCCTGGAGGGCGCCGGCAAGATCACGCCGGCGCAGATGCGCGTTGTGGCCGTGGCGATGGAACGCGCCGTGGGTGAATCGGCGCTGCTGCTCGAGTCGCAGATGATCATCCTTGCGACGGCCGTGAGCGGCGCGCCTTTCATCGGACTGCTTGGGACGGTGTGGGGCGTGATGGAAACGTTCGCCGACGTCGCAAAAGCGGGCTCCGCGAGCCTCGCCGCAATGGCGCCCGGCGTATCCGCGGCGTTGATCACCACGGTCACCGGCCTGCTGGTCGCCATCCCCGCCATGTTCGGTTACAACTACCTCGTCACCACGGTGCGCGGAATGATCGTCGGCCTGGACAACTTCGCCGCCGAACTCACCAGCGCGTTCGAACACCGCTACGTCTCGCACCGCTCGGATTCGTAGGCATTCCCCTCGCATCCGACCAAACACTCCACCCAACGCCTTCCATGCGCCGCTTCTCCGACAAACACAGCATGCATACGTTGAACGAATTGAACGTGACGCCTCTTCTGGATCTCGCGTTCGTTCTGCTGCTGATTTTCATGATCACCACCCCGCTCATGGAGAACAGCACGGATCTTATCCTGCCGACAGGCAAGCAGGATGGCCAGGCCACGGACCCGAACAGTGTGATCAACCTTTCGCTCTTCCGCGACGACCGCATTCTTCTCAATACCGAGTCCGTTGCGTTGGGCGATCTCACCGCGCGCCTCGCGCAACTCCACGAAGCGCGTCCCGAAGCAGCTGTGATCGTGCGTTCCCACAAGGAACTCACCGTGCAAAGGATCATGGAAATCATGGATGCTGTGAAAGCCGCGAAGATCACCAAGGTCGGTTTGGCAAAAGTGACAGAGTCCCCGTAGTGGGACTCGAAGTCAGAGAGTCAGACAAATGGGCGATTCTTTTTTCCGGCGAAACATCCTCCTAGTCGCGCTCCTGCACTTGGTGCTGCTGGGTTTGATGTGGTTCTTCAGCCGCCACCGTCCGTCTCCACCCACAGACATCCAATGGTTGGACGGGGGCAGCCTCGGAGGCGGAGGCGCGCCCGCTGGGGACGGCGCGGAAGCGCCGGCACCGAAGCCGCGTCCCGACCCTGAATCCGACACGATCCCAGACGTGCCCGCGCCAAAGCTCAAGCCTGAGCCAAAACCCGCACCGGCCCCCAAACCCGCTCCAAAACCGGAACCGGAGCCCAAACCTCCTGAGCCTAAGCCGGAAACACCCGAGCCCAAAGACGAACCCGCGAGCGAGATCAAGCTGCCCGCCACCAAGCCCGAAAAGAAACCAGAACCAAAACCAGAACCAAAACCGGAGCCTAAGCCGGAGCCCAAGCCCGCGCCAAAACCGGAAGTCAAACCTCCACCCAAGCCCGAAGTTAAAGCAGTACCAAAACCAGAGGTTAAACCCACGTCCAAGCCCGTACCGAAACCGGAGCCAAAGCCCACGCCCAAACCGACTCCAAAGCCGGAAGTGAAACCTGCGCCCAAGCCCGAGTTGAAACCTCCGGCCAAACCAGAACCCAAACCCACCCCAAAACCGGAGGCCAAGCCGGAAGTAAAACCGGCGCAGAGCCCCGCGCCAAAAACAGACACCAAACCAGAGGCCAAACCCGCAGCCGTCGTCCCCTTGAAAGTGGAACCCGCGAAAACCGGAGCAGGAGGAGGCAGTGGTCCGCCGGCAGTTGTGCCCTTGAAAGCCGTGCCCATGGGCGGCGGGGGTTCAGGAACTGGAACCGGCCAGGGAACGGGTTCAGCGTCCGGCTCAGGCACAGGTTCCGGAACAGGTGTGGGCAATGGCACGGGCTCTGGACGGGCAGGCGGCGGCCCCAGCGCCTCGGAGCTCGGCAACTACCACCAGATGATTCATGACCGCTTCTACAGCCGCTGGGAGCAGCCCACCTCCATCGTGCGTTCCAACCAGGATTTTATCGCAATCCTTAAAATCCGCATCCGCAAGGACGGCACCATCATTCTGCGCGAAATTTCAACCCCGTCCGGCAACCCGATCATGGACGAGTCCGTGATGAATGCCGCGCAGAAGGTGACGCAGATTGCACCACTTCCCAACGGCCTTCCGGGCGAGACATACGACGTGAAGATCCAGTTCAAGCTCGATCAAAACTAGCGTCCCACACGCGCTTGAAACCCATTTCATGACACCTCCGAAGGCATCGCCATTTCCGCGGATCGAAGGGCTTTCCGCCTTCACGGGCACTGCCGCTGAGGCGGACTTTGCTCATGCGTGGCATCCCTTCACTCAAACAAGCGACTGGCTCTTACAAGAGCCGCTGGTACTGGTGGAAGGCGATGGCGCCCGATTGAAGGACGAACAAGGGCGCTGGTTTTTGGATGGGAACTCGTCGATCTGGACCAATCTCCACGGCCACCGGCATCCACGCCTCGACGCAGCTCTGAAGCGGCAAGTCGATCGCGTCGCGCACACCTCGTTTCTAGGCTTCTCCAACCCGCTCGCCTCCCAACTCTGTGCCGAACTCGCCGCGCTCTGGCCCGCAGGAACACTCGACCGCGTGTTTCTTTCCGACAACGGCTCCACCGCCATCGAGGTGGCGCTCAAAATGGCAGCCCAATTCTGGCAGCTCTCAGGCGAACCGCGCCGTTCGCGCTTCGTCGCTTTTCACGGTGCTTATCACGGCGACACCATGGGCGCCTCGGCACTTGGAGGTATCCCGCTTTTTCACGACCGTTTCGCCGCCTGGCAGTTTCCCGTGCAGCGCGTCGCTGATTTTGAGGCGCTCCAAAAACTGTCCTCGCAGGAGATCGCCGCAGTGGTCATCGAGCCGCTCGTGCAAGGTGCGAACCAGATGTTTGTCTGGCCGAAAGGCCTTCTGGCGAAGGTCCGCTCTTGGTGCGACGCGCACGGCGTTTTACTGATTGCAGACGAAGTCCTCACGGGATTCGGCCGGACCGGCACGCTTTTCGCATGCGAACAGGAGGGCGTGGTGCCGGATTTTGTGGCGCTCGCCAAGGGGCTCACCGGCGGTTACATGCCGCTTGCCGCGACGCTCACAAAGCAGTCCATCTTCCATGCATTCACGGGCGGCACGGAGCGCACGCTGTACTACGGCCATTCCTACTGCGGCAACGCTCTGGGCTGTGCGGTCGCCCTCGAAAATCTCGCGATTTTCCGCGAGGAAAAAGTCCTGTCCCGGCTTCAGTCGACGCTCATTCCCGCTTTCCACTCGGCTCTGGAAGGACATCTCGCACCCCTCCCGGAGGTTTACGGAATTCGCAAATGCGGCCTGATGGCGGGCGTCGAGGTACGGATGCCCGACGGCCGCCCCTTCGATACGGCGCTTCGCATGGGGAGCCGAATCTGCATGGCGGCACGGGCGTTCGGTTTGCTCACCCGTCCGATCCGCGACACCATCGTCCTGATGCCCCCCTTTTGTGTGTCAGAAACCGATTTAGAGGAGATGGCGGCAGCCGTTGGGGAAGCCATCCGTGTATGCGCGGCAGAAAAGCTCAGTGCCATCGAAGAGCCCGTTCCCTCCGCAGGGGCAGGAAACGGTTGAGGGATGCTTTACGGCCCGAAAAGGATTCTTTCCTACCGGAAAAGCCTCCTGCACGATGGACGGTAATTAACGGAATTGACTTATGGACCCTTGGATCGGACTCAAACCGGGCGCACGCGCAGCGCTTTCGCAGCGTGACTACAGCTCAGCAAGCCCACTCGAGCGTCTTTCCGGCGCCGGCCTCAGCGTCGGCGAGATTCTATCCACCGAACGGTCCGTGCTCGCTCCGGGTTGGATTCCCGGAGTGGAGTTTGTCCCGCGCCGCGTGTTCCGCCAGAGGCACCGCGGTTTTTTTGGAGAATTCGCGCGTGAAGGACAGGGAGTGCTCGGGCAGCTGGGCCTGTGGCCCCGCCAGTGGGCCACCGCACGCATGTTTGCCGGGACCGCGAAAGGCTTTCACATCCATCCGCCGCACATTCCAGCCGGACACACGCCCGAAGCCTGGTTCCAAAAACTGTACGGCCCGACGCCCGCACCAGTTTCAGAACGCCCTTATGCACAGGAGCAATGGGACGTGATGTTTTTCATCCAAAGCAACGTTGAAATGATTCTTGTCGACGAGCGCGCCGGGCTTGAGCGGCGCGTCATGCACTTTTTTCTCGAAGGCGACGATAGTGGCGGCGCGCAGCATGCAGGGATCGTGATTCCCGCGGGCGTTGCGCACGCTTTGCGCGCGGAGGGTTCCGCGGACGCCATTATGGTGTATGGCACCTCCACCACTTTCGCGCCCGAAGCGGAGGGGCGCATCGCAGATGCCATCGAAAAAGCGCCGCTGCCGGAACAATGGCAGCATTACATCGGCTCGGGATCGTGCTAGCCTTCCGGACATGCCTACTTACGAGTACGAACCGTGTTCGGGGGACTGCCGGATTTGCAAGGGGGGCTTTTCACTCACGCGTCCCGTGAGCGCGCCGCCTTTGGAGAACTGCCCGCTCTGCCGCAAGCCGGTGCGGAAACTCATCAGCTCTTTTTCGACACCAAAAATCCTGAAGCCGCTGTCCGTGGCGGACGCTCGAAGCGCCGGCTTCAAAGTATACAAGCGAGTGGGCAAGGGTGAATACGAGCGCCTGTAATTCAACCCGTCGGACGCTTACACACCCCGTTCATTCCACCCCGCAAAAGTCCGGTCCGCATCAGCGCTCTACAGACCGCACCAGCCCGCACCAGCCCGCCAATGACCCCGAGCCCCGAGCCCCCCGACGCCAGAACACCCCGGATACAAACCGAAGTCCAGGTGATGTTTTTCGACACGGACTGCGCGGCCGTTGTGCACAACCTCGCCTACCTGCGTTTTATTGAAACTGCGCGCACCCTCCTCGCCGAGCAGCTTGGGATGGGTCTAGTCGAAATGGCAAAGTCACAGCTTTTTCCCGTGGTCGTGCGCACCGAAATCGACTATCGAAAACCTGCGGGCCTTGGGGATAAGCTGGTGATCGACGGCTGGCTCGAATCGCTCGATCGGACGCGGTTCTGGTGCGCGTTTGAAGTCCGCAGAACTAGTGACTCCACCGTCATGGTGTGCGCCCGGCAGATGTTGGCGCTTGTCCAAATGCCCGCCGGCAGGCCCGTGCGCCTCCCCGAGGAGTGGGGGAACCAATACAGCCACCTCGTCAAAGCCAGAAACGCGGGGACAAAACCTGGGGAGGACTCCTGATGGAAGCCATCGCAGCCGAGGCGTCCGGCTCAAGCTTCCACCTCACGGTTCTCGGCAGCGGCAGCTCCGGCAACTGTTCTCTTGTGGAAACGCCGAACACGCGAATCCTCATCGACGCTGGGTTCAGCACGCGCCGTATCACCCAGCGACTCGCCGAAGTGGGTGTCGCACCGGAACAAATCGACGGCATCATCCTCACGCACGAACATTCCGACCATTCCTGCGGCCTCGATGTCTGGTCTAGGCGCTTCAAAACCCCAGTTTATGCCAACCGCCTGACCGCTGAAGCCCTCTCCAAGACGGTCAAAAACGCCGCCTGGAAAATCTTTGCCACGGGTTCCGCTTTCCCCATCGGGGATCTCGAAATCCACAGCTTTTCCATCCCGCACGACGCCGCTGAACCGGTGGGCTACGTCCTGAGGCACTCGGCGCGTGAGATCGGTTTTCTCACAGATCTGGGCTTCGCCACCCGCATGGTGACCGAACGCGTCCGCTCTGTTCACACTCTCGTGATCGAGACGAACCACGATGAAAAAATGCTGCAAAACGACACCCGCCGTCCTTGGGCTGTGAAACAGCGCATCATGTCGCGGCACGGACACCTCTCAAACACAGCAGCGGCGGAGCTGCTGGCTGAGATGGTCGGCGGCAACCTTCGAAGGGCCGTGCTCGGGCACTTGAGCGAGGATTGCAACACACCCGAACTCGCGATCTCGACCGTCCGCAACAGGCTGGCTCTCAGCGGCGGGAATGCCGTGGAAGTACTGTGCGCGACTTCGCCCGAAGCTGCGGCGCGCATGGCGGTACACTAGCAGCGCCCGCGGCGCCTCGGCCGCGCCAAACCCGCAGACCCAGCAAAATTCGGCCCTCGCAGACATTTCGTGCTTTGCGCGGGATATCTCAATAGGCAGAGTGCGCACTCGATGAAAGTCGACCAGCCCGATTTTGTTCAACTGGGCTTCGCGCGAATGGAGCGCGACCTGAACTACCTGATGGATTGTTTCGCCGAGGTGCTTGAGGAAATG
>JBILKY010000095.1:0-11841 GCA_044376395.1 Chthoniobacteraceae bacterium | reverse complement strand
TAAGCGCGACCATCTGCCACTTGCTCCAGTCTCCAACGCGGTCGACGTGTGAAAATAGCACGTCGACGAAAAGAACCTGTCCCGAGAACCACATGAGTTCCACCACGGTCCACAAAAGGAAGTTCGCCTTGAAACTCATCTCGCGAATCATCGAATTTCGCATCAGCATGCTGTAAATCCGCAGGTATCGCATGGGCATCAGGGGAAGAGGTCATTCCTCGTCGAGAATGACAGTCTTCACGGAATCATAAAGCTCCACATTGCACAGAGCGGCGATTGCATCGATGAGCGCGGGGTCCTCGTCAGCGTGGCGCATTTCGGTTGTGATCTGCAGAATTGCATTCATGCGCAGGTTCGAAGGCAGCTCGCCGAGCTTTAAAAACCATGCCTTCAGTTCATCACTGTCCGTCACCGCAAGAGTGAGCATCTCGAGTGAGGCGCGCAGCCTCGGCGAATCCATCGGGTCGGATTTTGACATAATTTCCGGGCTACATGATTGTTCCGCGCAGGAGTAGCACAGCCGCGCTGAAGTAAATGAGGAGCCCGGTGACATCCACAAGCGTTGCCACAAACGGAGCGCAAGAAGTGGCTGGATCAAGTCCAAAGCGACGAAGGATCAGTGGAAGCATTGAGCCAGTGAGAGTCCCCCAGATAACTACGCCTGTCACGGCGATCGCGACCGCTAATCCAAGCATCAGGTAGTGAGGGCCGTATGCGTCTGTAAACTGCGACCAGATGGTGATTCTGGCGAACCCCAACATTCCCAGCATTCCGCCAAGCGCCGCGCCGGCGATCAACTCGCGGTGCATGATCCGCCACCAATCGCGAAGGGCCACCTCGCCAAGTGCGAGTGCGCGGATGATGAGTGTCGAGGACTGCGAGCCGGAGTTGCCGCCGCTGGACATGATCAGGGGAACAAAAAGCGAAAGCACGACCGCCTTCTTGAGTTCGTCCTCGAAAAAACCGATCGCGCTAGCAGTAAACATTTCACCCACGAAAAGGACGATCAGCCAAACCGCGCGTTTGCGGATCATCTCTGCAACAGTGGTTTCCATGTAAGGCGTGTCAAGAGCCTCCATCCCGCCAATCTTTTGAATTTCCTCCGTGGCGACCTCTTCCTGAATGTCGAGCATGTCATCGACTGTGACGATCCCTAGCAGCATGTCGGACGAATCCACGACTGGAAGCGTGTTACGGTCGTACTTTTTGAAAAGCGACAGTGCCACCTCCCGAGTGTCGGTCGCGCGAAGCGCAAGAAACCGGTTGTCATGAATGGAGTCCACCTTTGTCTCAAGGGGACGAACCAAGAACTCCCGGATGTACACATCGTCAATCAACCGGCCTGTGGAATCCGTGACATAAATCACGTTCAGAGTCTCGGAGTCGTTCCCGTGATTCCGGATGTGCTCAAGTGACTGCCCGATTGTCCAGTCGGGGCGGACTGTCAGAAACTCGGTCGTCATCAGGCGGCCGACGCTTCCTTCCGGGTACCCTAGAAGCGTTCTCGCTACCTGCTGCTCCTTTGGGGAGAGCAGAGTTAAGAGCTGCGTGACAATTGCCGCGGGAAGCTCCTCGAGCAACGCCGTGCGGTCGTCGTCGGACATGTCGTTTAGAATCCGGGCCGCCTCCTCGTTGCCCAGGTTGCGGATGATGCGTTCCTGCTCCTCAGGTCCAAGGTACTCCAGTACCTCGGTCGCGTTGCTTTGAGGAAGCAGGCGGAAGACGATCGCCTGATTCTCCTCCGGAATTTCGGAGATGATTTCGCCGATATCCGCAGGGGGCATGCCTTCAAATAGCCCTCTGATGGAACCAAAATTTCTGGTTTCGATCAGTTCCGAGATTTCCGGGCCTAGGAGATTGCCGAGCATGCTCCTGTAGGAAACGAAGGAGCGGACCTGATGTCCACAGTTTAGAGTCCTTTCGGGCCGATTTTTTTATTTGCCGTAGAGGCGGTGATTTTATCTAAGGCGCCCACATCGTTTGCGTTGTTGTTTCATTAGGTGCCGCCTACAAATCGCTTCACAATCATGACTTGCCCGTAGCAGAGTCTCGCTGCGCGCTGGGCTCAGAGAGTCATTGCCTGCAGTTGTGCGGTGGGCTTCAGGCAGCGCCGCATCCAGATGCTTACAGTCGACTAAAATATGAAAATATCCCTCAGACATTTGCTGGCACCTGCATTCGGGGTTTTTGCAGCCTCCTCAATGCATGCTTTGGAACTCAGGAAAGGCGATCATGTCGCGGTCGTCGGCAGTGGGTTGGCCGACAGGCAGCAGCATTTCGGCTGGCTTGAGGCATTTATTCACAGGGCTTTTCCGGATCTGGATCTGACCTTGCGCAACCTCGGCTTCGCGGGGGATGAATTCAATGTTCACCCCCGTTCTGATGAGGTTCCGCCGATTGAGTATTTCCTGAACATGAAACAGGGTGATGCGATCGCAAAGGGGGTCGCGAACGGGCAGGTGGGGAGCGTGGACGTTGTTTACAAGGCTGGCACGGAATTCCACGCTGGTGTGATCCTCGCTTACTGGGGGTTCAATGAGTCTTTCAAGGGCGAAGCCGGACTGGGGGACTTCAAAAGCAAGCTGGATGAATATTTAAAGGGGCTTCTGGCCGCTGATTTCGGATCGGGTCGCCCTCGGGTCGTCTTGTTTTCGCCAATAGCCCACGAGAATCTGCGGAACCCCAATTTCGGGGATGGCGAGCTCAACAACAAGAATCTAGCCGCCTACTCCGTAGCGATGGGCGAGGTAGCAAAAGCCAACGCAATCGAGTTCGTGGATCTCTTCGCTGCTTCGCGCGGACTTTACCTGACAGCGAAGGAACCGCTGACAATCAATGGCGTTCACTTGAACCAGCAGGGGGATCAGGCTCTTGCCGCAGTCCAGTTCAAGGCGTTGTTTTCGAAGGAGCCGCCGTCCGCGAGTGATCCGCAGGTTCAGCGCGTCCGACTCGCCGTGCTTGATAAAAACCGCGAGTGGCACCACCGGTATCGCACCGTGGATCAATACAACATCTACGGCGGGCGCTCGAGAATCAAATACGAGGGCGTAGATAATGCGACGATTCTCGGCGAGGAAATGGCGCAGCGTGACGTGAAGACTGCAAATCGTGACCAGGCGATTTGGGCGGTTGCAAAGGGCGGGTTACTGCCTGCAGTCAAGGACGACAACCTGCCGCCCGTCTCGCAAACCCCGGCGAACCGCCCGCAACCCGTGCCTTACATGAGCGGCGAAGAAGCCATCAAGCACCTAAGCCTGCCTCAGGGATGCAAGGTGGAGCTAGTCGCCGATGAGACCAGGTTCCCGGAGTTGGTGAATCCGGTGCAGATGAATTTCGACACACAGGGCCGACTCTGGGTTGCAGCTTGGCCCAGTTACCCCGAGACCACTCCAACAACGAAGGATTTTGATAAGCTGCTTGTTTTCGATCTGGATCCGAAGACTGGCAAGGCTTCGAAGTGCACCACTTATCTTGATGGCCTGAACTGTCCGACGGGTTTTCAATTCTACAAGGATGGGGTGATTGTGATGCAGTCACCGGACTTGTGGTTTGCTCGCGATACAAACATGGATGGCAAGGTGGATGCACTCGATGACCCACCCGAGAGAATTCTGCATGGACTCGATGCGGCGGACTCACATCACGAAACCAACTCGATTTGCTACGAGCCCGGTGGCGCCTTGTATCTGAGTGACGGCGTGTTTCACCGGACCTCGGTTGAGACATTGTCTGGACCCGTACGCAATGTGAACGGCGCGATCTACAGGTTCGAGCCTCTGACGAGCAAGTTTGAGCGCTATGTGCCCTATGGTTTTGCGAACCCGCATGGTCGGGTATTCGATGCGTGGGGCAACGATATCATCACCGATGCCACGGGAAACGCGAATTACTTCGGGCCGGGCTTTAGTAGTTTCCTCGATACTGGCGCTCACCCTTCCTACCAACAGTTCTGGGTGCGCCCCTCAAGGCCTTGTCCCGGTACACACATTCTCTCGAGCCGCCATTTTCCGGATGAGTGGCAGGGTGAGTTTTTGAATACCAACGTGATCAGTTTCCAAGGGATTTTCCGTGCGAAAATTTCCGAGGAAGGGTCTGGATTGAAGGGGGAAACCATCGAGCCTGCGCTGGTTCAGACAGACATCGCTGCGAATCCGAACTTCAGGCCATCCGGAGTGACTGTGGCGCCGGACGGATCGATTTACTTTATGGACTGGTCGCAGATGCTAATCGGCCACCTCCAACACCATCTCCGTGATCCCAACCGTGACCATCAGCATGGACGCATTTACCGGATCACCTATCCGGAAAGGCCGCTTCTAACTCCCAAGAAAATTTACGGCGAATCCATCACAGCGTTGCTGGAGCTGCTTAAGGAGCCCGAAAACGACGTTCGGTTGAGGGCTAAAATCGAGCTTTCAAAACACAGCTCCAGCGAGGTTGTGGCTGCTGTGAAGCGGTGGACTCAGCAGTTCGATCCCGCCAGCGTGACCGACGCGCACCATCTTCTTGAGGCGTTGTGGGTCCACCAATGGCACAATGTTGTGAATCTTGAACTGATTCATTCGCTTCTTAAATCACCCGACCATCGCGCAAGAGCACAAGCAGTTCGGGTAGTGTGCTACCAGAGGGATCGCATTCCAGATGCGCTTGCCTTGCTCAGGAACGCTGTAGCGGATGAGAGCATGCGTGTGAGGCTCGAGGCAGTTCGGGCGGCGAGTTTCTTTCGTGGGAAGGATGTGTCTGAGGCAATCGCAATCGCTCAGGAAGTGCTCCGCAAGCCAACGGATTACTACATCGATTACTGCTTCAAGGAGACACTCAAGCAGCTCCAATCTTTGACGACGGAAAGCGTCGTGCCTACGGATCCTGCGTTGCTTGCAGCCTACATAGCGAAGCTTGACGACCGAGAGTTGCTCGCTGTGAGCCCCGCAAATGAGTCCGTCTTGTTCGCGCGTCTTGAGCGGAAAAGCTATGACGCTCCCACTCGCGAAAAAGTCCTTTCGGATCTTGCCAAACTTCATGGAAAGACCCGGGCCGATGAACTGCTGGCGGCTCTTGGGCGACTGGACGCCAAGGGGGGATCGTCTTCCGGGGCAATAGCTGAATTGGCAAAGATTGTGGCGACCAGCAGCAAGGAGTCCCTCTTGAAAGACCGCGCTGCCTACTTGGACTTGGCTTCAAAAGCCAGCCAAGGGGTGACTCGGAAGCTGGCTTACGCAGCACTGCTCATCGCGGATTCAAGCATTGAGGGGGCATGGGAGGCTGCGAAGTCGGGTCCGGCGCGCGAGGCGTTGATTCAATCGATCGCTGTTATTATGGATCCCGCAATCCGCGGGCAGTTTCAGCCAAAGCTGGCAGATCTGTCTCAGTCTGCGACTGGGGGAATGCTTCGCGCGGTTCAGTCTGCCCTGCCATTGATGGGCGCCGCGTATGCGGAGGGCAACTTTGCTCTCCTTGCGAAGCATGTGATTGACGGCAGGGAACGAGCCTCAGCCGCGAATGCGATCATGCAGATCCCTCGTTCTGCTTGGAAAAAGGAATTTGCCGCAGGTGTCAGTGAGGCCGTGCTTTCTTATGCGAAAACTGTTCCGGCGGAGCAACGTGCGAAGCAGTCCTTTGTGGAGCTAAATCAGTTTGCCATGGAGATCGCGTCGCTTGTTGGAAATACGGAGGCGCGAAGGGAGCTAAGGGGGCTCGGCGTCCCCGTCTTTGTCGTCAAGACCGTGCCAGAGCAAATGCGTTACGACGTGCAGAGAGTTGTTGTTGAGAGCGGAAAACCATTCGAAATCATTTTTGAAAACCCAGATGTCATGCCGCACAATCTGGTGATAGTGGCCCCGGGCAAGCATATGGACATCGGGATGGCCGCGGCGACCATGGGGCCGAACGATAACAAGGACAAGCAAGGACGGACTTACCTGCCGAAAGGGCACGCATTCATTGAAGCGACCAAGCTCGTCGAGCCCGGCGGAAAGCAGACATTGAAGCTCGAGGCTATAAGCAAGGAGGGAAGCTATGAGTTTGTATGCACCTTTCCGGGGCACGCCGCGCTGATGTGGGGAACGATCGTTGTGACCAAAGATGTCGAAGCTTATCTCGCCGCAAATCCGGTTCCACAGGATCCTTCTGATCACAGCGCCGCACCCCATAAAGCGCACGCATCGCGTTGAAGCGCGTCCTCGTCCAATGATCTGCGCTCAAGTGACAAACACCGGGCGCAAACCTCGAAGTCAACCTTGTGACCTAAGTTTCAAGGTTGGGTCAATCACCCCGAGACGGGGGCGGGGTGCACTGTGTAAGCTGTCGTCTACCAGCGCTGTTAAAGCGCTAGTTCGGGGTTTTGGCGAAACGCGCGGACAGTCTGAGACTGGGAACTCTTTGGAGCTAGGAGCCTGTCGGACTTTCGCTGCAAATAAATAGGGTGTATCGGGGTTAATCAGGCATGGGTGCTAGATTCGTCTGTGTTGACCACGATACTCCGTTGCTAATGCCCCCGGATCTGCGCGAGTGGGTGCCGGAGGATCACTTGGTGCATTTCATCATGGAGGCGGTCGGCTTGATCGATTTGCGCGAGGCTAAAATCAATGAGCGAGGGACGGGCAGCCGTCAGTATCCGCCGGCGCTGATGCTTGGCTTGCTCATCTATTCCTACGCGACGGGCACCTTCAGCAGTCGGCAGATTGAACGAGCCACCTACGAGAACGTAGCTGTGCGTCTGCTTTGCGCAGACCTTCACCCCGATCACGACAGCATCTGCACCTTCCGCCGAGCCAATCACGCGCTGCTCAAGAGCAGCTTTGAGCAGGTGCTCGCAATGGCCGTACAGATGCGGGTGCTCAAGGTGGGCCAAGTCACCCTCGCCGTCGATGGCACTAAGATCCTCGCCAACGCCAGCAAGCATTCCGCAGTCAGCCATGGGCGTGCACTCGCGCAAATCGAACTGCTCGAGAAGCAGGTCGCCGAGCTTCTCTCAAAGGCCGAGACAGCCGATAGCGCACCGCTTGAAGATGGGTTGACTTTGCCAGAGGAGATTGCCCGTCGGCAGGATCGTTTGGAGCAGTTGCGCACGGCCAGCGAAGTCATCAAAGCTCGCGCCAAAGAACGCTACCAGCAGGAGCTCTCGCAGTTTCAAGCCAAGGAGCAAGAACGCGTCGAGCGAGCCAAGAAGACAGGCAAAAAGCCTGGAGGACGCCCTCCGCAACCGCCTCGGGAAGGCCCTCGGGACAAGGATCAATTCAACTTCACCGACCCGGAGAGTCGGATCATGAAGACCCCAGACGGTTTTGGACAAAGTTACAACGCGCAAGCCGCCGTGGAGATCGAGAGCCGTTTGCTGGTAGGTGTGAACGTGAGCGATGCGCCCAATGATAAAGGGCAGTTGGGGCCGACGCTTGCGACGGTGAGCCCAGTGATTGAAAGTCTCGAGGCGGTGCTCGTCGACAGTGGGTATTACAGTGCCGCTGCCGTGGCTGCAGTCGAGCAGCCGAGTGGAGCAACAGCTGGTCCGCTGATCTACGCAGCGACTGGGCGCAAGTCCCATGGTCGTACCGTTCAAGAGCTCGAGCAGCGGGCGGATCCGCCTGCGCCGGGCCCCGAAGCCAGCGCCAAGGAGAGGATGAAGCATCGCCTTGAGACAAAGGAAGGGCGCGAACTCTACGCCCTGCGCAAACAAACCATTGAGCCGATTTTCGGGATCATCAAAGAGACCCTCGGATTCCGGCGCTTCAGCCTGCGCGGCCTCAAGAATGTGCGCACGGAATGGACGCTGGTAACATTGGCGTACAACCTCAAGCGGCTTTTCCACATGGGAAGGGCACCGTTGGCCGCTTAAGAGGCCCCGAACCAAGACCTCTGGAGTCACTCAAGACAGTTTTCTGTGCGGTTTTTCGCGAGAGCATTCGGACAAAGTCCACCAACCACCTTACGCTCCCCCGAGAGCTGCAACCTTCACCGAATCCGCCTCCACATCTTTCCTTGAATTCCGTTTCCTAAGCCCGACAGGCTGCTAGGGAAGCGCTAAGGTTCCCCTCGGTGAAAATCAAGAATTGCTCGCTGCAGAAGATAGTCGTATCGCGACACCGCAAAGGCTATTTCCGCAGCTGTTTGATTCAGTTGGGCCTGCCCAAGCTCCACTATTGAAGAAGAGCCTAATTCGTAGCGGGACTGCGCAAGGCTGGCAGAATTCTGAGCGTGTTTGAGCAACTCCTCTTGGAGGGCCAATTTTTTTTTTGAAAAAGTCACATTGTGATATGTGATTTTGAGATCACGTATGATTTGGTTCTCTTCGTCCCGCAAATTGGACTCCGTAACGCGGACCTTAATTTCTGCTTCAGCTCGTCGCGCCGAATTCAAGCCGCCGGCAAACACAGGAACGCTTACATTCACGCCGGCCGCCGCGTAATTTTGGGGCAAACGTTCATCTCGCACCGGAATGTTTCCAACACTCGCGAAAGCGGTGACAGTAGGCATGGACAGCGCTTTTTCCGCGTTGGCAGTGTGGCGAGCGGCATCGACCTCAAGGCGCAGGCGTGCAAGCTCGGGACGGTGGTCGAAGGCGCAGGAGATCATCGTCTCGATCGGCGCGATTTCCTCTGGCGAACCAGGTTCCTCGACGAGTTCGTAATTCCAGTCATCTCGGAGTCCTAACATCGCAACCATCCCGAGTTGGGCTGACTTCAAATCATTTTCGGACTTCGTAAGAAGCAATTCAGCGTCCTGATAGTTAACACTGGCAAAGCTCACATCCAGTTCCGACCTAAGTTGATTCAATGCGAGTCCGGAGACCTGTTCCAATACGGCTTTTCGTGTCGCGACGGTTTTTCGGGCCACCCGTACAATTTCCTGTTGTTGGAGCACCGTATAAAAATTCGTGGAAACCTGCAGCAACAACAAATTCCGAGCCCCACGAGAGGCCTCGGCCTCAGCCCGAGAGCGCAGCTTGGATCCTGCAAGCTGATGAAAAGTGCGCCCGAAATCGGTGACGAGTTGATTGATCGCGATTCCGACAGCGACTCGGTCGAAAATCACGGGGTTGTTCATCCCCCCTGCGGCAATCCGCGTGTTTTCCGTCAAGGATTCAACCGCGGTGAAATTCGCGTTCACGAAAGGAAAAAAGGGGGCGCTTGCCTGTGAAACCACAGATTGAGTAGCAAGAGCCTTCAACTCCGCAGCCGAAATGCGTGGGTGATTTGCAATCGCGCGTGCCCGAGCGTCTGGCAAGCTCAGGCGGGTATGTTTTGTTTGCTCTGCAAAAGCTGAAAGCCTCGTTGCGAGTAGCAGAACGATAACAACAGTTCGGTTCATTCGATTTTAATTTTGGAGACCAGATCTTAAAGAACAGCAGGAAACTCTGAAAGCATCCGTCAGAGCGCATGCAAAGACATCTGAAATTTATACATTTATATTATCACTGACTTGTGGTATTTAACCTTCTTAATAAATAATCTCAGTCCTTAGATCGGATCCTCATGCGCAAGAACTGGGAACTGCTTTGCCCAGCCGGTCAGACGGATACGGAGTTGGTTTCGCTCTGCCTTGAACGGTCCGCAAACCTGTTCCTTCTTTCGACAAGAAGATACGCCGCTGGAACCACAAACACGGTCAGCAAAAGAGAAACAGACAGTCCACCGAGAATCGCAGTGGCAAGCGGCGCATAAGACTCGCCGCCCTCTCCCATTTTGAGAGCCATGGGAAGCAACCCAAAAAGCGTCGCAAGCGATGTCATTAAAATTGGCCGCAGACGCTGGGTGGATGCTGCGGATACTGCATCAGACAATTCTCGGCCTTCCTTGCGCAGTCGGATGATGCTTTCCACAATTAAAATGCTGTTTGAAAGTACAATCCCCACCATCATAAGGATGCCCATGAGGGACATGACATTTAGCGAAGTTCCGCTGAATTGAAGTGTGAGAATGACGCCCGCGATTCCCGGAGGAACAGCAAGCATGATGAGAAGCGGTGTGATAAACGACTGGAATTGGGCAACCAGGATTAAATATGCTAGAATGATCGATAAAATGAGTCCGATTGCAAAGCTGCGAAAGGACTCTTGCATGCCCAAAACCATACCTCTTACGTGAATCCGTATTCCTTCCGGAAGGTTTGTCTGTGTGATGATTTTTTGAATATCGGAATAAGCTTTTCCTAAATCCTCCCCTTCGGGAGCGACAAAGACATTAATGATGCGTCGCAACTGGTAGTGATTGACTTCGGTTGGCGCTCGGGAGGCAGTAATTTTGCTCACGGCATCCAGTCGGGTCCCCTGCTTTTGTCCTGAGGCACGGAGCGGAATTCCCATAAGGTCATCAAAACTTTCGATGTGGTTTTCGGGATACTGAACCGTCAGGAGGTAATCATTTCCGCTCTTTGGGTCTACAAAGTAACTGGGAGCGATCATGGCTCCCGAAGTTAATGAGGTGATCACGTTCTGGATGACTTCCTTGGAACTGAGACCCATTTCAGAAGCCCGGGCCCTATCCACATCCAGTTTGAGGGCGGGATAATCAACGTCTTGTGGAACGAGCACGTCGCCGATCCCAGGGAGTCCCCGAATTCTCATGGCGATTTCCGATGCAATCCGGTGGGTTGCCTCCAAATCAGAACCCGTAACCTGAATGTCAATGGGCGCCGGAAGTCCCTGATTGAGCACTGAGTCGACCAACCCCCCGGTTTGGAAGTAGGCACTCACCTCGGGGACTTGGAGCTCAAGCGCCCGGCGCACTCGGTTCATGTAATAAAAACTGTCTCGTTTACGCTTCTTTTTCAAGCTTACCTGAAGAGTTGCAGTGTGTTGACCCGAGTTGCTCGTGTACATCGAGCTAAAACCAGGTTGAACGCCGATGTTCGCAACCAGCACATCAAGGTCCTTCGGGTCCACTTGCTCCCGGATCAGAGACTCAATCCGCGCAATGTATTCCTCAGTGAGCTCTATTCGCGTTCCCGTAGGCGCCTTCACATTTAGCACAAACTGCCCCGGATCCGTTCGGGGAAAATAGGCGACCTTGAGGAGCGGAAATAAAAACAGACTAAGCACGAAAAAAATCAAAGCCAACCCCACGGTAAACGCCGGCTTTTGCAGCGAAACTTGCAGTGCGGCAACGTACTTTTCCCGCACTTTGTGAAACTGGCGATCAAACCATTTGATAATTGTGCCACCCCCCTCTTCGTTACTTATTTCCGAGTGGGCGGAGATAAATTTTGCACAAAAGAGAGGCACGGTTGTCATTGCGACGACATACGAGGCGAACATGGAAAAAACCACTGCTAACGCCAAGGCGATGAACAAGAAACGGCTTACCCCGTACAGCAGGGTTACTGGAAAGAAAACGACGACAGTTGTCAGTGTCGACGCGAGCACCGGAAGGGACATCTCCGTCCCCCCTTTCTCAGCGGCATCACGGGGGGAGGCGCCGCACTCGAGGTGGTGAAAAATGTTCTCAAGCACCACCACCGAGTTATCAATGAGCCGGCTGAATGCGAGAGCCAAGCCGCCCAGAACCATAGTATTGACCGTGGCCCCGCCAGCAGCCAGGCACAACATTGCCGCAAGGGCCGATAGCGGAATCGACACAAACACCGCCAAGGTCCCGCGGAGGTTTCCCAAAAACAAGTAGATCATCAAGCCGGTCAACAACAGCCCCAACAGCCCCTCGTGCAGCAGGTTGGCGATGGCGTCGCGGACAAAAATGGACTGGTCAAAAACAACCTGGGCCACAAGCGTTTTTGGGACATCTACGAGAGATCGGAGACGTTCCCGGACCCCGTCAACAACCGCTATCGTGTTCGCATCCCCGCCTTGCTTGAGCACTGGGAGGTAAACGGAGCGCTGACCGTCGACGCGGA
>JBILKY010000348.1:0-3835 GCA_044376395.1 Chthoniobacteraceae bacterium | reverse complement strand
CGGATCTCGGCGCGGGGGAAGGCCATCTGTCGCAGTTGTTGGCGAAGCGGGCGCGCCGGGTGATCGCAGTGGACAACTCGGAGAAGATGGTCGAGTACGGCACATCGCTTGCCCGCGAGAATGGCATCCACAATTTGGAGTATCGCCTTGGCGACATCGAGGAGCCCCCGATTGACGCTGAAAGCGTCGACTTGGTCGTTTTTTCGCAGGCGCTGCATCATGCGGGAAGTCCGCAGCGCGCCGTGCATTCGGCCCACCGGATTCTCCGCCCCGGCGGGCGGGTCGTCATTCTGGATTTGCTGGCTCATCAATTTGAGCAGGCCCGCGAGTTGTACGCCGATACGTGGCTGGGATTCAGCGAGTCGGCACTCACGGGCTTTTTTGAAGATGCGGGATTCATCGATCCCGATGTGCAGGTGGTTTCCCGTGATCCCGAGAATCCCGCGTTTCAGACGCTTCTCGCTCTGGCGGTGCGCCCGCGTTGAGGCGGCATGCTTCTTCTCAGGCTGATGCGAGGCTACTTGGTCCGAGCAACGATCCTGCGGCACGACTCTAATAGCGGTGAAACCTCGCTCCATGCCACCTCGTGGGGCGCACGCTTGGTATGGGCCGCATGCGCGGCAACCACGCCTGCGGCTTCGCCCATTGCGACCGCGTTTCCTGTGACGCGGTAGCTCGCGTGTGCAATGAAATCCCCGCTGATGCATCGGCCCGCCATCATCAGACCGTCCACGTCCTTGGCAATGAGCGCTCTGATGGGAATGTCATAAGGCTTCATCTTTACTCCCGAGTTTCCGTACCCTGACTTCTTGTTTTCCTCTGCGCTTAAAGCGTGGATATCGACGGGAAAAGTGGCCCTCACGACCGCGTCCTCCTGACGGGCGCCTTGGATGAGGTCATCCTTCGTCATGACATATCGGCCGCGGATTCTGCGTCCGTCACGCACGCCAATCTGTTCCGGGGTGGCCACGATTTGCACGTCTTCCCACGGCCCGCCGAGCGTGCGAAGGCCTCTCACTATCTGGTGGAGTTCGGCGCGAGCCCTCATGGTTGCCTCGCTGACTTGCTCTGAGTTGGTGGCGTTGATGCCGTACTCGTGGTTTGCCATGAGGAGAACGAGGTTTCCTTGGATCGGAAAAATGCAGGGAGCACCATAGCTTGGCCTCACACCGGCATGTTTGAGCGTGTCGCGAAAAGCGGCAGGCCCCACGTGTTGTCCGTTGTTTCCGGTTTTATGAATGCAGTCGGCTATCTGTGCGGAATCTTTCACCATCAGCAGCGCGTACATCGTCATCGGCTGGCAAGGACAATCCCGCTCCTTGCCTATTTCAAATTCGCAGCCTGCCTGCGCGCCAAGATCCCCATCACCAGTGGTATCGATGAACACGGGTGCGCTCCATGCCTGGCGTCCTGATTTTGATTCCGTCACAATAGTGCGCAGTGATTTTCCGTCTCGGTAAGCTGCGCTCACGCGGGTGTGCAGGTGTACTTTGACTCCGTCCTTTGCACACAACTCCTCGAGAAGCAGCTTCATCTCTTCGGGTTGGTAGCTCAGCCCGTTCATTCCACCGCCATTGATGGCATCCCGTTCCCGCAGCCTGCCGACCAGCTCCTGATTGAAGCCTGGTTTGTCAAAGTCGAGTAAGTATCCGAGGAGCGATGAGGTCCACACACCGCCCAGAGACCCGTGCGTTTCAAAAAGCCTGACTTTTGCGCCGGCCCGCGCGGCGGTGATGGCGGCGGTGACTCCCGCTGGTCCGGCCCCGCAAACGATCACATCTGAATCCGAATTCAGGGATAGCTCACGCTCCGCTTCGACGAAGCCTCCTCCCGTAGGGCGCGTGGATGCGGAGAAAGCGTTTGAGGAGAGGGCGCCTGAAACAGTGGCGAGCGATGCGAAAAACTGGCGACGGTTGGGGTGCGACATAACGAAAGGACTAAATCTTAAGGGCGCGCCGTGATTCGCAGCAACCCGCGAGCGATGAAATCGAATGACCCTTTGCCCCTAAATTGGTGCACAGGGGAATCGGGAAATGGCGGCGGAGTTCCCAGTATACATTGATTTCTGCAGGCCTTGTGTAATGTTTTTAGCGTGAGGACGCTCGGAAATTTGCTTTGGTTTTTGCTGGGAGGCGCGATTTCCTGCATTTGGTGGTACTTGGTGGGCGTTTTGATGGCGGTTACCATCATTGGTCTTCCGTGGACCCGCGCGTGTTTCATGCTGGGGACGTTCTCTTGCTGGCCCTTCGGCCGCCGGCTTGTGGATCGCAGGTCGGTGACCGGTCGGGATGACATCGGGACGGGCGTGTTGGGAATTATTGGGAATGTGATCTGGCTGGTTTTTGCCGGGTGGCATCTGGCGCTTGTGCATCTCACCCTCGCGGCGGGACTAGCGTTGACCATCATTGGAATCCCTTTCGCTCTGCAGCATTTCAAGCTGGCGCTTGCGTCCCTCGCGCCGATCGGTATGACGGTTGTCAGATGTGACTGACCGATTTTGATCAGCGTTTCCGCCTCGCGTTTGACGGTTGTCTAACAGTCGGTTCATTGTTTTTCAAAGTGAAGATCGAGTTTCGCATCTCCGGAATGCACTGTGCTGGTTGCTCGTCCCGATTGGAGAGTGTGCTTTCTGGAATCGCCGGCGTGTTGCGTGTTTCGGTGAGTTTCGTTGATGCTCGCGCGTTGGTGGAAGCAACCGGCGACGGCATCACGGAGAATGTTTTGCGGCAACGTGTGCGTGTTGCCGTGGAGGGGGCGGGTTTTGCAGTGGCCGATGCGGAGGATTCTTCGGTCACATCCGGTGATGGATCGATGGTTGGAAGCGATGAAGGATCCGGATGGCGCTGGCTTTTGGCGCTGGCCGGGTTCCTGCCTCTCGCCATTATTTCAATGGGTGAGCATTTTTTTGGGGCTCATCCTGACGAGGCGAGGGTTGGCTGGTTGTGGATAGCAGAGGCAGTTGTCTCCGGGCTTGTCGTGCTCTGGGCGGGCCTGCCCATTTTAGTCGGAGCGGTTGCTGCAGTCCGTCGGCGCGCTCCTGACATGGATTTTCTTGTGGGACTCGGGTCTTTGTCTGCCTGGTTGGGAAGCCTCGTTGTCTGCGTTGATGGGGCGATGAGTGGTGGTGAGGCTGTTGCCGGATCTGGTTCGATGCGGATGGACTCTGGTTTTTTTGAGGCGGGAGCTGGGATCATTACGTTTGCTCTCTTGGGCAGGTGGTTGGAGCAGAGGACAAGGGCGAAGGCTTGGGAGTGGTTGCACGGACTGGTTTCCATGCAGCCTCAGACGGTTCGACTTCGAGAGGGTTCACAGGCGCGGGAGGTTGCGCTCTCCGATGTGAGGGTCGGTATGCAGGTTGTCGTTCCTCCGGGGGAACGGGTTCCCGTCGACGGCGTGGTTTGCGAGGGTGAGTCGTTTGTGGACGAGAGTTGGGTGACCGGCGAGCCCGTGCCGGTTTGGCGCGGGTCGGGAGATCCGGTGGTCGGGGGAACCGTGAATGGCAGCGGTGGAATTGTGGTCACCGTTTCACGGGAGGGGCGCGATGCGTATTTGAGGCAAATCATCCGGATCGTGCGCGAAGCTCAAATGAGCAAACCTTCGATTCAGCGGATTGCCGACCGGGTTTCGGGATGGTTTGCGTGGGGGGTTCTGGCGGGTTCGGCCGCTACGGTGTTGTGCTGGCTTTTGAGCGGGCCAATTGACAGCACATGGCGCAGCGCGTTGTGGCACGGCCTGTCGGTGCTGGTGGTGGCATGCCCCTGCGCGCTGGGCTTGGCGACACCGGTGGCGGTGTTGGCTGGAACTGGGAGTGCGGCTTTGAACGGGGTGCTTTTTC
>JBILKY010000347.1:0-3858 GCA_044376395.1 Chthoniobacteraceae bacterium | reverse complement strand
ACTGCGTGGTTTGCCTCAGAGCCTCGGCGAGTTCCTCAGGATCGTTTGGATCCTGCAGCAGCAAGCCGTTTTTGCCAGGTTGGATGGCGTCGCGCGCGCCGGGAACGTTGCTGGTGATCACGGGGAGCCCGCTGCCAAGCGCTTCGAGGATTGCGAGACTGAATGCCTCGTATTGTGTGGGCAGCACAAATGCGTCCGCTGCTGCGTGGTAATGCGCGATCTCGTTGGTGCTACCGCACGCGATCACGAGGTCCTTGACGCCTGCGGCGGCTGCCTGTTTTTGGACTGTCTTGATACTCGGTCGGCCCACGACAATCAGGCGGAACGGCGTGGGCCGAAGCGCCTTCAACGCGGAAATTACCGTATGATATCCTTTCCGTTCGAGCTCATTGGCGGCGAATAGCAGTGCGATTTCATCCGCGCACAGGCCGAGTCTGCGGCGCATCTCCGCCCGCAAAACCATTCGCCGGTACGGGTTGAATTCGCTCGGAGAAAAGCCGTTTGGAATAATGTCTACGTCTGCTTCCGGCACGCCGTACAGGTCATGTAAATCCCGCCGGATCTCCGGGGTTGTCGCGATGAGCCGCCGGTAGGCACGGTTGCGGAAATGTTGTTCTTCTAGGTTGAGCAGGACGGGGTGCAGGGGGTTGATGGATTGCTTGATTCGCGACATGGAAAACCTGCGCCGAAACGTCCTGCTCCTTGCCAGCCATGCCTTGTGAACGCTTTGCACCCAATGGACTCCGCCGGTCGGGCACACGGCGCCGTGTGTGCCAAGGACGCTGATGTCGGCGGATGACGCTTGTCTAGTACATCGCAGAAAGTAGCCGGCTCCCTTGAGAAACGAGGGTTCCGCCCCGCTTTTCACTGGGCAGAAGCGCACATTTTTGACGCCCTCGTATTCGTTGGCAAATACGCTGACTTCATGGCCCCGCTGCGAGAGAAATTGCGCGCACTCGAATACGACCCGCTCCACGCCACCGCGACGATGGCAACCCGGAAAAGACAATCCAATCTTCATCATACAACCCCCGCTGCCCATTAAATCCCAGGGCGTGTGAGACCTTGAGAGGTGGTCCGCACGGCGCCTGACATGCGGAGCACAACGCGCTCCGAGTCGGAATCTTCATTTATATAAGGAATCGGATTCGCCGCAGCCTGCAGTCGTCATTTGCTCGGGAGGGGGCAGGCGACGCACTCGTTCATTTCCCCGGCAAATGTATTCGGGGAACGTTGCGGCGAGCCCTGCTGCCTGCTCGGGAAAGGCCCGCGGGGCCTCGTGGCAAAGGACCGCGTGGCCTCTGCTAAAATTCCGCAGGAGCCTCAAGCTAGACGTCCGCTGGAGCCTGAGGATAGGGGTCCGCGGGAGCCTCCGTGGGAAGGATCTTTTTGATTGCCTGATACAGGCTTGCGCTGGTCACGGGCTTGCTGAGAACTAAATCCACTCCCAGCGGCGTGCTGCCCTGCGCCAGCATCTCATCGCCGAATCCGGTAAGAAGGATGAACGGGGTTTTGTCGCTCTTTGCGCGAATTTCGCTCGCGAGCTGGGATCCGGTCATGTCGGGCATCGAGAGATCCGAGATGATCAGGTCGAATTGCCCTGTGTTTAGCTGCAGAAGCGCTTCCACGCCGGTGGCCGCCACGGTGATGCTGTGCCCGTCGCTCCGGAGAATTTCCGAGATCAGTTCGCGGATGATTTCCTGATCGTCCACGATGAGGATTTTCAGCGGTGACGTCGGTTCATGCGGTTGGGTTTGCGTCCTGTCGATTTGCGCGTCGGAGGCAGGCAGGGTGAGGGTGAAGGAGGCGCCCTTGCCCTTTTCGCTTTTCACCCGGATGGCACCACCGTAGCGCTGGATAAAGCCATAAACGCTGGCAAGTCCGAGGCCGGTTCCTGACTCTCCTTTCGTCGTGAAAAACGGTTCCAGACAGCGGGCGCATTCCTCTTCGCTCATGCCCACTCCAGTGTCTGAGACCTCGATTTGAATGCGGCCATCCTGAACCTTGGTTCGCAGCACCAGACGGCCACCTTGGGGCATTGCGTCCACGGCGTTAAAAATCAGGTTGATGAGTACTTCACGGAGCTCGGCCGCGTTGCCCAGGAGGTTTGGCACGGGGGTCAGTTCCAGCGAGGGGTCGATCTGGATGCCTTCCGCACGGCATTTGTCGCGCCATCGCGGAGCTGTGAGGGTCAGCGCGTGCTCGATGGTCTGGTTCACGTCCACGCCAACCCGCAAGTGGGCGTTGCCTGCGGGGCGGTAAAACTCTTGCAGGCGGCTTACCACATGCGCGCCGTCCTGGGCGGCGGATTTCAAGTTTGCAAGGAGGAATTTTTCGCGTTCGCCGTCAAGGGCTGCGATGTGGGGTTGCAGCAGTTCAGCGTAGCCAAGCACCAGCATCAGGGCGTTGTTGAAGTCATGGGCGATTCCACTTGCCATCATTCCCAGCGCGCGCAGGCGTTCCTGCTTCACAAGTTGCTGCTGGGTTGCCTTCAGGCGCCCGAGCGTTTGTTCGAGCTCCGAGGTTCTCCGGCTCACGAGCGTTTCCAAGCTGGTGTTCTGCAGGCGGAGTTCACTGTGCAGAAAACGGTTTTCCAGCAGATTGCGCATCCGCATGAGCACCTCCGAGTGGTCGAAGGGCTTGGTGAGAAAATCCTGCGCCCCCAGCGTGAGGGCTCGGTGCCTGGTTTCCGGCGTGATGTCCGCGGTGAGTACAAGCACGGGAAGGTATTCCCCGTCTGAAACGCTCGACTGAATCTGCGCCATGATGGTGAATCCATCCACGTGGGGCATGTGAAGATCCAGCAGCACGATATCGGGCTGTTCATTGATAAAAAGTTTCAGCGCCTCCCTGGAATCGGTGGTGCCGCAAACATGTCCGACTTTTGCCAGATCCAAAATCCGCTCCAGAAGGCGCACGTTGGAGGCCTCATCGTCAACGATGAGAACGCGGGCTTTCTTGAAGACAGGGAATTGCATGCGGAACCGTCTACGTAGCAGGACAGGGGCCAACTTCAAGGGGTGGGCGCGGTTTTACTCGTTTTGCGCAAAATGCGTAAAAATCGCACGGCGTAACGCCCGAATCTGCGTCATGTCGCGCCATCGCCGCGTCACGGCGCGGAGGTCCGCGCGTGGTTATGTGCCCTGTGTGACGCCGTCCCTGCGTGTCGCCTGCTTGTGATTCGTGCCGAAGTGTTCTCGAAGGCATGTTTCACATCCCAAGTTTCTTCTGGGAACCGGCGACTGCGTGGAAGAGCGGCAAACCGACATCCTTGCCCGAGGGTGGGTCCGCCTGCGGCTGTTTTGATCTGATGCGGGATGCCCGCAATCTGCCGCTCGCTCGGTTGCCCGTTGAGCAGAGGCTTTCTTTTCGGAATTGCGCGGGGGAAGATGCCGCGTGGCAAATTCCGAAATCCATGGATCGATCCAAGCGGCTTCAGTGCGCTCGTACTTTGCCCGGATTGCGCAGCGCTATGATTTGGTGAACACGGTTTTGAGCTTCGGGCTGGATGCCCTCTGGAGGCTGAAGGTTGCTGGGATCGTGCGCGGATGGGCTCCCAAACGTGTGCTCGATGTTGCGACCGGAAGTGGCGAGCTCGCGAAGGCCATTTTGCGGGCGTCTCCCCAGGCGGTTTTAGTGGGCGCGGATTTTTGCGAGCCGATGCTTCGTGTCGCACTCAAAAAAAATCTTTCACACCTGGTGGTCGCTGACGCTCAGAAGCTCCCCTTTGGGACGGGTTGCTTTGACGTAGTCACCGTGGCATTCGGGCTTCGAAACATGGCTTCATGGAGCGACGCGCTGAACGAGATGGTCCGGGTGCTGGCGCCGGGCGGACACCTGTTGATCCTCGACTTTTGT